>MNEG01000013.1 GCA_001917585.1 Candidatus Rokubacteria bacterium 13_1_40CM_68_15
ATGCTCATCCCGAGGAGCGCCGCGCGACGACCGTGCTCGGCGGCCAGCGTCAGCACCTGCTGGATGCGATGGATGTGGGAGGCGAAGGTAGCCACGATGATCCGGCCGCTCGCGCGCCGGAAGCGCTCGCGCAGCGCGGCGCCGACGTCGATCTCCGAGCGCGTATGACCCGGGCGGTCGACGTTGGTCGAGTCGGAGCAGAGCGCGAGCACGCCCTGCTCACCGAGCTCGGCGAACCGCTTGTAGTCGGCGGTCTCGCCGTCGAGCGGGCTCGGATCGAGCTTGAAGTCACCGGTGTGGACGATCGTGCCGACCGGGGTGTCGATCGCGAGCCCGATCCCGTCGGCGATCGAATGGGTCACGCGGATCGGCTCGATGCGGAACGGCCCGATCTCGATGCGATCGTGGGGCTTCATCGGTCGCAGATCGGCGCCGTCGAGCAGGTTGTGCTCCCGCAGCTTTTCGGCGACGAGAGCCAGCGTGAGCGGCGTCCCGTAGACGGGAATGCGCGTCGAGCGCAGGAGGTAGGGCAGCGCACCGATGTGATCTTCGTGGCCGTGGGTGAGGAGCACGGCGCGGAAGCCGTCGCGCTTGGCCACGGCATACGAGAAGTCGGGGATGACGTAGTCGATGCCCGGCATCTCGTCCGGGTCCGGGAACATGAGGCCGCAGTCGACGGCGACGACGTCGTCACCGAACTCGACCAGCATCATGTTCAGGCCGATCTCGCCGAGGCCTCCCAAGGGGATGAGCCTGACGGCGGGCTCGGATGCGGATGGCTCCACGAAGACTCCTTTCGCAGCGCGCTCATCGTAGCACCGGCGGCTACCGGGCCCGAAATTTCGGAGCGGCGACGGCGCGCTACAACGCGGTGATTTCGCTCAGGAAATCCGCGAGACGGTCGTACCACCCGGTCAGGTCGCGAAGCGAGTAGTGGGCATTGGCGCCACTCGGGTTCGGAATCACGAAGCAGCGGGTCGCGCCGAGAGGCCGGGGCTGATGACGCTGGGCGCCGAGCGCGAAGAGCCGAGGCACGTCTGGGGACACGCCACGCTGGAAGTGCTCCCAGGCGGTGCGGCCGTGGAAGCAGGCGACGGCCGGCCGATAGCGCCGCAAGCGCCGAAGGCAGAGCGGCGCCCATCGAGCGACGTCGCGCTCGGTCAGGCTGCTCGCGTTGGGGCTTGGCCGCTTGACGACGTCGGTGAACCCGATCCCGAAGTCGAGCAGCCGGCGGTCGAGCTCGGAGCCGAGTGACGCGATCCCGAGCGCGTTCCGGATCGGAGCGGCCAGGCGTGACGCCGAGAACGCCGGCCAGAAGCGATTGTTGGGACTCGAGAAGTAGTGGCCGCGCACGACCGAGCGCGTGCCGGGATTGATCCCGACGAAGACGAGGCGCAGTCCGGCAGCCAGGTAATCGGGAAGCGTCGGGAACGGATAGCCCACCTCGTCAGTCCGCTACAACACCTCGAAGACCCGGAGCTCGACGGCCCCGCGCAGCCGCGTGCCGATCGCCAGCGCGATCACCCGGTTGAGCCAGTCGACCTCGGCGGCTTCCGTCTCGAAGCGCAGGACGGTGCGGAAGTAGTACGTGGCCGGGTCCACGGTCTCCCCGGCCTCCAGTCGCGCAAACACGTCGCGCGGGCCGTGCCGCAGGCCCTGGCTGCGCACCTGGATCAGCGTCCCCTTGTCGGTCTCGAGCGTGTAGCGCGCATCGACTTCGGCCGCGCCGTCCGCGCGGATGGTCTGCCAGTCGGCGCCACCGGATCGCACGCGGCCGCTCAGTCGCTCGCCGCTGAACGTACCCCCGAGGATATTGATCACCCGCCGCTCGCCGAACGGCGTGCGGCCGAGGCTGACGACGTCGGCCAGCTCCAGGTGCGCCTCGTAGAGCGGCTTGACCGAGATCACCGCCGGCCCTCGACGCTCCGGCGAAGCTCTTGCTGGAGCGCCACCATGCTCTGTTGGCTCACCCGGAAGAGGCCGCGGCTCGGACGATCGAGGTCGAGGATGACGAGGGTGACGGCGGCAACGAGGACGGAGAGCAGGGTCGTCACCACGAAATTGCGGCGCCCGTAGAGACCGCATCCGTATCCCACCAGAGTCATCACCGTGATGGTCGCGAGAAAGAGCACGAAGAGAACGGCCCGCGGAACATGATCGTCCCGGGCGACGACTCGCCTGGCCTGCAGATCGAAGGTGTCGTTCAACGATTGGACGAACAGCGCCACGAAATTCGACTGAGGGTACCGCTCGGCCAGAATATCGGCGCGCGTCCACAGTTGGCCGTGGATCTGCTCGGTGTCCCTGATTGCTTTCGCCAGCTTCTCATTGTCGCCGGCCCCGTAGAACTCGAGCCGCACATCGACGTAGCGTCGCAGCAAGTCGGAGATCTCCGCCTTGTCCGGCGGCGGCAGCAGCCGGCCTCGGAGATAGGTCGTGCCGATGGCATTGGCCTCGTCCAGCACCAGCTGTTTTCGAACATCGAACCGCGACACCGCCATGACGAAGGTCAAGGCCATCAGGAACACGAGCAGGCCGAGCGCCCCACCCGTGATCGCCGTGACCTGACCCTTGGCGCCCTCGGGATGATCCCACACAACGCGGCGTCCTGACCGAAACCCGATCTCCGTGACCAGCATCGTGAGGATCAGCAGCGCCAGGACGATCAGCCAATCGTTCTCGCCTTGCAGGAGATCCGACGTCACGCGTCGCCTCGCACAGCGGGTCGATTATATGTTCGAGAGCGACCGGTGGAGGGACAGTCAGGCGGAGCGCCTGACTCGGCGACGACTCTAGAACGGCGCCTCGGTCTCCAGGCGCTCGACCAGCGCGCGGGACTCGCGCAGGAAGCTGGGCTTGTCGGCGGCGCTGATCGGCTCGCCGGGGATGAACTTCTCTCCGAGCGGATTCACGAACGCGCCCCCCTTGGCGACGCGGTAATCGAGGTGGGGGCCGGTGGCCAGGCCGGTGGCGCCGACGTAGCCGATGACCTGGCGCTGGCTGACCCGCGTGCCGGCGCGGAGGCCTCGGGCCACCGAGGAGAGATGGTTGTAGACGGTCTCGTAGCCCGAGCGATGGCGCAGCTGGATCTGGATGCCGTTGGGGCCGTTCCACCCCGCGCGCACGACCGTGCCGTCGGCCACCGCCCGCACCGGTGTGCCGACGGGCGCCGCATAGTCGATGGCGAGGTGGGGACGCACTCCGCCCAGGATCGGATGAGGCCGCGCGTAGGTGAAGCCCGACGTGATGCGCGTGAACTCGAGCGGCGATTTCAGGAAGCTCTTGCGGAGCGACCGGCCGGCCAGGTCGTAGTACGCGATCTTGTCGGTCTTCGCCGCCACGAAGCCCACGCCGGTCAGCGTGCGGCCGCTGCTCGTGTACTGCACGGCCATGATGCGGCCGTAGGAGACGAAGGTCGCGCCGGCGTAACGCTTCTCGACGAGAAGCCGGAAGCGATCACCGCGGCGCGTGTCGGCGGTGAAGTCGAAGTCGGATTCGAAGATGTTGACCAGCGCGAGCACGAGCTGCGGCATCTCGCCGATCTCGTCCACCGCCTGGAAGAGCGAGGTCTCGACCGTCCCGTGCACCGGCTCGACGCGCACCTCGGGCGTCGTCTCGAAGCGCTTCACCGTCCAGCCGGTCTCACCGGCCACGGCGGCGTAGCCCAGCCACGGATCGGCCTGCCACGACACCGCCGTTGGATCACCGGCCGGGCTCCAGACGATTTCGAGCTCGTGGCCGGGCTTGAGCCTCCGCAGCTCCGCGCCTGCCTTCCTCAGCGCCGCGGCGATCTCGGCAGCCGTGCGCGCCTCCAACCCGGCGGCGGCGAGCGCCTTGATCAGGGTGTCTCCGCGCTTGAGGGTGACGGTCTCCTTGCGCTCCTTCGGCGGCTCGGGGGGCGGCGCTGGCTGAGGCGTGACGACGGGCGTCTCGGCCACCACGGCTGGCGCTTGGGCGGGCACCCGTTGCCGCCACCAGATGGATCCGCCTACGGCGCCCGCCACGAGTACAACGACGACGATCACCATGCGAAGGGGAACCTGACGAGCCATTCTTCTCAGGATAGCCGGGCTACCACCTCAGCGAACTCATGAATTGTGAGCGTTTCGGCCCGGCGGCCCGGGTCGATCCCGGCCGCCTCGAGGCCGTGGCGTACCCTGTCCGTGGCCAGCCCGAGGCCTCCGGCCAGGGCATTAGCCAGCGTCTTTCTTCGCTGGGCGAAGGCCGCGCGGACGATGGCATGAAAGCGCCGCTCATCGGCCACCTGGACCCGGGGACCCGATAGGACGCGGAGATGGACGACGGCGGACTCGACCTGGGGCGGGGGTCGAAAGGCGCCGGGCGGCACGCGGAGCGCCAGTCGCACGTCGCAGTAGAGCTGGGTGAGCACACTGAGGCTGCCGTACGTCTTGCCGCCGGGTGGCGCAGCCAGGCGCTCGGCCACTTCGCGCTGGAGCATGAGCGCCATCTCGTCGATGGCGCGACGGGCGCTGACGAGCGACATCAAGATGGGCTTGGCCACGCTGTAGGGCAGGTTGCCGACGACCAGCACGCGACCGCCGGGCGGTGCGGACAGCAGGCCGTAATCCCAGGTGCGGGCGTCGGCGTCGATGATCTCGACGTCGCGAATCCGCGCACGGAGGTCGGCGGCGAGCGCGCGATCGACCTCGAGCGCGATGACGCGGCCGGCGCGGCGCGCGAGCTCGCCCGTGAGCGCGCCCTGGCCAGGGCCGATCTCCACCACGAGGTCGCTCTTGGTCGGGGCGACGACATCGACGATGGCGCGGGCAATACCGACGTCGCGCAGGAAGTGCTGGCCGAGGGCGCGGCGCCGGCCGTTCACGTGCGTACGGTACTACACCACCGTATACTGGCACCCGCGTTGCACGAGTCTTCTCGCTGGAGGCCCTGCCATGTTCAAGAAAATCCTGGTCGGCACCGACTTCTCGGAGCCCTCGGACGCGGCGCGACGGACAGCGATCGAGCTGGCCCGGCGCCTCGGCGCCGAGCTCGAGATCGTTCACGTCGAGGAGCCGCTGCCGGCCTATGCGTTTTCCGAAGGCGCGTTGCCCGATCTTCCGCGGCTGCAGGAGGAGGTTCGCAGCTGGGCCGAGCGTGAGGTCGAGCAACAGGCCAAGGAAGCCCGGGCCGCCGGGGTCCCGGTGACGACCGCGGTCCTTCTCGGGACACCGGCGAACGCGATCGTGGAGACGGCTCGCACCGACGGCGCCGACCTGATCGTGGTGGGAACGCACGGACGGACCGGATTCGAGCGCATACTCCTCGGCTCGGTCGCCGAGCGCGTCGTACGCAACGCCTCATGCCCGGTCCTGACGGTCAGGAACACGCCGGGCGCGCAGCAGGACGCGAGGCCGAAGGCCGCCGCCTGACGTCAGCGCGTCTTGCGCTGGGCGACCTCGGACGTGAGCGCGGCGTGCACGCGCCGCACCTGCTCCTCGGTGACGGCGCGGTCGCCTGAGTTGTCGATCACGTGGTCGGCGAGGCGAGCCTTTTCGCTGAGCGGCATCTGGCTGCGGATCCTGGCCAACGCCTCCTCGCGCGTGCAACCATCGCGGGCCATGAGCCGGGCGATCTGCGTGGCCTCGTCGGTGACCACGACGACCAGCCGATCCATGTTCTTGTAGTTGCCGCTCTCGATCATCACCGGCGCGTCGAACACGACGACACCGCGGAATTCCTGCTCGGCGAGATCGTGCAGTCTCCGCTCGAAGACCTCCCGGATCCTCGGATGCGTGATCGCCTCGAGCCTCCGCCGGCGCTCGGCGTCGGCGAACACGATACCGCCGAGCGCCTTCCGGTCGAGCCGCCCGTCGGCTGTAATCATCCTCGGCCCGAACTCCCTCACGACCTCGGCGAGCGCGGGCTGGCCCGGCTCCACCACCTCGCGGGCGAGCACGTCGGCATCGATGATCACCGCGCCCAGCATGCGGAACATCGCTGCGACCGCGCTCTTGCCGGTGGCGATCCCCCCGGTCAGCCCGACGAGCAGGAAGGGACGGGTCTGCATGATTACGCATTGTACGAGGTGACCGCGTGCTAGGTTCGTTTCAGGCGTCATGGCACGGATCATGGCCGTGGTCGGAGAGGCGGGCCGACGGCTGGGGCTGCGAACGGCCCAGCGTCCCGACATCGCGTACGGCGTGAAGGACGGCTACCTCGTGCAGGTCGCCGCCGGGAACGCCGACGGCAGCGCGTGCGCCGTGGAGATCGTCCGCTACGTGGACGCCACCCGCGACGCGGCCGTCCGCAGTGCCGTGCTCGCCTCCGACGCGGTCGCGCGGGGCACCATCAAGCCCGGACACCTGCAGATCGGAGACGGTCTGGCGATTCATCGGCGCCGGCGGCGACTGTTCCGCAGCGTCGAGGCGGATCGTGTGGTGAACGATGTCGAAGCCCTGCTGGCGAGCGTCAAGCGCGCATGTCCATCCCCGCCGGTGGCCTGCCGTCTGTGCGGCAGCACCAGCGGCAACGAGCCCATGTTGTTGAACGACGTCGTCGACCGCGTCTGTCCGAGCTGCATCGAGCGTCTGCGGCACGACGTCCGCCGCGCGAGCCAGCAGTACGACGATCTCCCGCTCAACCTGCCGCTGGCCGTCATGACCGCGGCGGTCGTGGCGGGGGTCGCCGCGCTGGCGTGGGCGGGGATCGCCGTGGCGACGAACCGCATGTTCTGGGGCGTCGCCATCGCCAGTGGGGCGCTGATCGGTTACTGCACGACCCGCGCTGTCGGCCGCGGCGGCGTCGGCGTCCAGTGTGTCACCGGCCTCTTCACCGTGATATCGGTCGTCCTCGGCCAGGCCTTGTTCCTCGCGTGGCAGGTCCACAAGCATGCCCAGACGCGCGGTCTGAAGGTCGACTGGAAGGTGTTCGCGGGGTACGTGCCGTCGCTGCTCTGGGTCGACTCGGGCTCGACGCTGTTCGCGCTGGGCGGCGGGCTCCTGGGTGCCTACTACGCCGTGAGGAAAGCGGCGAAGCCGAAGCTGGAGGTGAAGGTCGAGACGACGGAGTCGCCTAGACTTCCGACCAGTCCTTCCCGATCTTGACGTCGACGACGATCGGCACGCGCAGCGGGAGCGCCGCTTCCATGATCTCGGCGGCCAGCGCGGCGACGGCATCCACTTCGTCGGGCGGTGCCTCGAAGAGCAGCTCGTCGTGAACCTGCAGCAGCATCCGGGCGCTGAGACCCCGCTCGCGTAGCGCGGCGGCCACCCGTACCATCGCGATCTTGATCATGTCACTGGCCGTCCCCTGCACCGGCGCGTTCATCGCCATGCGCTCGGCGGCGCCGCGGACGACGGGGTTCTGGCTGAGCAGATCGGGCAGGTAACGCCGGCGGCCGAGCACGGTCGTGACGTATCCACGCTCGCGGCCCTCGGCCAGCGTGCGATCGATGAAGGCGCGGACGCGGGGGTGGGTGGTGAAGTACGCGTTGATGTAGCGCTGCGCCTCCTTCTGGTCGATCCGCGTCGCCTGGGAGAGGCCGAAGGCGCTGACGCCGTACAGGATGGCGTAGTTCGCGCTCTTGGCGATCGTGCGCTGAAGTGACGTGACCTCGTTCGGCTGCACCTTGAAGACCTCGACCGCGGTGCGCGTGTGGATGTCCTCGCCGCGCCGGAACGACTCGATGATCGCGGGCTCTTCGGAGAGGTGGGCCAGGATCCGAAGCTCGATCTGGGAGTAGTCGGCGGCCACGAAGCGCCAGCCTTCCTCCGGGATGAAGGCCGCCCGGATCCGCTTCCCCAGCTCGCTGCGGATCGGGATGTTCATCAAGTTCGGATCCTGGGAGGACAGCCGGCCGGTCGCCGCCACCAGCTGATTGAACGTCGTGTGGATGCGCGCCGTCCTCGGGTTCACGAGCAGGGGCAGCGCGTCGGCGTAAGTGCCCTTGAGCTTGCTCAGGGTGCGGTGCTCGAGGATCTTCCCCGGCAGCTCGTGACCGGCGGCCAGCTCGGTCAGCACGCGCTCGTCGGTGGAGTAGCCGGTCTTCGTCCGCCGCGCCGACGGCAGCTTCAGCTTCTCGAAGAGGATCTGGGCGAGCTGCTTGGGCGAGCCGATGTTGAACTCCTCGCCGGCCAGCGCGTAGATCTCGCGCGTGAGGTTGTCGACCTGGCGCTCGAGCTCCTTGGCAAAGACCTCGAGGCGCCCGGGATCGACGCGGATGCCGTGGCGCTCCATCAGCGCCAGCACCGGGATCAGCGGGCGCTCGATCTCGTCGTAGATCGCGCGCAGGCCACGCTCGTCGAGCTCGGCCGCGATGTGCTTCCAGAATCTGACCACCCACCGCGCGCGGTCGGCGAGCACGGCGTCCAGGTTCTCGGCGGCGGGCTCGGGCGGCGGCGGCGGGCACTCGCCGAAGGCTTCCATGCACAGCTCGTCGAGCCTGTAGGTCGCCCGCGCCGGATTGAGGAGATACGCCCCGACGGCGGTGTCCTCGATCCTGGGTGGCTGCTCGCTCCAGCCGAGCCACCACTCCACGAGGGCCTTGCCATCGTGCACCACGAGGGTATGGTTCGCCAGCTCACCGGTCATCATGCCGTCATCGGCGGTCGGCAGCGCCGCCGCACCGGCCGCCGCGGTAAAGATCACGGTGGCCACCGGCCGCGGCTCGGGTGGGCGGTGGTCGCCCGCCCAGTCGAGCCCGAGCGGGGCCTCGCCGGTGCGGGCGAGATACTCGCGCACCGCCTCGGCACTCTGGAGCCGGGACACCGGCTCGTTGGAGGAGACGATGGGCACCGGCGGGGCCGGCAGCTCCTTCAACAGCCGCGTGAACTCCATCTCCATCCAGAGCGCCCGCAGCTTCGTCCAGTCGGGCTCGGCGCGACGGAACGCCTCGAGGTCGAAGGCGACGGGGACGTCGTGATTGAGCGACGCCAGCTCGCGCGAGAGCAGCGCGTTCTTGCGGCCGGCGGCCAGTGTCTCGCGCAGCTTGCCGGCCACGAGCGTGAGGTTGTCGTAGAGCCGGGGGACGCTGCCGTACTGCGAGATCAGCTTGACGGCGGTCTTCTCGCCGACGCCGTGCACGCCCGGGATGTTGTCGATCGAGTCGCCCATCAGCGCCAGCACATCCACGATCTGGACGGGCTCCACGCCCCAGCGCTCGCGCACCTTGGCCTCGTCGTAGACGATCTTCTCGCCCGTCCGCCCGAGCACGCTGAGCACGCGGACGCGCGGGCCGACGAGCTGCAGCAGGTCTTTGTCGCCGGTGACGATGACGACCTCGTCCACGTCCAGCGCGAGCGCCTTGTCCACCAGCGTGGCCAGGACGTCGTCGGCCTCGTAGCCCGACACCTCGATCACCGGCGTTCGCAGTGCGGCGAACAACCGGCGCACGTACGGCAGCTGGCGGACGAGGTCGTCGGGCATGGCGGTGCGCGTAGCCTTGTAGTCCGTGAAGAGGTGATCGCGGAAGGTCGGCCCCGGCGGGTCCCACGCGATGCCGAGGTACTCCGGCTGCTCCTCGCGGATGAGCTTCCAGAGCATCGTGGACAGGATCAGAACGGCGTGGCTCGGCACGCCCTTGGACGTCGAGAGATAGCCCACGGCGTGATAGGCGCGGAAGAGGTGCGAGTGGCCGTCGACGATGTAGAAGCGGCTCACTTGACATGCTCCGTGTACGCCGCGCGCACCGCCGTGGTGCGCCGGCGGTACTCGCTCAGAAACGCGTCGCGCGACGGCAGGCCGAGCGCCGTCGCCACGCGGGCCGGCATGGGGCCGGCCAGCTCGATGGTGTCGGGCGGCCGCGCGGACAGCAGCCGCAGCGCCGCCGACACACGGCGCAGGAAGCGATAGTGCTCGGCCAGCTCGCCTGCGGTCTCCCGGCGCCGTGCCTGAGCTCGAGCGCCTGGACGAGGAACTCCACGTCGACGAGGCCGCCATGTCCGAACTTCACGTGCAGGCGGCCCGGGGTCTCCTTGCCCAGCTCGAGCTCCATCCGCGTCCTCACCTCGGCGATCTCCTTCAGCCCCCGCGGCCCGAGCGGCGCGCCGAACGTGTGCTGGCGGATCATCGCACGAACGCGCCGGGCGAGGCGGCGGTCGCCCCAGCAGATCCGCGACCGCGTGAGCGTCTGGCGCTCCCAGAGGTCGCCGTACTCGGCATAGTACCGCTCGGCGGCGGTCACGCTCGAGGCGAAGCCGCTGCCCTTGCTGCCCGGGCGAAGCCGCAGGTCGACCGGGAAGGCGACACCCGCGGCCGTGATGTCACCGAGGGCGCCGGCCACACGCTCGACTACTTCACTCCAGAACGTGTGGGCTTCCACGCGCTCGGCGCCGTCGGTCTCGCCGTCCTCGTGGCCGTCGGCGTCAGATCCTCCATAGACGAGGAAGATGTCGAGGTCGGAGCCCGTGGTGAGCTCGCGTCCGCCGAGCTTGCCGAGGCCCACGATGACCGCGGGGATGAAACGTCCGTCGGCAGTGCGCGGGACGCCGTGGCGCTCGACCAGCGGCCCGAGCGCGAGCAGCATGCCCGCGGCCAGTGTGGCCTCGGCCAACGCCGTCATCTCGCGTGAGTACCCGTCGATTCCGGTCACGCCCAGGAGGTAACGCCAGACGATCGCGAGCTCCTCCGCCTGCTTCACCTGGCGCAGCCGGTCGCGCTGCTCGCTGACCGCCAGCCCCGGGGCGAACACCACCGCCAGCGCCGTTCGGAAATCGCGGGCGCGCTTCGGCCGTTCCCACGCGCGCGGATCGGCGAGCGCCGTCATCAGCTCGGGCTGCGTGATCAGCAGCTGGGTCATGAGATCGCCGCCGGCGCACAGTCGCGCGAGCCCGGCGAGCACCGAGGTGTCGCTCGCCAGCAGCTCGATCAGCCCGGCCCGTGGACCCACGGCAGCCAGGAAGCGCTCCATCTGGTTCAGCGCCTCGTCCGGATCGGGACTCTGCCAGACGGCGTCGAGCAGGTTCGGGAGCAGCCGCTCCATCGCGCGGCCCAGCGCCGCCTCGTACGGCACCAGCGGTCGGCCCTCGACGATCAGCCGGAGATTGTGGCGGGCTCGCTCGGGGTCGCGAAACCCGGTGGCCTGGAGGGCCAGCAGGCTCGGCACCCGAAGGCGCCGGTTCCGCGGCGCCGGCCGCTCGGCGAAGAACTCGCTGAAGGCGCGATGCACCGTGGCGGTGACCGCGCGATGGCGGCGCAGGAACGCGCTGGCGGCCCGAGCCGGCGAGCCGCTGACACCGACCCGGCGGGCCAGGCGGCCGAGCTCATCCGGATCGTCGGGTAGCGTGTGGGTCTGAAACTCGTGGAGGATCTGCAGCCGATGCTCGACCGTGCGCAGGTGCACGTAGGCCTCGGACAGCGCGTGGCCCAGGCCGGGCGCGAGGTAGCCGCGCTCGGTCAGCCTGAAGAGCGCTTTCAGCGTCGTCCGTTCGCGCAGCCAGCCGTCGTCGCCGCCGTAGAGCAGCTGGAGCGCCTGGACGAGGAATTCAATTTCACGAATGCCGCCCCGACCGAGCTTCACGTTGCCGCCGCCCTTTTCCGGGAGGTGGCGGTCGATCTCACGCTTCATGCCGCGCACGGCGCCGACGATGCTCGCATCCACGCCCGGTCGGTAGACGACCGCGCGCGCCAGCTCCATGAAGCGGGCGCCGACGCGCTCGTCGCCGGCGCACGCGCGTGCCTTGAGCAGGGCCTGGCGTTCCCATAACTCGGCACGCTCCGCGTAATACGTGCGGTACCCGTCGAGCGAGAGGACGACCGGCCCCATCCGGCCTTCCGGCCGCAGTCTCAGATCGACACGAAAGGCGTAGCCCTCCTCGGTGACCGATTCGAGCAAGGCGACGATCTCGCGCACCAGGCGCGCAAAGTAATCCCCGTTGGCCAGTCGCCCCTCGCTGCCGCCCTCGGTCTCGCCGTCGGCGCCGTAGACGAACATGAGGTCGATGTCGGACGAGTAGTTCAGCTCGTCGCCGCCGAGCTTGCCCATGCCGACGACGGCCAGCGCCGTCTCCGCGCCGTCACCGTCGAGCGGCGCGCCGTACTGAGCCCGGAGCGTGGCGTCGGCCAGCCGCCACGCCTCGGCGAGGCAGACGTCGGCCAGCCGCGACAGCTCCTCCGTCGTCACCGTCAGATCGGCGTCGCCGAGGAGATCTCGGCTGGCGATGCGCAGGAGCTGCCGGTACTTGAATCGCCGCAGGGCGTTCATGCGTGCCTCGCGGGCGGCGAAGGGGGCGAGCGTCTGGGCGAGATCGGCCTCCAGGTCGTCGGCCAGCCACTGCCGCATCGTGCGCGGCTCGAGGAGCCAGGCGAGCAGATTGGGCCGCCGGCGCAGCGCGTCGGCGAGGAATTGGCTGGAGCCGAACAGGCGGGCCAGCAGACCCAGGCCGCCCGGATGGTCGGTGAGGACGCGGAAGAACACGCTACGGTCGACCACCGCCGCGTAGCGCTCGAGGTTGTTGAGCGCCATGTCGGGGTCGGGCGCCGCCGCCAGCTCGGCGAGCAGGTGCCCGAAGACCGGCGCGAGCAACTCGCAGTCCCGCGGCGTCGGCGTGAGCGCGTGGAGGTTAGCGAGCGCGGCCGCCGGTGCGGCGAAGCCGTGCCGGCGCAGCGTCGAGTGATGCCGCTTGGCGGCGGCGCCGGACGTGGTGAGCAGCGCCGCGAGATCGATGGGGCGGGTCAGATGGCCGACTCTCCCGTCTCCCCCGTGCGGATCCGGATCGCCTCGTCGATGGGGAGCACGAAGACCTTGCCGTCCCCGATCGAGCCCGTCTTGGCCGCGCCCGCGATGATAGCGGTCACCTTGTCCACCAGGTGATCGCCGACGACGACCTCGATCTTGACCTTGGGCAGGAAATCGACCGTGTACTCCGACCCGCGATAGAGCTCGGTGTGGCCCTTCTGGCGGCCGAACCCGCGCACCTCGGTCACGGTCATGCCGATCACGCCGATCTCGGTCAGCGCCTCCTTCACGTCGTCGAGCTTGAACGGTTTGATGATCGCCTCGATCTTTTTCATGCTACACCTCCGTTGAAAAGGGCACGGGCACCCGGGCTTCGCCACGCCCGTGCCCCGCCGGAATCACACACCGAGGCAGCTTTCACCGCCGCTCCGAGTCCCGACTCTACGGAACGCAGTCTCGTATACCTCACCAGGGCACGGGCACCCGGGCTTCGCCACGCCCATGGACCGCCGCGACCAGGCGCGGAGGTTGGCGTGGGGACGCAGTCGCCACGCCGCAAGTCTACGTCAAACTTCTTCGAGAATCGGGAAGACGAGCGCCGAGACGTGTGACGAGATCCGCTTGAGGTTCGTCAGGATGTCGAGGTGGATCTCCGAGGTCTCCAGCGACTCGGCGAGCCCCGCGCGGAGTCGACCCAGATGTGACTCGCGCAGCTCGCGCTCGCGCTGGCGCGTGAACGAGCGCTGGTCGAGTACGTGTTGGGCAAGCGTCCGGTCGTTGGCGGCGAAGGCCGCGATGGCCGTCTCGAGATTCTTCGACACCGTGCCGTGGAACTCGACGATCTCGGCCCAGCCGGCGTCGGAGAAGCGCCGCCCCTGGTAGAACTTCTTGCGGGCCAGCTCCATCAGGTTCTTGTCGATGATGTCGCCGATGTTCTCGAGATTGCCGATGAACGAGATCAGTCCGATCTCACGGCGCGAGAGCTCGGGCCCCATCGTCTCCCGGCTGAGCCGGGCCAGGAACAGCTTGATCTCGCGCTCGAGGAAGTCGAGCTGATCGTCGCGCTGCTCGACGTCCTCCAGCAGCTCCTGGTTGTCGCGACCGAAGACCGGGACGACATCGCGGAACATCCCCTGCGCCACGTCGGCCATGCGCAGCGCTTCGCGAGTGGCCTGGCCCAGCGCCAGCGACGGCTGCTCCAGAGACCGCTCGTCCAGATAGCGCGTCTTGAACGGATTCTCGCCAAGCTGATCTTCGGGAACGAGCGCCTCGATGGCGCGCGCCGCCAGCGGGGCGAAGGGCAGGAACACCAGGCTGATCCCCACGTTGAACAGGGTATGGACGTTGGCGATCTGGCGAGCGGAGTCGCTGGCCGTGCTGGCGACGAGGGAGGTGAAGGGACCGATGAACGGCAACACCAGCACGACGCCCAGCACTTTGAAGGCGATGTGGGCAACGGCCACGCGCTTGGCCTCGGCGCTGGCGCCGAAGGAGGCCATGAGCGCGGTCGCGCACGTGCCCACGTTCGCGCCCAGCACGACGGCCACCGCGCCGGGGAGACTGAGCAGCCCCTGGTGGGCGAGCGCGATGGCCAGGCCGATGGTCGCCGCCGACGAGGTGACCAGCGCGCTGAAGGCGGCGGCGACGATGACCGCCAGCAGCGGGTTGGAGGCGAGGGCGGCCAGGACCTGGCTGAGCAGCGGGTTCGTCCTGACGGGATCGAAGCCGTCGAGGATCACCTTCAACCCGAGGAAGACGAGACCCAGTCCGAGGACGGCCTGACCGACGTCCTTGAGAACCCGGCGGCCGGCCACGAACATCGTCGTGAACCCGAGGCCGATCAGCAACAGCGCGTAGTCCGTGATCTTGAACGCGATGAGCTGCACGGTCAGCGTGGTGCCGATGTCCGCACCCAGGATGACGCCGAGCGTCTGGCGAAAGGTCATGAGGCCGGCCGACACGAAACCGATCAGCATGATCGTCGTCGCCGCCGACGACTGGATGAGCCCGGTCACGACGGCGCCCGACACGACGGCCATCAAGCGGTTGCGTGAGAGGCCGGTCAGCAGATGCCGGAGCCGGGCGCCGGTCGCACGCTGGAGGCCGTCGCCGCTCAGCCGGATGCCGTAGAGGAGCAGCGCCATCCCGCCGAACAACGACAGGACGACCATCATGGCGCGCGCGGTCCTGTCGCGTTTCGAGCGCGGGCGAAGCCCCCGTCCGAGGAAAGATGAGCCGTATCGTTCAGGGTCACGAGCGCCGGCGGCTCGACCACCGTGAGCGAGCCGTTGTCGATGCGCAGCCGCCACAGCGTGTTGAACGAGCAGCCGAGCACGTAGCAGGCATAGACGCTGATGACGCCGCCGTGGGCGACGACGAGCACGTCATCGCCGTTCGGGTGCGCCGCGCTGATGCGGGCGATCGCATCGAGCACGCGGCGGCTCACGTCGGGCAGCGGCTCCGCTCCCGGCGGCGCGCAGTCCAGCGGGGCTCGCACCCAGGCGCCGTAGGGATCACCTCTCTGGGCGCGGATCTCGTCGATCGTGCAGCCTTCCCACGCGCCGAGCGACAGCTCGCGGAGCTCTTCGACGGGCACGAGTGGCACCCCGCCGCCGGCCAGCGCGATCTCGGCAGTCTCCCGCGCCCGCGCCAACGGGCTCACGTACGCGGTGACCGGGCGGTAACGGCGCAAGGCTCGGCCCAGGGCCCGGGCCTGCGCGCGGCCGGTGTCGGAAAGCGCAACGTCGGTGCCGCCCTGGAAGCGGCGCACCTCGTTCCACACGGATTGCCCGTGTCGCGCGAGCAGCAGTCTCATGTGATCGACCGCCGGGAGCGCGGCGCGCTTGGCCAGTGGCCTGCCCTGGGCGCCCGGCGCTTCACGTCGATGATCCGATGCTGTTGCGCGCTGCGCGCAGGCGGGCCAGGGTCTCGTCGCGGCCGAGCAGCGCCAGGACCTCGAACAGCGGTGGCGACGCCGTCTTGCCGGTCACGGCCAGACGCGTGAGCTGGGCGAGATCCACGAGCTTCAGGCCGAGCGCCGCCGTCTGCTCGCGATAGAGCGCCTCCAGCGCCTCGGGCGTGAACGCGCCGAGCTCGCCGAGCCGCTTGATGAGACGATCGAGCCGCTGGGCCCCGTCGTCGGTGAAGAGCTTCTGAGCGGCCTTGGCCTCGTAGTCCCGCGGCCGCTCGAAGTAGAAGCGGCCGGCCTCGACCAGCTCCACCAGCGTCTGCGTCCGCTCCTTCAGCGTGTCCACAACCCTGGCCAGCCAGGCGCGGTCACGCGGAACGGTCAGTCCGGCCTTCGCGATGAACGGCTCGGCAAGCTCGGCCAGACGCCCGCCGTCCATCGCCTTCATGTGCTGCTGGGAAAGCCAGAGGAGCTTGGTCTGGTCGAAGATCGCGCCCGACGAGGCCACGTCCTTGACGTCGAACAGCTCGACGAGCTGCGCGCGCGAGAAGATCTCCTGGTCGCCGTGCGACCAGCCCAGGCGGGCCAGGTAGTTCACCATCGCGTCGGCGGGAATGCCCGCATCACGGAACGCCTGCACCGAGGTGGCTCCGTGGCGCTTGGAGAGCCGGCTCCGGTCGGTGCCCAGGATCATCGACACGTGGGCGAACTCCGGCACCGGATAGTCGAGCGCCTCGTAGCAGAGGATCTGCTTGGGCGTGTTCGAGAGGTGGTCGTTGCCCCGGATGACGTGGGTGATGCCCATCGTCACGTCGTCCACGACCACGCAGAAGTTGTAGGTCGGCGTCCCGTCCGAGCGCACGAGGATCCAGTCGTCGAGCTGGCTGTGCTCGAAGGCGACGGGACCGTGAATCAGATCGTTGACGACCGTCGTCCCCTCGTCGGGAATGCGCAGCCTCAACGCTCCGGCCGTGAGGCCACGATCGCGGCAGCGGCCCGAGTAGCGGAACGTCTCCCGGCTAGCCTCGGCCGCCTTGCGCTGCTGCTCGAGGAGCTCGGGCGGGCAATCGCAGAAGTACGCGCGGCCGGCGCGCACGAGCCGGGCGGCGTGGTCGCGGTACAGATCGAACCGCTCGGTCTGACGGTAGCCGGACGTTGGCGGGCCCTCGTCCCAGTCGAGTCCGAGCCACCGGAGGGCATCGATGATGAAGCCGATGTTCTCGTCGGTCGAGCGCGACCGGTCGGTGTCCTCGATGCGGAGGATGAAGACGCCGCCGTGACGGCGCGCGTACAGCCAGTTGAAGAGCGCGGTGCGGGCGCCGCCGACGTGAAGGAGCCCGGTCGGGCTGGGCGCAAAGCGCACGCGGATGGCGGAAGACGACGCGCGGTTCACAACAGCGTTATCTTACCGCGCGGCCGCTCAGTACGATGCGAAGAGCCGGCCCCACGGTGTGGTGTCGAAGGCCCGGATGCGCGCCCGCCCCACCGTCGGATACCAGAGCAGATCGTGGTAAACGTTCGACGCGAACGGCGCCCACACCACCAGGGGCGAGTGCAACAGCAGGCGCTTGAGCGGCCGCAGCGGCCCCCGCCGGATGAGCTGATCGCCCCAGATGACGAGGCTGCGGCTGCTCGTGAACCCCATGTTGACGCGGCCGGCCTCGGCGTCTCCGACGAGGTCGATCTTGTTCGGATCGGCCACGCCGAGCCCGCGCTCCTGGCACAGGCGCAGGTAAGGAATGGCCAGCGGATCGAACCCCATGATCCTGGCGGCGATGGCGTCGATGGCCACCTGGTCGGCCGAGGCGAGGATGAGGTTGCCGACCTTCGGGACCATCGTCCGCGGTCCGGCGCCGTCACCCATCACCGTGCCGTCCATCACGGCAAAGACCCCGGGATGGAGCTCGCGCTGCATCAGCATCAGATCGACCATCACCTCGTGGATGAACTCGTGGGCGTAGTGCCGCACTTCTTTGAGCAAGCCGCCGAACGCGTTCTTGATCGCGCCGGTGGTCACTGTATGCCCGTGCGTTTTCACGGACGGTAGCTGGCAGATGTTCTTGCCGATGAACATCTTCGGGATCTGAATGCCCTCGGGAAAGATCTCGTTCAGCTTCAGCAGCGGCGACGCGAACCGGTGGACCGTCCACTCCACGTCGGGAAGCGGGATGAACGGCAGCCCGTGACGCTGAAGCACCGGCGTCCACTTGTTGTTGCGGCACCCCTCGACGGGATCGGTGACCACCGTCTTGTTCTCGACGGGAAAGATCCGCGCGCGGTCGTAGCCGTCGGCCAGGAGCGTGCTCACGACGCCGTCGACCTGCCACGGCTGGCTGGAGCACGCCGGGAAGTATTTCGTCCACGACAGGTTCAGCTTCAGGATGAGGTCGCGATCGCGGCCGAGGACCTGGTCGTACTTCACCAGCCGCATGAGGCGGCCGTAGTCCTCCAGCACTGTCTCGGGGCGCGTGCGGAGAATCGCGACCTGGCTCGTCATCGTCGTGATTCTATCCGAGGCCGGCGGCGAGGAGCCGCGGCCCGTAGATGATGACGGCGACGGCCAGGATCCACAGCAGCGTGTTGACGAGGAGCGGGCCGTCGTTGAGGAAGAGCTCGGAGGGATTGCCGCCGAGCTGGCGCCGGTAGAGCAGGTAGAGGTAGCGGAAGATCCCATAGAGCACGAAGGGCAGCGTCGCCGGTAGCAGGTGCGTCTCGAACTTGGCCACCGTTTCCGGCGACATCGTGTAGAGCGCGTAGGCGGTGACCGTGGACGCGGTGACCACCGCGATCATCTGGTCGAGGAGGCCGGCGCTGTACTCGGCCAGGATGGGCCGGTGACGCACAGCGGCCTCGCCGAGCGTCAGGTACTCGTGACGGCGCTTGCCCAACGCCAGGAACAGCGCCATGAGCACCGTGCAGATGAGCAGCCAGCCCGAGATCCCGACGTCGATGGCCACCGCGCCGGCCACCGCCCGCAGCACGAACCCGACGGCCACGACGATCACGTCGACGATGACGATGTGCTTGAGCCACGCTGAGTAGGCGCCAAGCAGCGCCGCGTAGGCCAGGGCCACGACGGCGAGCGGTCGTGACAGGGCCACGCTGGCGGCGAGCGCCACGACGATCAGGACGGCGGCGGCCATGACGGCCGTCGGCACCGGCAGCCGGCCCGAGGCGATCGGGCGCCACTTCTTGTCGGGATGCAGGCGATCCTTCTCGCGGTCGGCCACGTCGTTGAGGAGGTAGACCGCGCCCGACAGCACGCAGAACACCGCGAACGCTCCCAGCGCCGGCCACACCGAGGGCGTGAAGAGCTTCTGGGCGAAGACGAGCCCGGCGAAGACGAAGAGATTCTTGACCCACTGCCGGGGGCGCAGGGAGACGAGGATCGACGTCAGCACGAACCCGCTACAGGCGGATGAGGTGGGGCGCGCCCGCCACGTCCTTCGTCGCGTTCCGGGTGTCGAGGACGAGCCTGGCCCGACCGACGATGGCGGGCCAGTCGTACCCGGCGTGGGCCGTCAGGACAACGACGGCGTCGTAGGCGGCGACGTCAGCGGGCCAGGCGACGGAGTCGAGACGGACGCCGTTGACCGTCACCGACGGCACGAAGGGGTCGTGGTACGAGACGAGGGCGCCCTTGCGCACCAGGAGATCGATGATCTCGAGCGCGGGCGAATCGCGCGTGTCGGCCACGTTGGGCTTGTAAGCGACGCCCAGCGCGAGGATGCGGGAATCGCGTACCGAGCGGCGGACGTCGTTGAGGGCGTCGGTCACCATCTGCACGACGTAGGCCGGCATCTGGGTGTTGATCTCGTCGGCGAACGCGATGAAGCGCGGCTCGTACCCGCTCAGCCTCACCTTCCAGGAAAGGTAGTAGGGATCGGAGGGCAGGCAGTGACCACCGAGGCCGGGTCCCGGATAGAACGGCATGAACCCGAACGGCTTGGTAGCGGCGCCGCGGATGACCTCCCATACCGAGATCCCCAGCCGCCGGCACATGATCGCGAACTCGTTGGCGAGCGCGATGTTCACCGAGCGGAACGTGTTCTCGAGCAGCTTGATCATCTCGGCCGTGGCCGGGCTGGACACTCGCACGACGTCCGGTGTGATCCGGCCATAGAGCGTGGCCGCCAGCTCACCGCAGGCCGGGGTGAGGCCGCCGACCACCTTGGGAATGTTGCGCAGCGTGTAGTCACGATTGCCGGGGTCGATGCGCTCGGGGGAAAACGCGAGGAAGATGTCGTGGCCGACCTCGAGCCCGCGCGACTCGAACCGCGGGACCAGCACCTCCTGGGTCGTGCCCGGATAGGTGGTGGACTCGAGGACGATGATCTGGCCGCGGCGTGCGATGCCGGCGACGGCATCGGCGGCGGCCACGATGAACGAGATGTCGGGCTCCTTCGATTTGCCGAGGGGCGTGGGCACGCAGATGATGACGGCGTCGGCGTCCTTGAGCGCGTCGACGCCGCTGAACGCGGCCAGCCGCTCGGCATTCACGAGCGCGGCCAGCGTGTCGCTCGGCACGTCCTCGATGAAGCTCCGGCCGGCGGCGATGCTGGCGACGCGCCGCGGGTCGAGGTCCACGCCCAGCACGGTCGCGCCCGACTCCGCGAAGGCCACGGCCAGCGGCAACCCAACGTAGCCGAGCCCGACCACGCCCACCGTCGGCGAGGCGGTCAGCCGCTCACGCAGCGCCGCCACCACCTTCTCGTCTGCTCGGCCCGTGCTCATAGTCCCTCGCATGCGGCCCGGACGCTCCGCATCACCCGAGTCACTTCGTCGTCCGTCAGCTCCGCGTAGCACGGCAGCGACAACACTTCCCGCGAGGCTCGCGACGCTTCCGGCCACTGACGCTCGGCGGGCAGGTCGAACATCGGCTGGCCAGGAACCGGAATCGGGTAGTGGACGGCCGTGCCGACGCCGAGCTGGGCCAGTGCTTTGGCGAGCGCATCACGCTGTCGGTGCCGAACCGTATAGAGATGATAAACGTGCCGGGCCGGCTCCCGCTCGACCGGCAATGTCAGAGACAGGCCAGCCAGGCCTTCGCGGTAGCGCGCGGCGATCCGCCGCCGCGCCGCCGTCCACGCCTCCAGGCGTCGGAGCTTCACCCGCAGCAGCGCAGCCTGCAGCTCGTCGAGCCGGCTCGAATAGCCAAGCTCGAGGTGGCGATAGCGCCCGCCGTCGCCGTGATGGCGCAGGCGGCGCACCCGCTCGGCCACGTCCGCGCGGTCGGTGAGGATCATGCCGCCGTCACCGCAGCCGCCGAGATTCTTGGTCGGATAGAACGACAGGCAGGCGGCGTCGCCCCAGGCGCCGACCGGTCGGCCCGCGTAGGTGGCGCCGATCGCCTGGGCAGCGTCCTCGATCACCGCCACGCCGTGAGCGCGACCGAGCTCGGCGATGCGGTCCATGGGGGCGGCGTGACCGTAGAGGTGGACGGGCACGATGGCGCGCGTGCGGGGCGTGATCGCAGGCGCGACGCCCTCGGCGTCGAGCGCGTACGTAGCGGGGTCGATGTCGACGAACACCGGCGTCGCGCCGGCCATCACGATGGTCGAGCCCGAGGCGACGAACGAGAACGCCGCCGTGATGACCTCGTGGCCGGGGCCGACGCCAACGGCGGCCAGGGCGAGCCGGAGCGCATCAGTGCCGGACGCGACGCCGACGGCGTGAGCGACGCCCACCTGCTTGGCGAGCTCCTGCTCGAGCGCTTCCCCCTCGGGCCCGAGGATGAAACGCGCGGAATCGAGGACGCGGCCGGCGGCGTCTATGAGCTCGGCGCGGAGGGCGGCGTGCTGGCGCGTGAGGTCGAGGAAAGGAATCATCGGATCTTGCCTGCGGTGGGCGCTTGCCCGGTCGTGCCGGTGAGCGCGCCGATCCCGGTCCCGGTCGTGATCGGCGCGCCCAGGCCGAGCAGATTGACCGCGAATCGCAGCTCGTCCCCACGGACGCTACGCTGGACGTACTCGACGGAGATCGCCCAGCACTGGTACTTGAAATCGAACCCGAAGCGATTCTCGACGAAGGTGTCGGTGTGAAGATCCCAGTTGGTGATGAAGCGGGCCGTCGCCCACCGCGTCAGGTCAGCGCTCAGGGTGCCCTGCAGAAAGTTGGTCTGGTCGGACCGGTTGTACCGCGTGCCCACCGCGGCCGTGATGGCCGGCAGGGTCAGGGTGACGTCGGTGGTGCCCGTCTGGAAGCCGCCGACATACGGGCTCAGGCTCGTGTCGCCCCGGAACCTGACGATCCGGCTGGGATCGACGATGAGCTCTCCGGTGAGGTTGCCGAACGGCCGCGTGTCGGCCCGGAAGTCGTAGGTCTGGCCGAGCGTGAAGCGCACGAACTCCCATCGCTGGGCCTCGGTGCCCTCGGGCGCGATCGTTCGCGCGCGGATACGGTTGATCACCGAATACGTGAGCAGGCTCGTCCGGGGAATGACGTCGAGCGGGCTGCCCCAGTTGGGGATCTTCGTGAGGTGCTCGCCCTCGATCGAGGTGTAATTCACGCGGGGCTCGATCGAGTGTAGCGCCGCGTCGACGTTGTTGAAGCCGCTCAGGGTGTAGATGCGGGCGGCCCGCGCTTCGAAATCCGCGCCGGACTCGATCAGGGTGCGCACCCGGGGATCGTTGCTCACCGTGTCCACGGTCACGCCATCCAGGCCGATGCGCGAGCCCGTCACCGTCTTGTCGTAGGCCGTGACGCGGCCGCCCAGGAACGGCGACACGGTGAAGAAGCCGAACACGCTGACGGGGCGCGTGATGCGCGGGTGGACGTCGACCCGTACGCCTTCCGAGCCGATGGTGCGGACGACGTTCGTGGCCTGGCCATCGAAGTCCCACAGCAACCCGGGCACACCCGGAACCGGCGTCCGGTTCCGCGTGACGGTGATCTCGGGAACCCGGTTCAACTCGATCGCCGCCGGGGTGGTGAGGTCCTGGTACCAGTAGACGTTGCCGATGACGTTCCAGTTCGTGGTCGTCCACGTCAGGAAGATGTTGGAGTCCAGGCGCTGCGCGCTGCGCTGGTTCAGCGCGTCGCCGTAGTCGCGCAGGAGCTGGTCGTCGCTGGCGCCGTTGATGTCGGCCTTGAAGACGAGGCCCGGGGCCAGCAGGGTGGTGTGCTGCATTCGCCAGAAGCCACGGTTGTCGTCGTGGCCCGTCCCCGACTCGTTCACCTGGTATTCCTTCAGGAAGAAACCGGCGGCGTTGCCCCGCGTGGTGTCCGAGATGATGTAGCGGATCTCGCCTGAGCCACCCGTCCCGCGCTTCGTGTACTCGTTCAGCGTGACCGTCGCGTCGACGTTGTCGGCGATGGCCCAGTAGAACGGCAGCTCCAGGAAGGGGCCCTTGAAGCTGGAGCCGCCGAAGCGCGGAAACAGGAAGCCGGTCTGGCGCTCGCGCCGGATGGCGGCCGCGAAGAACGGAAACACGGGGAGGAGTGGGAGGTTCCTGACCCAGAAGGCGCCGCCCCGACCGACGAGCCCTTCCTCGAGGTCCACGTCGGCTTCGCGGAACCGGAAGGACCACGCCGGCGGGTCCGCCTCGCAGGTGGTGAACATGCCACGACGCACGTGGTACCGGCTTTCGCCGAGCCGCTCCACCCGATCGCCGTCGATGCGGTAGTACGGCGAGACGCTGCTCCTGGCCTCGTACACGACGCCGGTGCCGGACTTGAGGTTGTACTCGATGCGCTCGCCGACCAGACGGTCGATGCCGTCGTAGAAGATCACGCGGCCCTCGGCCACCGCCACCCCCGTCTCGCGGTTGATCTCGACGCGGTCGGCCAGCAAGCGGGCCGTTGCCTTGGTGATCTCGACGTTGCCGGTCGCGATGATCAGGTTGTCGGCGCTGATCTCTTCGAGGCGATCGGCGAGGATCGTCACGTCACCGCCCGGCGTGGTCACGGTGGCGCTCGTCCCCTGCGCGATGGCCGGTGGGGGACGGACGGCGTGACCGGCCGCGAGCAGGCCGGTGAAGATGATGACGGCGGATCGAACGTGCTCGATCAAGTGTGCCGAAAGTCCTCACGAAAAAAGGGGCTCTATGCTATCAGCCTGCTTTTCGACGGGGCAAGGGTTATCGCCCCCGCCACCCAGGCGAGCGAGGACTTCGCCGACCAGGAAGAGCGAGCCCGCCACACAAACGATGGGGGTGCGGGCGTCACGCGTCGCCACCTCTAGGGCTTCCGCCGACGAATGCGTCACTTCGCCGACCGGCGGCAGCGTGTCGGGATCGGCGGCCCGGGGGTGAGCCGCCCGGGTCAGGACGATGCGCGTGGCGGCCGGAGCCAGCGCGGCGAGGATGGCCGCGGCGTCCTTGTCGGCCGACACGCCGAGGACGAGCGTGATCGGAGTCTCGCCGAACACGTCGCGCAGCGACGCCGCGAGCGCGTGAGCGCCGGACGGATTATGAGCGCCGTCGAGCACGAGCGTCGGTCGCCCCGGAACCACCTGAAAGCGTCCGGGCCAGCGCGCGCGAGCGAGCCCGTCGCGGATCGCGCTGTCGCCGACGTCGAGATGACGGGCGGCCGTCACCGCCAGCAGCGCGTTCGACGGCTGGTAGCTGCCGAGCAAGCCGAGCCGCGCATCCGCGAGCCTCCAGTCCGGGCCGGCGCACGTGATCACCTGTCCCCTCACGCTCCGCTCACGAACACTGACGTGGACGTCGCGGCCCTCCAGTAGCAGCGGAACGTGCGCGGCCGCAGCGTGACGAAGCACGACGGACTCGACCTCGGCATGCTGCGCAGCCGACACGGCGAGGCCGCCGCGGATGATCGCCGCCTTCTCGGCCGCGATGGCGGCGAGTGTCGTGCCGAGGTAGGCCTCGTGGTCGCGATCGATCCGGCTCAGCACCGTGACCGCCGGCACGCCGACCGTCGTCGCGTCGAGGCGGCCGCCGAGCCCGACCTCGAGGACAGCGACGTCGACCGCCTCGCGGGCGAAGTGGTCGAGGGCGAGCGCCGTCGTCGCTTCGAACATCGTCGCGTCGACGCGCGCGACGAGCGTGCTCAGCGCGTCGACGCCGTCGGCCACGGCGTCCGGGGTGATCGGCTCGCCGTCGACGCGGATCCGCTCGCGAAAGGAGACCAGGTGGGGCGAGGTGTAGAGGCCGACGCGCCGACCGGCCGCCTTCAACATCGCGGCCAGCAGCGCGGCGGTCGAGCCCTTGCCGTTGGTGCCACCGACCTGCACGAGCGTGAACTGCGTCTCGGGATGGCCGAGCGCGGCCAGCAGCGCTTCGATGCGCTCGAGCCCCGGCCGCATGCCGGCGTGCTCGCCACCCCGGAGGGCGAGCAGCCGGGCGACCGCCTCGGCGTAGGTCATCCGGACGTCGGCTGATCCGCGAAGAAGGCGAGGAGGCGGCGGAGCGTGTCGCGGAGCTGGCCGCGCTCGACGATGAGATCGAGCTGGCCGTGCTCGAGCAGGAACTCGGAGCGCTGGAAGCCCTCGGGTAGCGGCTGGCGGATCGTCTCGGCGATCACGCGCGGACCGGCGAAGCCGATGAGCGCGCGCGGCTCGGCCAGGATCACGTCCCCCAGCATGGCGAAGCTGGCGGTGACGCCGCCCGTCGTGGGATCGGTGAGCAGCGAGATGAAGGGCAATCCCTGCTCGCCGAGCCGCTGAAGTGCCGCCGACGTCTTCGCCATCTGCATCAGGGAGAGGATACCTTCCTGCATGCGGGCACCACCCGAGGCCGACACGATGATGACGGGCAGATGCTTGGCGATGGCGAGCTCGATCATCCGCGTGAGCTTTTCGCCCACCGCCGAGCCCATGCTGCCCCCGAGGTACGCGAACTCGAAGGCCGCCAGCACGACCGGAAAGCCGGCCAGCCGGCCGACGCCCGTGACGACGGCCTCGGTCGTGCCCGTCTTGTCGCGCGCCGCCCGCACGCGGTCGCGGTACCGCTTGGTGTCCTTGAAGCCGAGCGGATCGCCGGGGACGACGGCGGTATCGCGCTCCTCGAAGGTGCCGTGGTCGATCAGGTGGGCGATGCGCTCGTGCGCGGTGATGCGGAAGGCGTAGCGGCACTTCGGACAGACGCGGCCGGCCCGCTCGACCTCGGCCCGGTACACGATCTCCTTACAGGAGTCGCACTTGATCCACAGGCCCTCGGCGATGACGACCTTCTTGCCCTTCGCCTCGGCCGCTTCGTCCTTGCGACGGAACCAGACCACCGATCAGCTCCCTGGCGCGCGCAGCGGCGCCTTGAGCGCAGCGATGAAGTCCCCGACAGTGGACACGAGCGCGGGCGATGTCGCGTGCTCCTCGACCATGCGCACGATGGCTGAGCCGACGATGACGCCGTCGGCCAGGTTGCCGATGGCCGCCACCTGCTCGGGGCGGCCGATGCCGAAGCCGACGCAGATCGGCTTGGTCGTCACCAGCCGGAGCGCGCGGATCTGCTCCGCGATTCCCTGGCTGACCTCGGCACGCTCGCCCGTCACGCCGGTCAGCGAGACCAGGTAGACGAAGCCACGGCTCGCCCGCGCGATGACGCGCAGGCGATCACGCGTGGAGGTGGGCGCGACGAGGTGGACGACGTCCAGCCCGACCCGACCGGCCTCGGCGGCCAGCGGCGCCGCCTCTTCGGGTGGCAGATCGGCCACGATGACGCCGTCCACGCCGACCTTGGCGGCGGTCTCCGCGAACGCCGGGAGCCCGAACTGGATCACAGGGTTGTAGTACGTGAGCAGCACGATGGGGGCACGCACGTCGGCGCGCAGGGACTTCACCAGCTCGAACACGCGGATCATCGACGTCCCGCCGGCGAGGGCGCGCTGGGCGGCGCGCTGGATGACAGGGCCGTCGGCGACGGGGTCGGAGAACGGCACGCCCAGCTCGACGACGTCGGCGCCGCGACGCTCGGCCTCCACGACGAGGCGGCCCGTCGCGTCGAGCGAAGGATCACCGGCGGTGAAGTAGGCCACCAGGGCACGCTCGCCGCGGGCCCGCAGCCGCGCGAAGGTGGCGTCCAGCCGGCTCACGGCGTGCTCCGGCCCAGCGCCTTGGCCACGACCTGAACGTCCTTGTCGCCACGCCCGGACAGGCCAACGACGATCGCTTTCGTGCGCGGCAGTGTCTTGGCGAGCTGGACGGCGTAGGCGACGGCGTGGGCCGATTCGAGCGCCGGCATGATCCCCTCCAGGCGCGTTAGCGTCTGGAAGCCCTCGAGTGCTTCCTCGTCCGTTACCGACACGAACTCGAAGCGGCCGCTGTCCTTGTAATACGCGTGCTCCGGGCCGACGCCCGGGTAATCGAGGCCGGCCGAGATGGAGTGCGCGGTGGCGATCTGCCCGTCGTCGCTCTGGAGCAGGTAGCTCATGCAGCCGTGGAGGACACCCACCCGGCCCGCGCTGAGGCTGGCGCCGTGCTGGCCGCTCGCGATGCCGTGACCGCCCGCCTCGACGCCGACGATGCGAACACGACGGTCGCCGATGAACGGGTGGAACAATCCGATGGCGTTCGAACCGCCGCCCACGCAGGCGATCAGGACGTCGGGCAGACGCCCGATCAGCCGGCGCGCCTGGCTGCGCGCTTCCTTTCCGATGACGGCATGGAAGTCGCGCACCATCACCGGATAGGGGTGCGGGCCGAGCGCCGAGCCGAGCAGGTAGTACGTCGTACGGACGTTGCTCACCCAATCGCGCAGCGCCTCGTTGATGGCATCCTTCAACGTCCGGCTCCCCGTGTCGACCGGCGTGACCTTGGCGCCGAGCAGGCGCATGCGAAAGACGTTCAGGGCCTGGCGCTCGACGTCCTCGGCCCCCATGTACACCTCGCACTCGCGGCCGAGGAGCGCGGCGGCCGTGGCCGTGGCCACGCCGTGCTGGCCCGCGCCCGTTTCCGCGATGAGCCGGCCCTTCTTCATGCGCGCGGCGAGCAGCCCCTGCCCCAGCACGTTGTT
>MNEG01000134.1 GCA_001917585.1 Candidatus Rokubacteria bacterium 13_1_40CM_68_15
CCGGGCGCTCGCTTTTCTCCCACTCCGCTGCACCAGCAGTCTCCGGCCACGATGTTCACGAGCATGGAGTGATCATGGAAGCGTGGGGCAAAGAGCTGATGTTCGAACTCTACAATCGATACGCGCCGGACGTTGAACGCCTGCGGCGCTTCAATTCCTTCATTCCGACGATCGGGACGTCGTATGCGGGGGAGGAGCGCCGACTCCTTTATCTCATGGTCCGCTTCATGGCGCCCGAGCTCATCATCGAGTTTTCTCCAAAGCGGGGCTGGACGACGCTCCACATGGCCGCCGCCCTCGAGGACAACCACAAGGGGCGGATCATTTCATTCGAGCTCGATCCCATCTATGCGGCACTGACGAAGAGAACAGTGAAGACGGCGAGCCTCGCCCACCGGGTCCAGATCGTGGTGGGGGACGTCCGTGAGGAATTTCCCCGCGCGTACGACGATCCGGACACCTGGCGGTCGACACCGGAGATCGGGTTTCTTTTCGTGGACTCGGACCATAGCGCCGAATTTGCTCACTGGTACCTGGGCAACCTTTTCCCGCTGATCCAGCAAAACGGGGTGGTCCACGTTCACGACATCGAGACGTCGCCGGAGCGCGTCGTCAACAACGAGCCCCTCCCCGTCGAGCCGACCGGAGAGGAGAAGGTCCTGGCCGAGCACCTCATCCGGCATCGCGAACGATACCGGTGGTTCAGCGTCGCCGACGCGGTCCGGGATCAGGCCTATCTTTCCGCCGTGAGGCCGTGGGGCGGCGGCGATCTCTCGTTCCCGCCCGATCGGGTACGACTCCATCCCACCGATGAGCGTATGGGATTCGAGCGGAATCCGTCGCTGTGGATCCTCCAGGCCGGCGCTCAGGCCACGAAGACGTATCCACGTCGGCCGTTCGAGCCGTTGCATAAAACGCTGAAGGAGCGCCTCGCGTACGAAACGCGGAAACAGATCGCGTCGCTCTATGCGCCCCTGCGCGAGATGCGACGGTCCTGGAAACAGACGTCCCCTCGTGCTTGAGGGCGCGGGGCTGCGCCGGGTTACAAAAGCGCGGCGCCGATCTGCAGCGCGAAGGCGAGTACGGTGGCGAGGATGCAGAGCGCGGCGAGCATGCGGTCGAAGCCCTGCTCGCGCCCGCGCTCGGCCGGCGAGAGCAACAGCCCGGCCAGGAACCCGCCGATGAAACCGCCAGCGTGGGCGAAATTGTTGACGCCGGCCATGAAGAACCCGAAGACGAACAGCACGAGCGCCCACTGACCGTACTGCCGGAGGATGAGCCCGCCGAACACGCCGCCCCGCTTTCGTCCGTACGCTACC
The DNA here is from genome assembly GCA_001917585.1 of Candidatus Rokubacteria bacterium 13_1_40CM_68_15. Taxonomy (GTDB): domain Bacteria; phylum Methylomirabilota; class Methylomirabilia; order Rokubacteriales; family CSP1-6; genus 40CM-68-15. The sequence continues at coordinate 1,320 of MNEG01000134.1, forward strand.
ATGGCGCCGAGCAATCCGAAGATGGCGCCGGAGGCGCCGATCGTGAACGGCACCCCGAACAGGTTCGAGGCGACGAATCCGAGGGCGCCCGACACGGTGAAGATCACGACCAGACGCGCAGGACCATACAGCTCTTCCACCGCGGGACCGAGCTGGCGGATCCATAGCAGGTTGAACAGGATGTGGAGCACGCTGCCGTGCAGATAGATCGCGGTCAGTATCGTCCACCAGTGCCCGTACGCCCAGGGCACGGAGCCGGCGCCGCCGAGCAGGACGAGCATTCGGTCGCTCGGCGCGAAGGCGTCGAAGAGACCGCGGGGCCGGAGCGCGGAGGCAGGGTCCAGGACGATGCTCGCCAGGTACAGCACGGCACAAATGACCGTGACGGCGTTGACGAAGTTCCAGCGACGGAACAGCGTGCCGAGCGCGCCGCCGAAGCCCCACATGCCGGGGTTGCGACGACCACAGACGAGACAGATGGGCGCGTCAGCGTTCGTCAAGCGCCCGCACGAGGGGCACAGGATGGCGCCAGAGGTCTTACGAAACATCGTCACGATGCTGCATCTCGTCGATGCGATAGCCTTCATCGAGCCAGACGCCGAGGTCGATCAACCGGCAGACGAGGGAGCAGAACGGGCGGTGCGGATTGCCGGGCCAGACCACGTCGGCACAGCAGGTCGGGCATGTGAGGCGATGCATCGTGAAGCATCGTACTCAGCGCCCATAAAGCGTGTCAACTCACTGACTTTCCGGACGCTTGGGAATCATTTCCCATTTGACAGTCCTGGTGCCGTCGCGTAGTCTGTCCCGCGAATCCGTGCCCTGCGTCCATGCGGACGACCAGATCGAAGATCAACGGGTGCAGCCGGCCCAACCCAGGAGTCCACAGCATGACTGACGTCACCTGCGCTCTGCCGCCGCACTCCCGCCGAGCGCTCATCACGCTGTTCACGGTCGTTGCGGCGCTGCTGGTGGTCCTGGTCGCGATCGTCCCGGGGTCTGCGCAGACGCCGGCGCCGGCGTCGACTCACGGCGGTGGTGAGGCGAGCCTCATTATCCCCGACCTTGGAGGGATCGCGTTCGCGGGCGTGCCTGGACGCACGCTGCTGATGCTGGGGCTGGGCGTGTGCGGGCTCGGACTCGTGTTCGGCCTCGTCATCTTCAGCCAGCTCAAGAACCTGCCCGTCCACGCCGCCATGCGCGAGATCTCGGAGCTGATCTACGAGACGTGCAAGACGTATCTGATCACCCAGGGCAAGTTCATCCTGCTGCTCGAAGTCTTCATCGGCATCATCATCGTGGTGTACTTCGGCTTCCTTCAGCACTTCGACGCGGGCCGCGTCATCATCATCTTGCTCTTCAGTCTCATCGGCATCGCCGGCAGCTACGGTGTGGCGTGGTTCGGCATCCGGATCAACACGTTCGCGAATTCGCGCACCGCCTTCGCGAGCCTGAAGGGGGAGCCCTATCCGGTCTATGCGATCCCGCTCAAGGCCGGAATGAGCATCGGGATGCTGCTCATCAGCGTCGAGCTGTTCCTCATGCTCTGTATCCTGCTCTTCATCCCGGGGGACTACGCCGGCCCCTGCTTCATCGGCTTCGCCATCGGCGAGTCCCTGGGCGCGGCCGCGCTGCGCATCGCCGGCGGCATCTTCACCAAGATCGCTGACATCGGATCCGATCTGATGAAGATCGTCTTCAACATCAAGGAGGACGACGCGCGCAACCCCGGCGTGATCGCCGACTGCACGGGCGACAACGCCGGCGACTCCGTCGGGCCGAGCGCGGACGGGTTCGAGACCTACGGCGTCACCGGTGTCGCGCTCATCTCGTTCATCCTGCTCGCCGTCAGGGAGCCGGCCGTGCAGGTGCAGCTCCTGGTCTGGATCTTCTTGATGCGCGTGCTGATGATCGTGGCCAGCGGCGCGTCGTATTTGATCAACGAGGCCTGGGTGCGCGCCCAGTATGCCGGCGTTGCCCGCATGAACTTCGAGGCGCCGTTGACCCGGCTGGTGTGGCTGACGTCCTTCGTGTCGGTTGCGATGACGTACCTCGCCTCGTGGCTCTTCGTCAGCGACCTCGGCGATGGCACGCTGTGGTGGAAGCTTTCGACCGTCATCACCTGCGGCACGCTGGCCGGCGCCATCATTCCCGAGCTGGTCAAGATCTTCACGTCCACGGAGTCGAGCCACGTCAAAGAGGTGGTCACCGCGTCGCGCGAGGGAGGCGCCTCGCTCAACATTTTGTCCGGCCTCATTGCCGGCAACTTCAGTGCGTTCTGGCTTGGCATCACCATCGTGATCCTCATGGGTATCGCCTATATGGTCAGCACCACAGGGCTTGGTGCGATCATGGTCGCTCCCGCCGTCTTCGCCTTCGGCCTGGTCGCCTTCGGCTTCCTGGGCATGGGCCCCGTGACGATCGCCGTCGACTCGTACGGCCCGGTGACCGACAATGCGCAGTCGGTCTTCGAGCTCTCCGTCATCGAGACGATTCCCGGCGTCGCCGAGCAAATCCGGCGGGACTACGGATTCACCGTGAGCTTCGATCGCGCCAAGCATCTGCTCGAGGAGAATGACGGCGCCGGGAACACGTTCAAAGCGACGGCCAAGCCAGTCCTCATCGGGACGGCGGTGGTCGGCGCCACCACGATGATCTTTTCGATCATCGTGGTGCTGACGGCCGGCCTCACCCAGAACCTGGACAAGCTCTCGCTGCTGCATCCGCCCTTCCTGCTCGGGCTGATCACCGGTGGCGCCATCATCTACTGGTTCACCGGCGCGTCGACGCAGGCGGTCTCCACGGGCGCCTATCGCGCCGTCGAGTTCATCAAGGCGAACATCCGGCTGGAAGGTACGACCAAGGCCTCGGTCGCCGACAGCAAGCGCGTGGTGGAGATCTGCACGCAGTACGCCCAGAAGGGAATGTTCAACATCTTCCTCACCGTGTTCTTCGCCACCCTGGCCTTCGCGTTCCTCGAGCCGTACTTCTTCATCGGCTATCTGATCTCGATCGCGGTCTTCGGGCTGTACCAGGCCGTCTTCATGGCCAACGCGGGCGGCGCCTGGGACAACGCCAAGAAGATCGTGGAGGTCGAGCTGAAGGAGAAGGGCAGCGCGCTCCACGCCGCCACCGTCGTCGGTGACACCGTGGGCGATCCCTTCAAGGACACCTCCTCGGTGGCCATGAACCCCGTGATCAAGTTCACCACGCTCTTCGGCCTCCTCGCCGTGGAGCTAGCGGTCAGCCTCTCCACCGAGCGCGGAACCGGTCTGACCCGCGTGCTGGCCACGGTGTTCTTCGTGCTCGCGCTCGTCTTCGTCTGGCGCTCGTTCTACGGAATGCGCATCCGGGGCGGGACGGCGGCCCCGGCGGGGGAGCGCGTGCCCGCGCACCAGCTCAAGTAGCGCGTCGTTGGATTTTCTGTTCGGTGTCCTCACCGGCGCACAGTCGCTCGATGCGCTCATCCGGTGGGGCGGCTACACTGTCTTGTTCGTCATCGTCTTCGTCGAGACCGGCCTGTTCGCCTTCCTGCCCGGCGACTCGCTGCTCATCTCCGCGGGCCTGGTGGCTGCGGCCGGCCACCTGAACATCTGGTGGCTGAACGTGCTGCTCTCCATCGCGGCGGTGCTCGGCGACAACGTCGGCTACGCCATCGGTGCCCGCATCGGGCCGCGGCTCTTCATCCGTGAGAAATCGCTGCTCTTCAACCCCGCCCACCTCGAGCGCACCCGGCGCTTCTATGCCCGTCATGGCGCGAAGACGATCGTCATCGCGCGCTTCGTCCCCATCGTCCGTACGTTCGCTCCCGTCGTCGCGGGGGTCGCCGGGATGCCGTATCGTCGATTCTTCTTCTACAATGTTGCGGGCGGAACCGCATGGGTCGTCAGCATGACGTGGGCGGGGTATCTTCTCGGTCAAACGGTGCCGAACATCGACCGCCACGTCCACATCGTGGTGATCATCGTGATCGTACTCTCGCTCATCCCGATTCCGATCGAGATTCTCCGAGAGCGGCGAAGGTCGTCGGCGGCGCGGTGACGGGCCTGGCCGCGACGGTCGGGCGATTGCCCGTGCCGGTGGCGGCCTGGGTGGGCCGCCGCGTCGGCGACATCGCGTACGTCCTCTTCCTGGGCCGGCGGCGTCTCGCGCTGGCAAATCTCGACCGTGTCTTTCCCGAGCGCAGCGCCGCCGAGCGTCGCCGCATCTATCGCGGGTCCTGTCAGCATCTGGGCCTCGTGTTCGTCGAGCTGTGTGCGCTTCTCGCCCGGCCGCTCCCCGAGTTCCTGGAGCGCATCACCATCGACGGGCTGGAACACGTCGAAGCCGTCATGGCCAGTCACGGCCGCGCGCTCGCGCTGTCGGCCCATCTCGGGAACTGGGAGCTCCTGTCGGCCGCGCACCGGCTGTCTCCCTACCACCTCGCGGTCGTCGTCCGGCCGCTCGACTCCCCGGCGCTGAACGCGCTGGCCGACGCGGTCCGCAACAAAACGGGGGTGGAGTTGATCGACAAGCGGCGCGCTCTTCGCCCCGTCCTCAGCGCGCTCGGACAGGGACGCATCGTCGGGATCTTGCTCGATCAGAACGCCTCGCGCCGGGAGGGCGTCTTCGTGCCGTTCTTCGGCCGTCCGGCCAGCACGTCGCGCTCCATCGCCCTCGTCGCCGTGCGTACCGGCACGCCGGTGTTGCCGATCTTTGCTCGCCGAGAGAACGACGGCCGCCACCGGGTCGTGATCCTTCCGGCACTGCAGGCGTTACCGGCGAATGACACGGACACCGCTGTCGTCGAATTGACCGCCCGATGCACCGCGACGATCGAGGCCGCCATCCGCGAGACTCCCGAGCAGTGGTTGTGGATGCACAACCGCTGGCGAACACAACCATCCGGGGGATGAGCGTCCGCCAGGCCCTGTACGCGCTTGCCGTACTCGTGGTGGCCACCGCCGCGTCCGGCGCTCCGCTCGATGTATCGCTCGACGCCTACCGCGCCGCGGCCGCCGATGGGGCCACCGGAACGGTTGTTGGGCGCGCCGTGGACGAGGCCGACCGGCGAAACAGCCCTGACGAGCCCCGGGTCGGTATCGGAGTCACGCTGGTACCCTGGTCGCGGTCTCTGGTCGAGGAGCTCGAGGAGATCAAGCGTCGAGTGCGGGTGCAGCCGGCGACATATCCCACGTCAGCCCGATCCGTCGTGGAGGCTCGGCGTACCTATGAGCGGGCGCTCACCGGCGCTGGCGCCGGCGACCTGGTCCGATACGTCCCGGGGAGCGCGGACGGCACGTTCCAGCTCGAGCGCGTTCCGGTGGGCCACTGGATCCTGCTCGTGGAGCACGCCGTGTTCGTCAACAAGCCCGGCCCAGCTCAAGGGCGGCAGGAGTGGGGCACCTTCCGGAGAAAACCACAGTTTCTCGGGTACTACGCGGTGACCTTCTGGCTCGATGAGGTACAGGTCTCTCGGGGCGAAACCGCAACCGTCGAGCTCACCGAGCGGAACGCCTGGATGACGGGGATCGATGAGAAGTGGACGCCGGGGCCGCAGCCGCCCCGGCGTCCGACGCGTTAGATCGCAGGGACTCTACTTCTTCTCTTCCGCCTTCTTCGCTGTGCTGCCGCCCCGCACGCTGATAGACTGGGCAACGGTCTTGCCGTCGTGGTCCATGTACCGGACCTGAACCGAGTCACCAGGCTTCAGGTCGCCGGCATTGACATCCTTGCCGCCCTTCTTGACCTTGGTCTTGGGGTCGAGAGCGAATGTCCACTCGGCGTCCTTGCCCTTTTCCTTGCCGGCCACGACCACACTGTCGGCCGAGGCGGACTTCACCGTGCCGCTAGCGCTCTTCGAGGACATCTTCTTCTCGCCCATCTTCTTGTCGGCCGACTTGTCCATCTTCTTGTCTTCGGCCTTGGGCATCGGCGCGGTGGTCTGGGCCTGAGCGAAGGCGAACCCGGTAGTCCCGGCGACGAAGGCGGCGGCGATGAGCAGGCTGACGATCTTCTTCACGTGTGTCAATCCTCCCGACATGGGTGTTGGTGATGTGCTCGTACTATCCTCTCTCCCTGCTAGACCCAGAAGCCCTGTCCTCCTCTTACCTAAGTGCTTGAGAAATCAACCGAATCCTTGCCACTCACTTTATTGCAGCGCGTCGAGGGTGTCAAGTAGGGTGTCAAGTATTGACCCCCCGTCTCACCCCGTGATACATCCTTGGATAAGCTTTTCACACATTCATGACTATCCGAGCCTGTTTCGCTCTCGTGACAGGCAGTTTGCTGTGTCTTTTGGCGCCGGGCGCCCTTGCGCCCGTCGCTGCCGATCCGTTTCCCACTCCAGCTGCAGCCGTGGAATACGAAGCGTTTCCGTCGTCGCGCGACGATGCCAGCGGCCTCGAACTCCTGTGGGTTGAACGGCTGGCCGAAGAGGGCGGTTCCGGGGCGTCACTGATCGACGCGGCAGCGGCTGAGGACAGTACGGATCCATGGGCCGAGGCGTTCGCAGAGTCGAGCCGCCTCCGTGCGACGATCGTGAGCCCACCGTACCCGCTCGTCATCAACGGGCCGGTCCAGGCCTTCATCGAGCGCTTCACGGGTAGCCGACGCGAGGTCGTCGAACTGTGGCTGAACCGCTCGGGGCGCTACCTGAGCATGATTCGGGATGTGCTTCGAAACCAGGGCCTGCCAGAGGACCTGGCTTTCGTGGCGATGATCGAGAGCGGTTACAACCCACTCGCCGTTTCACGGGCCGGCGCCAAGGGAATGTGGCAGTTCATGGCGGGCACCGCGCGCCGCTACGGTCTCCGTGTGGATCAATGGGTCGACGAGCGGCTGGATCCCGAGAAGTCGACGACGGCCGCGGCCAAGTACCTCCGGGACCTCTACCACCAGTTCGGCTCCTGGGCCCTGGCGAAGGCCGCCTACAACGCCGGCGAGGTGAAGGTGATCCGGGCCATCAAGGCGGCAAACTCGACGGACTTCTGGGCTTTGGCCCGTACCCGGTTCCTCCGGCAGGAGACGCGGGAGTTCGTTCCCGCGATCCACGCGGCCACCGTGATCGGCCGCGACCCCCAGCGATTCGGCTTCACGCCCGACGAGCACACCCCCTTGGCGATCGAAAAGGTCATGGTGCCGGCCTCGACGAACCTCAAGAAGTTGGCCGGCGGTGCCGGGCTGCCCGACGACTCGCTGCGCAAGCTGAATCCGGTCCTGGTTCGCGGCACCACTCCACCTGGCGCGCCGTATGAGTTGCGAATCCCCGTGGGCTCTCGCGATGCGATCCGGACGGCGCTGACCCCGAAGCCTCAGCCCGCGGTCGCGCGAGGCTCCCGGCGGGTGAGCGCGAACCGTGGCGCCGTCAGCGGCGAGGTCCATGTCGTCCAGCCCCGCGAGACCGTGAGCTCGATTGCCGATCACTACGGTGTCGCGGTCCGCGATATTCTGCGCTGGAACGGCTTGGAGAAGCAGGCCTTGATCCGCCCCGGGGATCGGCTGCGTGTCGCCGAGCTGCGGATGTCCGCGGAAGGCGCCGGCGCGTCCGGCGCCCGTTGATCGTCGAAGTCAGGCTCTTCGCCACCCTTTCGTCGTACCTCCCGCCGCGCGACCGCGCCACCGGCACGACCGCTCTCGACGTTCCCGTCGGCGCCACGGTCAACGACGTGGCGACGCGGCTGGGAATCCCGGATGCTCTGGCCCGGGTGGCTCTCGTCAACGGTAAGGATGCCGGGCCCGAGCGTCACCTGTTAGCCGGTGACGTCGTCACGCTCTTCCCGCCGCTGATGGGCGGGGAGTAGGCAGTCACCGGGCCGATGTCCATGGCGTCCTCGATGGCCGAATTGATCTCCGCGCCAGCCAGCAGCGCGATCCCGCTGAGGTAGAGCCACAGCATCAGGACGATCACACCGCCGATCGAGCCGTACATCGCATTGTAGTCACCGAAGTATTTCAGATAGATGCGCAGGCCGAAGGACGTCGCCAGCCACGCCAGTAGCGCGAACACGGAGCCCGGGGTGAACCACTGCCACCGCCGGCTCACCGCCGGGGCCAGGTGGTACACGAACGTGATCCCGGTCAGAACGAGCAAGCTGGCGACCGGCCAGTGAAGGGCGGCCCAGGCCACGGCGAATACCCGGCCCAACCCGAACCACGTCGCCACCGCTTCGCCGATACGCTCACCGAACACGAGTAGCAGCAGCGCCACCAGCGTGAACACCGAGAACGCCATGGTCAGCGCGAGAGCGATCAGTCGGCGTAGCCACCATGGCCGGAGGTCGGTCACGTTGTAGGCGACGTTCAGGGCGATGACGATCGAGGCCATGCCGCTGGAGGCGCCCCACAGCGCGGCGAGCGCCCCAACCGACAGCAGGCCGCCGCTGGCGCCGCGGAGGACTTCGCTCACTGTCCGGTTCACCAGCGTCGCGGCATCGCCGGGCAGGACCTTGGAGGCGTACGTCATGAGCGTGTCCCAGAGACCGGGCACCGGCAGCAGACCGAGCATCGCGGTGAGGAACAGAAGCGTGGGGAACAGTGCAAACAGGAAGTAATAGGAGAGGCTGGCAGCGCGCTCCATCACTTCGTCTTCCTTGATCGAGGACCAGACGCGTCGGGCCAGCTCGACGAGCGTCAGCCCACCCAGCGACCACGGCGAGGGCATTGCGCCAGGATGGTACACTCCGGGAGGCTTCGGAAGCGTCTAGGAACCCGGTGGGCCTCCCGGACTTCAAATCCGGTGTCCGGCTCTAGACAAGCTGGAGGTGGGTTCGACTCCCACACGCTTCCGCCAGCGGGGGACGATGGCAAAGCGGCCGCTCGAGCGTGGGATGAATCGAGCGCGACGGCAGCGCAGATGGGCCGCCGTCGCGGTGGCGCTCGTCATCGTGGCCGCGGGTGTCGCTTACTTCGCCTACCGTGCGGCAGCCGATCTTCCGGGGACGAAGACGCCGGACCAGGGCAACCGTCACGTGCAGAACGCCGAGTCGCACGAGCCGTACAATACCGACCCGCCGACGTCGGGGCCGCACCTGCCGTACATCGCACCCTGGGGTGTGCACACACGGCCGATCCAGCTGGAGCTCCAGGTACACAACCTCGAGGACGGCGGCGTGGTGGTGCAGTACAACTGTGAGTGCCCCGAGCTCGCCGAGCAGCTCAAGAAGATCGTCCAGGGTTATGACAAGCACGTCATCCTTGCGCCCTATCTCTCGATGAACACGCGCATTGCCCTCACGGCGTGGACACGCATCGACACCTTCGACGACTTCGATGAGCGGCGCATCCGACGCTTCATCAACGCTTATCGTGGGATCGACCACCACCGCTAGGGCCCTCGTCGCCGGCGCGCTTGCGCTGGCCGGCTGCTCGCGCTTGCACGTCTCGCCCCTCCAGCCGCCGCCGTACCGGGCCGAGATCCCGGCCGCCTACGATTCGACGTGGAGCGCCCTCGTGCGCGCACTCGCCCATCAAAACGTGCCGCTCCGCGCCATCGCGCGCGATTCTGGGGTGATCGCCTCCGACGAGTTCGTGTCGCCGATCAACCTCTACGCAGACTGCGGCCAGTTGAGCGGCGATCAGCTCGAGGGCGAGGCCATCGTCTCGTTCACGGTGTTCGCCGAGCCCAACGGGCCACGCGCTACCCGGATCCAGGTAAACTCAAAGATGCGCACCCAGGCTTTCCGGCGCGGCAAGTCCGGTAAGCTACGCCCCATGCCCGTCTACAACTGTGCGTCCACCGGGCGGTTCGAGGCCAACCTCGTCGACGCCCTCCGGGACTACGTGAAGGAATGAGCATACCGCCACGGCTGGCCGACCTTGTACGCAAGGCGCGCCGCCTCGCCGCCGAGCGCGACCGGCTCATCGAGGCGCTCGCCGTCGAGTGGGCCCGCGCGCTCCAGGGCCAGCGTCTGTCCCGTGCCGATCTCGACGAGCTGTGGGCCGGGCTGACGGAAGACTCGGTACGCCGGGCCGGGCAGACCCGCGACGCCGGATGGACGGCTCAGGCGTGGCGACGAGAGGCCCAGGAAGTCATCGCGCGTCTCCGCGAAAAGGTCGAGGCGACCCTCAATGAGCGCTGACCGTGCGGCGCGCCTCCGCCGGCTTCCCGCGGTGGACCAGGTGCTGCGCGAGGTCGGCGATCGGCCGGAAACGGTTGCGGTCCCGCGGCCACGACTCACCGCCCTCGTCCGAAATGTCCTGGACGCCGAGCGGCGGCGGGTACTGAGCGGGGACGCCGAGCCTCCGGACTCCGCGGCGGTGGTCGAGCGTGTCCTCGAACAGATCGGCCGCCAGGGGGCCTTCTCACTCAGGCCGGTGATCAACGCGACCGGAGTCGTGCTCCACACCAACCTGGGCCGTGCCCCGCTCAGCGCGCTCGCCCTGGAGCGCATGACCAGCGTCGCCGAAGGCTATTCCAACCTCGAGCTCGATCTCGCGTCGAAAGAACGTGGCTCGAGGTATGCGCACGTGGAGGAGCTGCTGCGCCGCCTGACCGGCGCCGAGGACGCGCTGGTAGTCAACAACAACGCGGCGGCCGTCCTCCTGGCGCTCGAGACGCTGGCCCACGGCAAGGAGGTCGTGGTCTCCCGCGGCGAGCTGATCGAGATCGGCGGTGAGTTCCGGATCCCCGACATCATGCTGCGCAGTGGCGCCGTCCTGCGCGAGGTCGGAACGACGAACCGTACGCACCTGAAGGACTACGAGGGTGCCCTCGGGCCCGACACCGGGCTGCTCCTCAAGGTCCACACCTCCAACTACCGTGTCGTCGGATTCACCGCCGACGTCCCGTCGCGGGAGCTGGTTGCGCTCGGACACGACCGCGGCCTGCCCGTCATGGAGGACCTCGGCTCGGGCTGCCTCATCGATCTGCGCCGCTGGGGGTTCCCCTACGAGCCGACCGTGCAGGAAGTGGTTGCCGCGGGCGTCGACCTCGTCTCGTTCTCCGGCGACAAGCTGCTGGGCGGGCCGCAGGCCGGCATCGTGGTGGGCCGTCGTGAGCTCGTGGGTCGCCTGAAGAAGAACCCCTGGAATCGTGCGCTGCGCATCGACAAGCTGACGCTGGCCGCGCTGGAGGCGACACTCTACGCGTACGACGCCGGCCGCGCGCTGGAGACGGTGCCGACGCTCCAGCTCTTGACCGAGCCACTCGTGGCGGTGCGCCGGCGCGCCCAGCGCCTGCTGGCGCGTCTGGGTCCCGACCTCAAGCGGCGGCTGAGCGCGGAGGTCATCGAGGATCGCGGCCAGGTCGGAGGCGGAGCGCTCCCGACCGTGGAGCTCCCGACGGCCGCCGTGGCGCTGGGCGCCAGCGCGGCGGCGGCTCGTGGCCTCGACGAGGCGCTGCGACGCGGTAATCCGCCCGCCATCGGTCGCCTCTCAGATGACCGTCTCGTGCTGGACTGCCGCACGGTACTGCCCGCGCAGGTCAACGCGCTGGCCGCCGCCATCGCCGCCGCCGCAGCAGCGACCCCGGGATGACGATCCGGCAAATCAATTGCGCAGAACGAATTGTGAAAGACGAATCACGGAATTTGATGAATCAGGAAGATCAACGGAGCCACCCCGCACCTCGAACAAATCGGGAAGATCAACGGAGCCACTTCGCACCTTGAACAGGCCACCCGCGGTTCAATCCGGACTCGCGGCGCCCGCTACAATAGTCGTCGGCACCGCTGGCCACATCGACCACGGCAAGACCTCGCTCGTCAAGGCGCTGACCGGCATCGATACCGACCGCTTGCCCGAAGAGAAGGCGCGCGGCATCACGATCGACCTCGGCTTTGCGTTTCTCGAGGAGCCTGACGGACTCACCATCGAAATCGTCGACGTCCCCGGTCACGAGCGCTTCGTCAAGAACATGCTCGCGGGCGTCGGGGGCATCGACCTCGCCATGCTCGTCATCGCCGCTGACGAGGGCGTGATGCCCCAGACGCGCGAGCATCTGGCCATCTGCTCGCTCCTGCGTATCAAGACGGGACTCGTCGTGCTCACCAAGGCCGATCTGGTCGAACCCGACTGGCTGGAGCTGGTGCGCGATGACGTTGCCGGGTTGACCCGCGGCACCTTTCTCGACGGCGCGCCGATCGTGGCCGTGTCGGCGAAGACCGGCGCCGGTCTTCCCGAGCTCCGGGCGGCGCTGCGTACGCTGGCTGCCACCGTTCCCGCTCGCTCGACCGACGCCTTGCCACGTCTGCCCATCGACCGCGTCTTCACCGTCAAGGGGTTTGGCACGGTGGTGACGGGCACGCTGATGGCCGGAAGGTTCGCCGTCGACGACAAGGTCGAGGTCTTTCCGAGGGGCGCCACCGCGAAGATCCGCGGGCTGCAGACGCACGGTCACGGCGTGCCCCAGGCGCGTGCCGGTCAGCGCACCGCCATCAACCTCCAGGGCCTGGAGCGTGCCGCCGTCGAGCGCGGCGACGTGGTTGGCCTCACCGGCACGCTGGTGGCGTCGGTTCTGGTCGATGGCCTGCTCGAGCTGCTGCCCGATGCTCCGCGGCCCCTCAAGAATCGCGACCGCGTGCGCTTCCACGTCGGGACCAGCGAGATCATGGCACGTGTGCTGCTGCTCGAGCGCACCGAGCTCGCTCCCGGCGAACGCGCCTTTGCGCGCGTCCGGCTGGAGGCGCCTCTGATAGCGCTCCCCGGTGATCGCTTCGTGATTCGCTCGTACTCGCCCATTGTGACGATCGGCGGCGGCACGCTGCTCGACATCGACCCGCCGCGCTTGAGGCTCAAGGCGCCGGCTCGCCTCGCGCACATCCGCACCCTGGCGGAAGGGACGCCGGAAGAGGTCGTCGAGGAGCACGTGCGCCACGTGGGGATCTCGGGCGTCCGGTTGGCGGCGCTTTCCGGGCGCGTGCCCTATGGCCCCGAGCGTCTCCGCGGACTGCTCGACGCGCTGCAGGCGGCCGGCCGCGTGGTCGCCGTCGAGCGCGACTGGTTCCTCCACGCGGAGAGCCAGTCGCGTCTCCGCGGCCTCGTGTTCGGCGCGCTCGAAAAGTATCACCGCGCCAATCCCCTGCGGCCGGGGATGCCGCGCGAGGAGCTACGCGGGCGCGCGGGGAGCGCCGACGAGCGCGTGTTCGCCCACCTCTTGACCGCGCTGGAGGCGGAAGGCTCCCTCAACGCCGAGCGGGACAAGGTTCGTCTCGCCTCGCACGAGGTGCGGCTCTCCGCCGAGCAGCAGCGGATCGTGGATCAAGTCGAACACGACTTCATGAAGGCCGAGGCGGCACCACCCAGTCCCGAGGAAGCGCTGGCCCACGCCGGGGTCACGGGTGACGAGGATCACGAGCTGTTTCAGGTCCTCCTGGAGGCGCGAAAGCTCGTGCGCGTGAAGGAGTCGCTCTTCTTTCACACTCGCGCGCTCGACGCCATCCAGGACAAGGTGGTCGCACTTCTCCGCGAGCGGAAGGAGATCGGCCCTGGCGACATCAAGGATCTGCTGGGGATCTCCCGGAAGTACGCCATCCCTCTCCTGGAGCACATGGACGCCCGCCGAGTGACGACGCGCGTCGGCGAGCGCCGGGTCTTGCGGGGAGGGTAGGGGCGCGCTATCGTGAAGGCCGCGGAAAGGAGTTGCACATGTTTGGGCTGGGCTATCAGGAACTGCTGATCATCCTCGTCATCGTGCTGATCCTCTTCGGGGCCAACCGGCTGCCGGAGCTGGCGCGGTCACTGGGCTCGAGCGTCAAGGAGTTCAAGAAGGGCGTGAACGAGGCGCAGAAGGAAGACACGCCGAAGCGAGACGACGAGAAGAAAGTCTAGTCGTCTCCTTCTCCCATGTCCCGGCCCGCCCCGCGCCTCGACGTGCTCTGCGCGGTGGCGCTCTCGCTCCTGACGATCCTCTCCCGGCTGCCCTACCGGGCGCGAATGCTGTACAACTGGGACGCCGTCCAGTTCGCGCTCGCGCTGCGCGAGTACGACGTCGGCAAGCACCAGCCCCATCCCCCCGGCTACATCCTTTATGTCGCCCTCGGTCGGCTGGTGAACGCCTGGCTCGGCGATCCGGCCGCCGCCTACGCCCTGCTCGCCGTTGTCTTCAGCGGCCTGACGACCTTCGTCGTCTTCTACCTTGCCCGGGAGGCCTACGACCGCGCGACCGCATTGGCCGCGGCCACGCTCCTGGCCGTCAGCCCGCTCTTCTGGTTCTACGGGGCCGTCGGGCTGACGTACGCCGGTGAGGCCCTGTGCGCCGTCACCGTCGCCTACTTCGCCTTCCGAGCGCTCAAGGGGAGCGAGACCGACTCCTGGCTGGCCGCGGGGTATCTCGGCCTGGCGGGCGGACTGCGTCAGTCGGTGCTGCTGCTCCTGTTCCCGTTGTGGCTCGGGGCGACTGCGTTCGGTCTCCGCCGCGTCCGCACGATCGCCGTCGGACTCGCCGTCATCGCGGTCGCGACGCTGGCGTGGTTCGTGCCGATGATCTGGCTCAGCGGGGGCCTCGATCGCTATCTCGCCGCGTCGCTCGAGCTCGCCGACAGTGTAGTGAAGCCCACCTCCATCCTGGGCGGGCCCTTCGAGACGACGTTCCGAATCTCGCGCTACGTGCTGGAATCGGTGCTCGTCGGACTGGGGCCGCTGGCGCTCGCCGTCTTTCTCGTGCCCTGGTACGCGCGCCGGCACGGCTGGGGACGCGCGGAGTGGTTCCTCGTCGGATGGACGGTGCCGCCGATCGTGGTCTATACGCTCGTCCACTTCGGTCAGGCCGGCTACGTGCTGACGTTCCTGCCGGCGCTCGTCATATTGCTCTCACGCGTGCTGATGGCTGCGCTCGGTGAAGCGTTGCTGGCGCACCCGCGAGTGCGACCGCTGGGGGCGACTGCCGTGGTGACGCTGGTCGTGCTCGTCAACGGCTCGTTCTTCGTCAGCGCCCGGCCGCTCCCCCGTGACTTCGACACGCCGAAGCCGGCCTGGCAGAAGACCGCCGAGGACGAGGCGTTCGACTGGATCTTCAGCCGGACCGCCGCCGCCCTCGAGGAGCACGAGCACGTCGTGCAGACGTTCGTCGGCGCCATCCGCGGGCTCTACGCGCCAGAGGAGACGGCCGTCGTGACCGAGCTCGGCAACCCGCGCTCATATCCCTGGCTCCGCCACGCGATGTTTTACCTTCCGGAGTACCCGATCTACGAGCTGACGGTGGGCGAGCGTCCGGCGGGGTTCTATGCGCCCCGGATGGCCCAGGCGATGGCCCGCGTCCCCGAGAGCCACATCGCGGTCCCGGCCAGCGTGAAGCAGCTCGTGTGGTTCGTCGACCACTGGAGCCCTCTGTCCGAGCGCCCGCTCGGCCTCTCGGAGATCGAGCTTCCCTACGGCCGCTATCTGTACCTCGTGCGGATCGGCCGCGGGCCCGTCGACTACGCGGGCTACACCTTCGTCCGCGAGAACGCTGCAGGTCGTGCCGTCCGGACGCCACAGTAACGTCCTCGTCCTTCTCGCCGTCGCCGTCCCGCTCGCGGTCCTTCTCACGTCGGAGCGCCGGATCGCGGGGGCAGCAGGCTTTCCGCTCGACGACTCGTGGATCCACCTCCATTTCGCCCGCAATCTCGCCGAAGGGGCCGGCTTCTCCTACAACCCCGGAGCGCCCGTGGCCGGGTCGACGGCGCCGCTCTGGACACTCCTTCTCGGCGGCGCGTTCGCGCTCGCCGGGCCTTCGATCATGATCGTGAAGGTGATCGGCGTCGCCGTGACGGTCGCCGCCGCCCTCGTCACCCGTGGCGCGGCGCTGGCGTGGGGCGCTTCAGCGCCGGCGGCGCTCGCCGCGGCCCTGGCGGTGCTGTGGACGGGGCCGCTTGCCTGGGGCTCGCTCTCGGGGATGGAAGTACCGCTGGCGGCGATGCTCGTGGCCGCCACCCTCTGGGCTCACGCGCGTGGCCGGCTCTTCCTGACGGCGCTGTTCGCCGCGCTGGCACCGCTGGCTCGCCCGGAGGCGATCGTGCTCCTGCCGTTGGTCGCGCTGTCCACGCCGCCGACCATGCGCCGTCTCGGCGTCTTCATCGGGCTGGCGGCCGTCGTGCTCGCTCCGGCGGTGGCCTTCAGCCTGGCGACCGTCGGCGCACCGGTGCCCGCAACCGCCGCGGCCAAGATCGAGGGCGGACTCCTCGGCTGGCTCGCTGGCATTCATGAGCCGCTCGTCCGGCTGCTCGTCACCCGTCCATCGCAATTCGCCGGCGAGTGGATCGGCTGGCTCTGGACGACGCACGTGCTGCTTCCGATCGCGCTGGCGCCTGCGGTGGTCGTCGTCTGGCGTCGCGTCGGTCCGGCGCTCGGCGTGCCCGCGCTCGCGCTCATTGCGCATCCCCTCGCCATGGCGCTGCTCGCGCCCTACCGCGGCCCGGCGTTCCAGGAGGGGCGCTACTCGGCGCACCTGCTGCCGCTGGCCTTCATCGTCCTCGCGAGCGCGCTCGGGCCCACGTGGACGCGACGGCGTGGCGTTCTCACCGCTGTCTGGCTCGCCCTGGCCCTCGCGAGCCTGGTCCCGGCCGGGACGCGTTACGCCTGGGCCGTGCAGAACATCAATGCCATGCAGGTGCGCCTGGGCCACTGGGTCGTCCAGAACGTTCCCCGCCACGGGAGCCTGGCCCTCAACGACATCGGGGCCATCGCGTACATCTCCCGTCGTCGCGTCATCGACCTCATGGGCCTGGTGACGCCCGAGATCATCCCGTACCGGCGCCAGGGTGAGGACGGCATTCTCCGGTTCGTTGGCGAACAGTGCCCCGATTACGTGATCGTGTTTCCGGCCTGGTTTCCCGACATGACGGCGCGACGGTACCTTCTGGAGCCCGTCTACCGGGTGCATCTCGAGCGCAACGAGGTGGCCGGAGCCGACGAAATGGTCGTATATCGTCTCGTCCGCTGCGCGGTATGATCAAAATGTGCGACGCGTGGGCTCGCCCTCGCGTTGGCGTCGACACCCATCGCGCCGCAGCGCTCACGCGCGTCGGCGGGAGAGGAGCGCGCTCACGTGATCACGCCATGGCGCATCGGGCTGGCAATGCTCGCCGTGTTGGTCGGTACCGGCGTTGCGCAGGCGCAGTACGTTCGTTACGCCGACGAGCACGGCACCCCGCACTACGTCGACAGCTACGACCGCGTCCCCGAGCGCTATCGCGATTCGGCCGTGACGCTCGGCTATCGCAACACGCCGGTGCCCGAGCCCGCCCAGGGTGGCGCCAAGCCAGAGACCACTCGCGGTGCGACGGTTATCCGCTACACGCCAGGACAGCCGATCATGGTGATCGTCCGCCTCAACGGCACGGCCTCGGCGCAGCTGATGATGGATACCGGCGCCGACCGCACGCTGATCAGTCCACGCGCGCTGGCGGCAGCCGGCGTGTCGCTCAGCCGGCCGGTTGGCACCGGTCAGATGCACGGCGTCACCGGCAGCGATCGCATGGACTTCGTCGTCGTGAACTCGATCGAGGTCGGTGAGGCACGCGTGGGCCGCATGCCGGTGGCCTCCTACGAGATGCCCCGGGCGCGCGGCGACGGTCTGCTCGGCCGCGACTTCCTCGATCAGTTCAACGTCAGCATCGACGCCGCCCGTGGTGAGGTGACGCTCGCGCCCAAGTAGCCACTGAAGACCGCTGTGATACGATGACCCTCCCGGTCATGGACTACAAGCCCACGCTGAATCTGCCGAAAACCGCCTTTCCCATGAAGGCGAATCTGCCGCAGACGGAGCCGCAGATGCTGGCGTGGTGGGCGCAGATCGGCATCTACAAGCGGCTGCGCGAGGCCTCAGCCGACCGCCCGCGCTGGATCCTCCACGACGGCCCGCCCTACGCGAACGGTCACATCCACATGGGCCACGTGCTCAACAAGGTGCTCAAGGACATCGTGGTGAAGTCACGCACAATGCTGGGCTTCAACGCGGTGTACGTGCCGGGTTTCGATTGTCACGGCCTGCCCATCGAGCACCAGGTCGACAAGGAGCTCGGCCTCGATCAGCCGGGCGTCGACGTGCGGCGCGCGATGGATCCCGTCGAGAAGATCCGGCGCTGCCGCGCCTATGCGCAGAAGTACGTCGACATCCAGAGCGAGGAGTTTCAGCGCCTCGGCGTGTTCGGCGACTGGGAGAACCCGTACACCACGATGTCGCCGGCGTACGAGGGCGTGATCGCGCGCGAGTTCGCGCGGCTCGTGGGCCGCGGCCTCGTCTACAAGGGCCTGAAGCCCGTTCACTGGTGCATGTACTGCAAGACCGCGCTCGCCCAGGCGGAGGTCGAGTACGAGGAGCAGCGAACGCCGTCGGTGTACGTGAAGTTCCCACTGGTGGCGCCGCTCCCGGCTGCCGCCGGAGCCCCGGCGTCGCTGGTGATCTGGACGACCACCCCGTGGACGCTCCCGGCCAATCTCGCCATCGCCGTGCATCCCGCGGAGGAATACGTGGCGTTGCGCGCCGGCAACGACGTCCTCATCGTGGCCGCCAAGCTGGCCGATGAGTTCGTCAGGGTGGCGAAGCTGACGGGCGTTCAGGTCGTCGCCCGCATGCCCGGACGCAACCTGGACGGTCTCGAGTACCGCCATCCGTGGATCGACCGCACCGGAAAGGTCGCGGTCGCGGACTTCGTCGCGATGGACACGGGCACCGGCCTCGTGCACGTGGCGCCCGGTCACGGCGAGGAGGACTACGATCTCGGCAGGGCGCTCGGTCTCCGCATCTACAACCCCGTCGACGACGACGGCCGCTTCGTGCGCGAGGTGGCGCACTTCGCCGGCATGACGGTGTGGGACGCCAATCCCAAGATCGTCGAGCACCTGCGGCGGGTCGGCGCCCTCCTGGCCGAGGTGACGCTGACGCACACCTATCCGCACTGCTGGCGCTGCAAGAACCCGACGCTGTTCCGCGCGACCGAGCAGTGGTTCGTCGCGCTCGACCAGCAGGGACTGCGCGCGCGGACACTGGACGCGATTCGGCGGGACGTGCGCTGGATCCCCCCGTGGGGGGAGGACCGGATCTTCAACATGGTCGCGCACCGCCCGGACTGGACGCTGTCGCGGCAGCGCGTCTGGGGCGTGCCCATCGTCGCCTTCTACTGCGAGCAGTGCGAGGCACTCCTGCTGGAGGAGCCGATCATCGAGCACGTGGCGCGCCTCTTCGGCGAGGGCCGGGGCATCGAGGAGTGGTACCTCCGATCAGTGCCCGAGCTGCTCCGGCCGGGCACGCGTTGCCGGCAGTGCGGGGGAACCACGTTCCGCAAGGGGACCGACACCCTCGACGTCTGGTTCGACTCGGGCTGCAGCCACGCCGCCGTGCTGGAGACCCGTCCCGACCTCAAGTGGCCGGCCGAGCTCTACCTCGAAGGCTCCGATCAGCACCGCGGGTGGTTCCACTCCTCGCTGCTCGAAGCCATGGCCACGCGGGGAGCGCCACCGTACCGCGCCGTGTTGACATGCGGCTTCGTCGTGGACGGGGAAGGGCGGAAGATGTCGAAGTCGGTGGGCAATGTCGTGAGCCCCGAGGATCTGCTGCCGAAGTACGGCGCGGAGATCCTCCGGCTCTGGGTTGCCGCCGAGGATTACACGGAGGACATCCGACTTTCATCGCTGATCCTCGACCGGCTCGCCGATGCCTACCGGCGCATTCGAAACACGTTCCGCTTCTTGCTCGGGAACCTCGCGGACTTCGACCCGGCGCGCGACCGTCAGTCGTACGCCCGGCTGGACGAGATAGACCGCTTCATCCTCCACCGGCTGGCCCGTTTGATCGACCGCGTCCGGCGCTCCTACGAGGAGTACCAGTTCCATACGGTCTTTCACTCCGTCCACAATTTCTGCGCGGTGGACCTCTCCGCGCTGTATCTGGACGTGATCAAGGACCGGCTCTACACGTCGGCGCCGAACGATCCACGCCGGCGCGCCGCCCAGACGACTTGCTACGACATCTTTCGCGCGCTCGCCCGTATGATGGCGCCGATCCTCACCTTCACCACCGAGGAGGCGTGGCGGTATGCGCCCGGGCCACGGGCGGAGAGCGTGCACCTCGAGCGCTTCCCGGAGGTTCCGATCGAGTGGCTCGACGACGCGCTCGACGCCGAGTGGAGCCGGTTGCTCGAGGTGCGGCGCGAGATCGCCAGGGCGCTGGAGACGGCGCGCGCCCAGGGCCTGATCGGCAGTGGCCTCGAGGCAGCCGTGACGATCATCGCCGCGCCCGAGGACCTGCCCGAGCTGCTGCGGCGCAAGCGTGACCTGCTGCCGACGCTCCTGATCGTCTCGCAGGTCGGCTTCGACCGTCCGTCGTCGAAGCCCGCGGTCGTCCACGAGAGCCAGGAGATCCCGGGCCTCGTCATCGGCGTCGATCGCGCGCGCGGCCGCAAGTGTGAGCGCTGCTGGATGTGGACGGAGCGGGTTGGAGAGAGCGCTGCGCATCCCGGACTCTGTGAGCGCTGTCTGCCCGTCGTGACCGCGAGGTCATGACCGCGGTTCTCGCGGTCGCCGCTACCGTCGTCGTCCTCGACCAGATCGTCAAGGCCATCGTCCTCGACCGGCTGGCGCTCGGCGTGCCGGTCCCGATCATCGACGGGTTCCTCTCGTTCACCCTCGTGATGAACCCTGGCCTCGCCTTCGGCCTGCTCGGAGGCCTGCCGACCGCGTGGCGCTGGCTCGTGGCCCTGCTCTCGATCGCGGCGCTGCTCATCCTCGCGCGCGTGGCCGTGCGAGTGCTCGCCGAGGGCGGCCGCGTGGATACGGTCGCCATCGGGCTGGTCTTCGGTGGGGCCGTCGGCAATCTCATCGACCGCGCCCGCTTCGGCGCGGTCGTGGATTTCGTGGACGTCTATTTTCGGGGGTTCCACTGGTGGGCGTTCAACGTCGCCGACTCCGCCATCACGGTCGGCGTGGCGCTGCTCGCCCTGCGGCTACTCGTCCGGCCATCGTCCGAGGCCACGAGCCGGGCGTGACGTCGAGCCGGCTCACCGTGGGCCGGACGGCGGCTGGCGAGCGGCTCGATCGCTGGCTCGCCGAGTCGCTGCCCGACCTCTCGCGCTCGCGCATCCAGCACCTGATCGCCGGCCAGCACGTCACCGTGAACGGCGTCGCCACCAAGGCGTCGCACCGGCTGCACGGCGGCGAGACGATCGAGATCGACGTCCTGCCGCCGCCGCCGGACGATCTCATCCCGGAGCCGATCGCTCTCACGGTGCTCTACGAGGACGAGCACGTCCTCGTGATCGACAAGCCCGCAGGCATGGTCGTGCACCCGGGTGCCGGCAACGCCACCGGGACGCTGGCCGCGGCGGCTCTGGCTCACGCGCCGACGATCGCCGGGGTCGGGGGGCCCCGCCGACCCGGCGTCGTGCACCGGCTCGACAAGGACACCTCCGGAGTCCTCGTCATGGCCAAGAGCCATGCGGCCTACGAGGCGCTCACGGCCCAGCTCGTGGCGCGATCGGTTACCCGGCGCTACGTGGCCGTGGTCCATGGCAGGGTCGGCCTGCCGGCCGGCGTGATCGACGCCCCGATGGGGCGAGATCCGCACCACCGCCAGCGCATGGCGGTGCGACCTGCGGGCAAGGGCAAGCGCGCCGTGACGCACTACCGCGTCCTCGAGCGCTTCCCTCACTTCACCTACCTGGAGCTGAAGCTCGAAACGGGCCGGACTCACCAGATCAGGGTCCACATGACGTCGCTTGGCCACCCGGTCGTCGGCGACAGGACGTACGGGCGCTCGCAAGGGAAGCAGCCGATCGCCTCCGAAGGTCTCGCGCTCCACGCCGTCACGCTGGCATTCCTGCACCCGATTTCGCAGAAACGGTTGGAGTTTATTGCCGCATTCCCGCCACGCCTGGAGCGGCTCTTGTCGCAGATGCGCAACATGGATCGTTGAACTGGCCAGTTTTCGGCTCTGGCGCATGGATTGCTCTGAATGCTAGGTTGGACATTCCTAGGTTTAGAATGAGGAGCGCTTGATGGATGCATTGACGGCCATAATTCTCGCTGCGGGCGAGGGTAAGCGTATGCGCTCGCGCCAGCCGAAGATGCTGCACCGTCTCTGTGGTCGCCCCCTGGTCGCCTATCCCCTGCGCCTGGCCCGCACCTTCGCCGACCGCGTGGTGATGGTCGTTCCCCCGAGCACCGAGGGGATGGTGCAGGTGGCGGGTGACGACGTGACGACGGTCATCCAGCGGGACCGGCTCGGCACCGGGCACGCGGTCATGCAGGCCAAGGACGGGTGCGGGCAGGGGACGATTCTGGTCCTGCCCGGCGACATGCCGCTCCTGGCCGTGGAGACGATCGAGAGGCTGGTGAGCCACCACAAGACCGCCGGCGCCGCCGTGACCCTGCTCACGGCCATCGTCGACAACCCCTTCGGCTATGGCCGGGTGCTCCGCCAGCGGGGGCGCGTGACCCGCATCGTGGAGGAGCGGGACGCCACCGACGACCAGAAGAAGATCTCCGAGATCGGCACGTCGGTGTACTGCTTCGACGCCCAGCGCCTGTGGTCGGCGCTGGCCGAGGTTCGTCCCGACAACGACCAGGGTGAGTACTACCTGACCGACGTGGTGGCGATCCTCTCCCGGGCAGGCGCCCGCGTCGAGGCAGTCACCGTCGCAGACTCCAGCGAGGCGCTGGGGGTCAACGATCGCAAGCAGCTGGCCGCCGTGGCGGCGATCCAGCGGCGGCGCATCCTGGACCGGCTCATGGAGGGTGGCGTTACCATCGTCGATCCAGCGAGCACCTACATCGAGGACACGGTGACCATTGGCCCGGACACCGTGGTCGCCCCGCAGACCGTGATCGAGGGCGCGACCGAGATCGGTAGCGAGTGCGTCATCGGGGCGGGCTCACATGTGAGTGGCAGCCGCCTCGCCGACCGGGTCGTGCTCAAGCCGTACAGCATTCTCGAAGATGCCGTGGTCGAAGAAGGGGCCAGCCTGGGGCCCTTCTGTCATCTCAGGCCCGGATGCCACATCGGGGCGGGCGCCGAGATCGGAAACTTCGCCGAGTTGAAGAAGTCCCGGATCGGCCGCAAGACCAAGATTCATCATGTGTCCTACACCGGCGATGCCACGGTCGGCGAACGTGTCAACGTGGGCGCCGGCACGATCACCTGCAATTACGACGGGCAACGCAAGCAGCCCACGGTCATCGGCGACGACGCCTTCGTCGGGACGAACAGCAGCCTCGTCGCGCCCATCACGATCGGTGAGGGCGCCTACATCGGCTCGGGATCGGTCATCACCAAGGACGTTCCGCCGGGCGCGCTCGCGCTCGAGCGCGGGCCCCAGACCGTGAAGGAAGGCTGGGCGGCCAGGCGCAAGGCGCAGAAGCGGAAGGACGACTAACCATGTGTGGCATCGTCGGCTACGTCGGAGACAAGAGTGCGGTCGGCATCATCCTGGAGGGCCTCAAGCGCCTCGAATATCGCGGCTATGACTCGGCCGGCATCGCGGTGCTCGCGCCGTCGGGAACGCTCGAGGTCCGGCGCGCGGCCGGTCGTATCAAGATGCTCGAGGGCATCCTGCGCGACCGCCCGCTGAGCGGAGCCATCGGGATCGGGCACACCCGCTGGGCCACCCACGGCCGGCCGTCCGACGACAACGCCCATCCGCACACGGACTGCAGCGGTACGCTCGTGGTCGTCCACAACGGGATCCTCGAAAACTATCTCGAGATCAAGGAGCGGCTGCAGGCGCAGGGCCACACCTTCAAGTCGGAGACCGACACCGAGGTCATCGCTCACCTGATCGAGCATCACCTCAAGACGACGCCGCGCCTCGAACGGGCGGTGAAGGCAGCACTGGCCGAGTTCAAGGGCTCGTATGCGGTCGGCGTCGTCTCCAAGGCCGCGCCCGACCGCCTCATCGCCGCCAAGCACGGCGCCGGCAGCGTCGTCGTCGGCCTCGGCAAGGGCGAGATGTTCATCGCCTCCGACATCCCGGCGATCCTGAGCCACACGCGCGACGTGGTGATCCTCGAGGACGGTGAGGTGGCCGTGGTCACGGCCGAGGGCGTGGTGCTGTCCACGCTCGACGACCAGCCCGTGCAGCGCGATCCGGTGCGGATCATGTGGGATCCGATCATGGCCGAGAAGGGCGGCTACCGGCACTTCATGCTCAAGGAGATCTACGAGCAGCCGCGGGCCATCACCGATACCTTCCGCGGCCGGATCTCGCCCGAGACCGGTGCGATCGTCCTGCCCGACCTGAACATCGACCCCGCGACGGTGCGCGCCATCCAGCGCGTGGTGTTCGTCGCCTGCGGCACCGCGTACCACGCCTCGATGCTGGGCAGGACGATGGTCGAGCGCCTGGCCGGCCTGCCGGCCGAGGCCGACCTCGCCTCGGAGTACCGCTACCGCGACGCCATCGCGGGGCCGGAGACGCTCGTGGTCGCCGTCTCCCAGTCCGGCGAGACGGCCGACACCATCGGCGCGGTCAAGGCCGCCCGGCTCAAGGGTTGCCCGATCATCACGATCACCAACGCCGTCGGCTCCGCGCTCGCCCGCGAGGCGACCGGGACCATATATATGCACGCCGGCCCGGAGATCGGCGTGGCGTCGACGAAGGCGTTCTCCACGATGATCGTGGCCGTGTACCTGCTTGGCCTGTGGCTCGGCCGGCAGCGCGATGCGATCACCGCCGAGGACGTGCGCAAGCGCATCCGTGACCTGGTGGAGATCCCGCGCCTGGTCGAGCAGACGCTGGAGCTCGACACCAAGATCGCCGCCCTGGCCCGCCATCTCAGCCACGCCACCGACTTCCTCTATCTCGGCCGCGGCGTCCAGTACCCCATCGCCCTCGAGGGCGCGCTGAAGCTGAAGGAGATCTCGTACATCCACGCCGAGGGCTACGCCGGCGGCGAGATGAAGCACGGGCCCATCGCGCTGATCGCCGACGGCCTCCCCGTCGTCGCCATCGCCCCGCGCGACGCCTCGTACGAGCGGATGCTGGGAAACATCGAAGAGGTGAGGGCCCGCGATGGCCAGGTGATCGCGATCGTCCACCAGGGCGACAAGCTCATCGCGTCGAAGGCCCAGCACGTGATCGAGGTCCCACCGGCAGCTGAATTACTGGCGCCGCTCATCACGGTGATCCCGCTCCAGCTGCTGGCCTATCACGTCTCCGTCCGCCGGGGCTGCGACGTGGACCAGCCACGCAACCTCGCGAAGTCGGTGACGGTGGAGTAGCGACGGACCGGGTCTTCTTCGGCATCGGCTCGCTCTCCGCCTTCATCGCCGTCGCGCTCGGCGCTTTCGCCGCCCACGGCCTTCGCAGCCGCCTCACGCCCGACATGCTCGCCACCTTCGAGACGGGCGTGCGCTATCACATGTTCCACGCGCTGGCGCTCTTCGCGGTGGCCTGGGAATGCACGCGCGGGCCGGGCAACGGCGCGCTCGTCGCAGGCTGGCTGTTCGTGGCCGGCACGCTGATCTTCTCCGGCAGCCTCTATCTCCTGGCGATCACCGGCTGGCGCTGGTTCGGCGCCATCACCCCGCTCGGTGGCCTGTGCTTCCTGGCTGGGTGGGCCGTGCTCGGGTGGAGGGCGTTCAGCACAGGATAATTCCCGGTACAATGTCGTGGTGCCGGCAGGTCTGGAACGCCTCCTCGATGATCTGAATCCCGCGCAGCGCGAAGCCGTCACTTACGGAGAAGGGCCCCTGCTCGTGCTCGCCGGCGCCGGCAGCGGCAAGACACGCGTCATCGCCTATCGCATCGCGTGGCTGACCGCGTCCCAGGGCATGTCCCCGCGGAATCTCCTCGCCGTCACCTTCACGAACAAGGCGGCCGGCGAGATGGCGCGACGGGTGGAAGCCCTGCTCCAGCCCGTCGGCGTGGGCGCGCCGCTGATCGCCACGTTTCACTCGGCGTGCGTGCGCATCCTCCGCCAGCACGGCAAGCACATCGGGCTGCCGTCGCACTTCACGATCTACGACGAGGACGACCGTCTCGCGCTCGTGAAGGAGTGCATGAAGGAAGGCGAGCTGGCCGAGCGGTCGTTCACGCCGAGCGGCGCCGTTCACCGGATCTCCTACATGAAGAATCAGATGATCACCGTGGCCGATGCCCTCCGGGATGCGGGGGGGCCGTGGGAGAAGAAGGCCGCGCTCGTGTACTCGCGCTACGAGAAGCGCTTGAAAGAGGTCGGTGCCGTCGACTTCGACGACCTGCTGTTGTCCACCGTGCGCCTCCTCGACACGGTGCCCGAGGTGCTCGCGTGGTATCGCGGCCTGTGGCGCCACATGCTGGTGGACGAGTATCAGGACACGAACCGCGTCCAGTACAAGATGATTCGCCTGCTCACCAGCGAGCATCGGAACATCTGCGTCGTCGGCGATCCCGACCAATCGATCTACAAGTTCCGCGGCGCCGACATCCGCAATGTGCTCGAGTTCGAGCACGACTATCCCGGCACCAAGGTCGTCCGGCTCGAGCAGAACTACCGCTCGACGCAGCGCATCCTCTCGCTGGCCTCGGGTGTGATCGCCCACAACGTCCAGCGCAAGGACAAGACGCTGTGGAC
>MNEG01000097.1 GCA_001917585.1 Candidatus Rokubacteria bacterium 13_1_40CM_68_15
CGGCCGAGCCGGCGCGCGATCTCCTCGGCCCGCGGGAGATCGTCGGTGAAGGTGTCGTCGTCGAAGAAATACTCCTTGACCTGGGGGAAGTGGCGCCGCGCCACCTTGATCTCTTCGATGACGTGGTCGACCGACCGCGTCCGATAGCGCTGGCCGCCCACCGTCTGTGGCCACAAGCAGAACGTGCACTTGGAGCGGCAGCCGCGCCCGGTATAGAGCGAGACGTACGGGTGGAGCAGGTATCCGATGTAGTAGTTCTCGACGGTGAGATCGCGCGCATAGACGGGGACGACGAAGGGCAGCGTGTCCATGTTCTCGATCGGCGGGCGCGGTGGCGTCGCCCGCAGCCCCGCGCCGTCCCGATAGCTGAGTCCCCTGACCTCACCGAGCGGGCGTCCCTCGGCGACCTCCCGGACCGTGAAGTCGAATTCGCCATGACAGACGAAGTCGATCGCCTCGGATGCCGCCAGCGCCCGCTCGCGCTGCACGGCGACGTGCGCGCCGACGAAGCCGATGCGGAGCGCCGGGTTCTCGGCCCTGAGCGCCTCGGCCACTCTGACGTCCTGGGCGAACGACGGCGTGCTCGTGTGCAGGACGGCGAGCTCGTACTGCCGCGCCAGCGGCCGAACGTCGTCGAGCGTCAGGCCGTCGGGCGGCGCGTCGACGAGGCGGGATCCGGGCACGAGGGCGGCCGGCTGGGCCAGCCACGTTGGATACCAGAAGGAGCGCACCTCGCGACGCGCCTGGTAGCGCGACCCCGCGCCGCCGTCGAAGCCCTGATACGACGGCGGATGCAGAAACAATGTCCGCAGGTAGCTCACGGGGTGGCCCTCCGCAGGCGGCCCTGGCGGTCGATCGTGAAGGATTGTCCGTACCACCGCACAGTGCGGCCGCAGAAGGACAGGATCCAGATCGCCACCGAGAGGACGTCCCGGAGCGGAAGGAGGCACGCGTCGGGGAAGCGCGGAATGCCGGCGGTCCGCCGCGTGACGTGCGAACCGACCAACCGGGCCACGAGATTCGCGGCGAGCGCCGCCAGCGTTGCCGGCGTCGCGCCGGCGCAGGCGAGCGCAAGGAGCGAAAGGGGGAGCCCGAAGGTGACGAACGACATGAGATACCCCACCGGCCGCACCGAGCGGATCGTGCGGGCCCACCGGAGCTCGTGGCCGACCAGCGTCCGGAAGTCGTGCTCGTCGACGATCGTCTGGACGACCAGCGGCGAGAGCTCGACGCGCCGGCCGCTCTCCGCCACGGCCCGTCCCAGCATGTAATCGTCGGCGAGGTAGTCGACGACGCTCCCGAAGCCACCCAGCGCGTCGAGCACGTCCCGGCGGCATGCGATCGTGGCGCCGAACGCGTACGACAGTGGCTGCATCGCGGCCGCCACCAGGGCCGAGGGGAAGAACCAGTCGTTGATGTACATCGCCCCGAGGGTCGACGGCAGGCCGGGCATCGGGACCGCGCCGTAGAGGCACGTGACGAGCCCGGTCCCCGGGTCCGCGAGCGGCGCCACGACGGTCCGCAGGTATTCGGGTCCGACCCGGACGTCGCTGTCGGCCAGGACGATCACGTCGTGGCGGGCACTCTTGTAGATGTTGACGACGTTGCTCAATTTCGGATTCGTACCCAGCGCATGACTATCGCAGACGAGCACGACGTCGAGGCCGGGGAATTCTTCGATGAGCCGGTGCACGACGTGAACGGCGGGATCGCCCGGATCGCTGACCCCGAAGACGAGCTGAAAGCTCGGGTAATCCTGCTCACAGAAGCTGCGGAGCGTCTCGTAGAGCAGCGGCTGCACGCCGCACAGTGGCTTCAGCACGCTGACCGTCGGCGTGAAGCCGGATGGGACGGGACGTCGGCGCCCGAAGGCGTGAGCGCGATACGCCGCCCACGCCCAGTATCCCGCGGCGACGAACGCGAGCGCGACGAGGACATCGGCCACGTAGGTCATGACATGGCTCCCGTGTTCGCGATCTCAGATATTTTGCCGACCGGCGCCGGCCGCCAGGCGATCGCACAGACGACGAGGCCTCCCGCGGCCCATGCGAGCTCTCGCAGATGCCGCAGGAGACCGAACGCGAAGCCGGCACTCGGCGCCAGGCCGAGGGCGGCGAAGATGGCGGTCTTGCTCCCCTCCTGGATCCCGATCTTGGCCGGGACCATGAACAGTACGCCATCCACGGCCGCCGACAGCGTCTCGATGGAAAGGATCGTCGATGCCGAGAGACGCAGCCCGAGCGAGCGGGAGATGAGGTACGCCTCGACGGCTCCCCACGCGTACGCCGCGGCGAAGAGCAGCGTTGCGGTCGCAAATCGTCCGCGGTGAGCCCGGATGAAGCCGGCGAACGGACGCCGGAGCGGCGACAGGCGCCACGCGGCGAACCCGCGGCGCGCCGCCACCGCGGCGAGAACCCCCAGCAGCGCCACCGTCAGCACGCCCACGATGACGGTCCACCTGGGCAGCCCCGCGACGCCGAGCGTGCGCGCACAGACGAGCACCCCGATGGCCACGAACAACGCCTGGCCGAGCGTCTGCGCGACCTTGGCGACGATGACGGAGGCCACCTCGGTGCCCGTCGCGTGGCTGGCCTTCAGCATCGCTGTCCGGCCGACCTCGCCCGCGAGCGTGCCGCTTGGCGTCAGGTAGTTGATCGCGTCTCCGGCGACCCTCAGAGCGACAAGACGCCGGAGCGGCACGGCCGCCGCCTGCCGGGGATCGGAGGCCCACTTCCATCCGAGCGCATTCAGCACGTGAGCGACCGCCTCCTGTCCGAGGATCAACGCGATTCCCCAGCCCGTGGCGGCGAGGAGTGCGCCGACCCGCGGGAGGTCGAGCCGCCAGAGCAGCACGACGAAGACGACCGTGCCGAATATCGCGGCTGCCAGCGTGAACCGTTTCATCGCCGACGCCTCGAGAGCACCCACAGCGTGACCCAGAAGACGTGCGATCCTCCCGCCGCGGCCCACAGGAACCACTCCAGTCGGTGCACGAGGGCGAGGGCAAGCAGGACGTAGATGAAGTCGCGGCTGGCGACACGCTCGTAGACGAGGGCGACCGGGCCACGGCGTGGTGACGGCTGGCGCAGGAGCAGCCACCACACGGACGCCATGCTGAGCAGCACCCCGGCCAGCAGCACGAGCCCCGCGGGGATGACGGTCGCATCGGCATGACTGAGATGCAGATGGATGGGCAGCGCCAGGAACACCGCGACGTGGACGAGGTTGTCAGCGACGGCGTCGAACCGCGCCCCCCACGGCGTCGTGAGGAGCTGGAGGCGCGCGACCTCACCATCGCAGCCGTCGAGAATGCACGAGCACCAGAGCAGCAAGGCGCCCGCGATCGCGGCCGCGTAGGCCGGGACGGCGAGGAGCCCGGCGCCCAGCAGCCCAACCAGCAAGCTGGCCGCGGTGACCGCGTTCGGCGTGATCGCGGTCCGCGTCAGGGCCAGCGAGACGGGAATCGAGATCTCCCGATCGAGGCGCGCCAGGTATCCGTCGGTATCCTTCCGTAGTGAGCGCACCAGATCGTGCTCGGCGCGCTCGACGTCCTTGGGGTTGCGAAGATCGTACCAGGCGCGGACATCGGCGACCAGGCGCTCGCCGTGGAAATCGGCGTCGACCGACATCGGCAATCCGGAGACGCCGTGAGACGAGCGGCTCAGCGTGGCGCGCCCCGCCGGGTAATAGACCGCCACGGTGCGGCCGCTCCAGAGCCACGCCGTCGGCGCGGCGCGCCGGCGGCACTCACCGAGGAAGGCGCGCAGCTCACCGGCCTCCGGCATGCCCTCCGGGTCGAGCACCAGGACCGCGGACGTCCGCTCGAGCGCGCTGCCCGCGGCGGCCGGCGAAGAGACGGCCGTCCACCGCAGGGCGCGAAGCTGCGCGTTCCATCGATCGGTGAGCGCGGCGATGGAATCGGTCACGAAGAGGAAGCGGTCGACCGGCACGTCGACGAGCGCATGGGCGGTCCTGAGCGCGGTCGGAACCCCGAACACGAGCGGGACGTCGGCGGCGACGGACAGCACGACTTGAAGACGAGGTGCGACGGAACTGGCCACGCTGAGCTCCACGCCGTTTGCGAGACGGCAAGTCTTCCGACTGACAATGGACCGGGATCGTGTGACGGCGTCGGCGCCGTCGCGTCAGGCGGCAGCGGTCAGGCGGAAGGTGGCGCGCGAAGACGGTACGGCGTGGACTCGGGCGAGGGCGGGAGGTCTGGCGCGAGGATCACCGGCGCCATGACGCACGCGATCGACGTAACGTCGACGGCGAGCACCGTGGCCATCACACCGACCGCGGACGTGACGAGGATGATCGCGTCGTCGTGGTCGGCGTTGTCGGTGAAACCCGGTATCCACGTCTCGTCGGGCGGGCTCGCGTACGCCATGGGCACGAGACAGCTCATGACGAGAAGAGTGAAGACCGCGCAGAGACGCCTCACCGTCATCGCGAGCGAATAGTAGCACGGTGGATCGCGGCCGCGGGCGCCTGTTGACACCCGTGGAGCCCGCAGCTACCGTTGGGCGCCCGATCGATCCTCGAGGGGAGCGTTGCGCATGCAGCTCAGAACCCTCAACGGGGATATCGCGAAGTTCACCTCCCGCGGCGAGGCAGCGGCGCGCGGGCTCTCCGATTTCATGGCCCGTGACACCTCGGTGGCCTACACCTTCGTGGCGCCCGCCTTCTTCCTCTTGCTGTTCCTGGTCGCCTATCCCTTCGTGCTCTCCATCTGGTTCAGCCTGAGCGACGCCCGCGTGGGCGAGACGGGAAGCTTCGTCGGCCTCGACAATTTTCAGCGGCTGCTCCGCAGCGACATCTTCCGGCAGACCCTGAAGAACTCGCTCGTGTTCACCTCGATCGCGCTGCTGCTCAAGACCATCTTCGGGATGGCCCTGGCGTTGCTGCTGTTCCGGGTCGCGCGGTTCAAGCGGTTGATCCGGGGCGCCGTGCTGCTCCCGTTCATCGTGCCCACCGCTCTCAGCACGCTGGTCTGGTGGTGGATGTTCGAGCCGCTCTACAGCGTCGTGAACTGGACGCTCAAGAGCCTGCACGTGGTGAACAAGGACATCCCGTGGCTGCCCGATCCCTACCTCGCCATGTTCACCGTGATCCTGGTCAATACGTGGCGGGGACTGCCCTTCTTCGCGATCACGCTGCTGGCCGGCCTGGTGGCCATCCCGCGCGAGATGTACGAGGCGGCCGAATCGGACGGCGCCGGACCCGTCGGTCGGTTCTGGTACGTCACCGTGCCGCTCCTCAAGCCGGTGCTCGCCGTCGTCATCCTGTTCTCGGCGATCTTCACGCTGGCCGACTTCAACATCGTGTACATCCTCACCAAGGGTGGACCGATGAACATGACGCATCTCTTCGCCACCTACTCCTTCGCCCTCGGCTTGCAGGGCGGGCAGATCGGGCAGGGCGCCGCCGTCTCGCTGTTCCTCTTCCCGATCCTGCTCGGCGTCGTCTTCACCCAGCTGCGACTCGTCCGCAAGTCCACGACGTATGAGTAGGCGGACGTCGTGGTCGCGCGGGAGCCGCTCGCTCTTCACGCTCTACCTTCCCGTCGCGCCCTTCGTCTTCTTCGCGCTGTTTCCGCTCTACTTCATGCTGGTGACGTCGCTGAAGAAGAACGCCGAGCTCTACAACGTCAACGCGGCGCCGTTCCTCATCCGGCAGGGCGTGACCCTCGGGCACTACGAGCTCCTCTCGAAGGACACCATGTTCTGGAGCTGGTTCGTCAACAGCGTGCTCGTCAGCGTGGCGGCGACGGTGATCTCCGTCGTAATCGGCATCCTGGCCGCCTATCCGCTGGCGCGCCTGCGGTTCCCGGGCGCGGACTCCTTCGGCGTCGCCATCTTCATCACCTACCTGGTCCCGCCGTCGTTGCTCTTCCTGCCGCTGAGCACCGTGGTGAACCGGCTGGGACTCTCGGACACGCTGTGGGCGCTGATCGTGACGTACCCGACGTTCCTCGTCCCCTTCTGCACCTGGCTCTTGATGGGCTATTTCCGCACGGTGCCGAAGGAGATCGAGGAGTGCGCGATGCTGGATGGCTGCAACCGGTTCCAGACCCTGCTGAGGATCCTGCTCCCGGTTGCGGTGCCGGGCGTCATCTGCGCGGCGCTGTTCGCCTTCACGCTGTCCTGGAACGAGTTCCTCTACTCGCTGGTCTTCGTCTCGCCGGCGGAGCTGAAGACCATGACCGTGGGCGTCTTCTCCGAGCTGATCCGCGGCGACATCTATTACTGGGGCGGGCTGATGGCGGGAGCGTGCATCGGCTCGCTTCCGATCGTGATCGCCTACGTCTTCTTCCTCGACTACTACGTGTCCGGACTGACGGCGGGCGCCGTCAAGTAGGAGGGCAGACATGGTGAATCGACGACACTTCCTGCGCGTGACGGCGGGTGGCGCCGCCGGGGTCCTGGTGGCCGGCGGCGCGCCGGCGATCGCTCAGACCCGAGAGCTGACCTTCCTCACCATTGCGAGCTTCGTGCCCGAGACCGACAAGGAGCTGAAGAGACAATTTGAGGACTGGGGAGCGAAGAACAAGGTGAAGGTGCGCCTCGACATCATCGCCCACCTGCAGCTCGTGACCAAGAAGGCCTCCGAGGTGCAGGCGCGCTCGGGTCACGACCTCACCGCGCTCGGCCCCGGCCTCGGTGACGCGGATCTCTACTTCGATCACCTGGTCGACCTGAACGACGTCGCGGCCGACATCGCGCCGAAGAACGGCGGCTGGCTGAACCAGAACGATTACCTGATCCGGGGCAAGTGGAAGCTGCTGCCGTGGTGGATGCCGCCCTTCCCGATGGCGGTTCGCACCGATCTCCTCGAGCAGATCGGCGAGAAGAACCCCGACACGTGGGAGGACTGGTTGCGCGTCGGCAAGAAGGGCAAAGCCATCGGCCATCCGTTCGGCACCGCCATGGGCCACAGCGGCGACGCCAACGTCACGCTGCTGTCGATCATGTGGTCCTATGGCGCCTCCTACGTGGCCAAGGACGGCAAGACGATCGCCATCAACTCGCCCCAGACGCGGCAGGCGATGGAGTTCGTCAAGCGCCTGTACACCGAGGCGATGGACCCCGAGGTGGTGGCGTGGGACGACGCCAGCAACAACCGCTGCCTGAACGCGGGCAAGTGCATCGCGATCCACAACCCGATCAGCGCCTACGAGTCGGCCAAGCGGGACAAGGTTCTGGTCCCGGGGACGCAAAAGGAGATCGCCGACGTCATCGACCACGTCAACACGCCGCGCGGTCCCGTGGACCGGCGGACAACGACCGGCTACTGGTGCGTCGGGATCTGGAACTTCGCGAAGAACGTCGACCTCGCCAAGGACTTCCTGCGCTACCACTTCCAGCCCGACAACCAGGCCAGGTGGGTGGAAGCCGGCCATGGGTTCAACATGCCGTTCCTGACGAACCTGACCAAGCACCCTGTGTACAAGAGCGACAAGCAGTACCGGTACATCCCCGAGGTCGCCAAGGTGTCGGTCCCGCCGTCCTGGCCCGGTCCCACCACGGCGGCGTCCCAGCAGGTCCTCGACCTCTTCATCATCCCCGACATGTTCGCGCAGCACGCGACGGGCAAGATGACGGTCGACCAGGCCATCGCCTGGGCCGAGAAGGAGATTCAGGAGATCTACGCCGGCCGCAAGCGGAAGTTCTGACGCGTCACGCGCGCGGCCCGATCCGTGGTGTGTTAGGGTCGGGGCCGCGCGCGGCGCGCCCGCGATCTCGAAAGGAGCAGCCATGATCACCCGGTTCGCCACCGTCTATCCCGGCCACGTCGATCTGCCCGACATGGGCCAGATGGCCACCCCGGCCAACGAGCGGCGCTACGGGAACGAGCACCTGGCGACGGTGTTCGCGAAGACGGACGCCGTCGCCAGGACGATGGACGAGCTGGGCTACTACGCGATCTGGCTGGCCGAGCACCACTTCCAGCACGAGGGCTACGAGTGCCTGCCGAATCTCCTCATGTCGGCGGTGCACCTGGCGCACGTCACCAAGCAGATCAAGATCGGCTGCGGCTTCAACATCGCGCCTATGTGGCATCCCCTGCGGCTGGCCGAGGACTACGCCACCGCCGATATCCTGACCCGCGGCCGCGTCATCTTCGGCGTGGGCCGCGGCTACCACACCCGGGAGGTCGAGACGTTCGGCGCGCCGATGCTGGACGCCGAGGCCAACCGCGAGCTGTTCGAGGAGCAGGTCGAGATCATCTTCAAGGCGTTCAACGAGGAGTCGTTCGCGCATCACGGCAAACACTACACGCTCCCCCCGGCCGTGCCCTACCGCGGCTACGAGCTGCGCGAGATCACGCTGGTCCCGCGTCCGATCCATCGTCCGGTCGAGTGCTGGCAGCCCATCGTGAGCGCCAGCGCCCGCGGTCTCGACTTCATGGTGCGTCACGGGATCAAGGGCATCATCGGCGGCGGCGCGGCCACCATGGCCGAGGGGCCGATCCACGGCTATCGCGAGGCGGCCGCCCGCGCCGGCCAGAGCCTCGGGCTGGGCGAGAACCTCTGCCTCGGCATCTTCTTCCACCTCGCCGACAGCCGAGAGAAGGCCATTCGCGAGCTCACGCCGTTCTACGAGGAGCACGTGAAGATGTTCGCGCCGCTCGGATTCGTGCCGGGGATCAAGCCCGCCCAGGTCGAGGCGGCCGCGCGGCGCGGCGGCTGGGGCGCCGCCGGCGTTCCCACCCTCGAGCACTTCATGAAGACCGGCGCGTGGTTCGCCGGCACGCCCGAAGAGCTGACCGCCTATCTCATGGACCTCCAGTCGCGCTTCCCCGGCCTCCAGTACGTCAACATGAGCACGAGCATGGGCACGCCTCAGGCCGTGATGCTCGAACAGCTCACCTGGTTCGCCCGGGAGGTCATGCCGAAGTTCAAGGGATGACCATGGACCACCTCACGATCGGTGACGCTTCGATCGTCCGCGTCGAGGAGATGGTCGACACCACCTTCACGGCGGCCGGATTCTTCACCCCGTTCGACCCGGAGGCGCTGCGTCCGCACCTGCACTGGCTGGCGCCGCGTTACTACATGCCGGACCGCGACGCGCTGGTCTTCAGCATGCACGCGTGGGTCGTCAAGACCGGCCGTCACACCGTGCTGATCGACACCTGTATCGGCAACGACAAGGACCGGATGCCCCGCGCCCACTGGCACCATCTGCAGACCCCGTTCCTCGAGCGCCTGCGCGCGGCGGGCGCCACGCCCGAAAACGTCGACTACGTGATGTGCACCCACCTGCACGCTGATCACATCGGATGGAACACGGTCTTGAAGGACGGCCGCTGGGTGCCGACGTTCCCGAAGGCGCGCTACCTGCTCGCGCGCATCGAGTACGAGCACTGGCGCAAGAACCCGGATCCCAGCCCGATCCGCCGCGCCGCCTTCCAGGACAGCGCACTTCCGGTCGTCGAGGCGGGGCGGGCAGACATGATCGAAAACGGCCACCAGGTGAACGACGCGCTCACCGTCGAGCTGACACCCGGCCACACGCCCGGAAACGCGTGCATCCGGCTCAGGTCGAGGGGCCAGGAGGCCATCTTCGCCGGCGACACCGTGCACCACCCGATGCAGGCGTACGAGGTGGACTGGAGCACCGTCGCCTGCACCGATCGAGTCGCGGCGGCCGCCTCCCGCCGAAAGCTCCTCGAGGCGTGCGTCGAGCGAGGCTCGTTGCTCCTGCCCGCGCACTTCCCCGCACCGCACGGCGCGTACGTGCGCGGCGCCGGCAAGGGGTTCGAGCTTCGATGGCTCTCATGAGAGTGGTGGTCGTGGTTCTCGCGATCGCCTCCTGGGCGGCGTGCGCGCGGACGAGCGTGGACAACGTGAGCGTGCGAGCGGTCGGGCTGCCCAGGCCCCAGATCATCGTGGTGCACGACTTCGGGGTATCCCCCGGCGACGTCTCTCTCGACAGCGCCGGGGGAAAGGTCGGGCCGGACCTGAGCGCGCCGCAGAGTGTGGCGAGCTACCGAACCAGGGCCTGGATCAAGGAGTACGTGCGGCAGCCGTCGAAGTATCGGTACACGGCGATGCCGGATCACACCGATCTCAAGGACTCCGATCTCGACCACGTCTACGAGTACCTCCAGCTCAAGAGCACCCAGCCCGAGAAGAAGCCGCAGTAGCACGGAAGCAGAGACGCCGCTCCGCGCGATGCTCGCCATCGGCGTTCAGACCTGGGGCACGGACGTCGCGGCGCTCCACCGATACTGGAAGGCCGCCGACGAGCTCGGTTACGCCACCATCACCTATGGCGACGGCCTCGGCGAGTGGACGCACGACGGGTGGACGATGCTCGGCGCTCTCGCCGTGCTCACCCGGCGTGCCCGGATCGGGCCGGCCGTGACGTACACCTTCGATGCGTCGTCGCATCACCCTTCGTGGCTCGCCAAGAGAGCGGTGGCCGTCGATCACCTATCCGGGGGACGTCTGGACCTGCGTCTGGCCGTCGGGGCCGAGGACGACGCGGCCGCGCGTACCTGGTCGAGCCACGGCATCCGATATCCTCCGGCCGCCGCGCGAATCGAAACGCTCGAGGAGAGCGTCCAGGTCATGCGTGGCCTCTGGCGAGACGACGGCGGCTTCGACCATCGGGGCTCGCGATACGAGCTGACCGGAGCTCGGCTCGCGCCGGCACCGGTGCAGCGCTCCGGCCCACCGATCTGGATCGCCGCGATGGGGCCGCGCGCGCTCGCCGCGACCGCGCGGTGCGCGGACGGCTGGGAGGCGTCGTATGTCTCCGCTGACGGCTTCGCTTCGCTCTGGCACCGACTGAGAGATCTGATCCGCGACGCCGGTCGTCACGTCGACTCGTTCCGGCGATCCGTCGAGCTGGACGCGATCGTGATCGAGGACGGCGAAGCGCTCGATCCGCTCGTGACTCGCTTCTGCGCCGATCGGAGGATCGCGCGGCAGCATCCCCTGCTCGGCACCGTGCTCTCGGGCGATCGTCCGTCGATCTCGGAACGGATCGCCCGTTATGAAGCGGCCGGAGCGACACACCTCATGTTGGGGTTCGCGGACTTTCCCTCGACGCGGATGCTGGAGCTGTTCGCGCCAAACGCCTAGCGCGTTCCTTCCCGCTCGAACCGGGCGAGCGTGCGCTGGAGATCCTCGCCACGCACGGTCGTGCCATACCGGGCGATCGCGTCGCGGATGACCTGCACGGCCCGCTCGCGCTCGCCCTTCTGCCAATGCACCCAGGCCATCTGGTTCCAGGTCTCGGCGAGCTTGTAGGGACTGACGTCCGGGCCGCGCTCCTCGATCAGACGCCGGCAGACCGCGATTGCCTCGTCGAAGCGGCCGGCGGCCGCGTAGAGCTGGCTGAGGTTCTGCGCGATGCCTTGCGTCGTGTCGCCGACCATGCAGTTCACGCAGTTGTCGGTGCGCCGACGATGCTGGAAGTAGCGCTCGTAGCCGAACCGCGCGAGCCCGAGACGGTGCGGATAGTCTCGGACGACGTGATGCAACAGATCGATGGCCGTGGCGACGACGTGTTCGTCGTCGGGATGATCGACGATGCCCTGGTAGGCCGCCTTGAAGAACTGGCGTTCGCCGCGGCCGCCATCGCCCCGCGGGTGCCCCTGCCACGCCGAGAGCAGGTCGCCGACGTTGTCGACGCGGTAAGGCGTCTCGACGTCGTTCCACCAGTCGGGCCGGGCGGCGGCGGACGCGAACGCGGCGATGAGCTCGCGACCGCGCGCCTGCCGCTCGGCCTCGACCTTCGTCTTCTCGGCCTCCGCGCGGCGCCGCTCACGGTCTTCGTACGCGTGGTAGCCGATGCCGACGACCGCACCCGCGACGAGCGCCGCCAGCGTCCCACCCAGGACCCAACGCAGGCGCCGACGCCGCCGCTCAGCCTCGCGGAGCCCCCGGCGCGCGGCGAGGAGCAGGAGCAACAGGCCGCCGCCGGCACCGAAATACGCCCAGCGCGGAACGCTCGCGTCCTGAACCCGGAACCGGTAGTTCCACGAGTGCGTCCCGCTGTCGTGCGCGTAGAGGTCCCCGACGAGACGGCCGCCCTTCCAGGCCTCGACACGGAAGACGTAATATTCACCTTCCGGGCTCGGCGGCAGTGCCAGGGCGACCGTGGTCGCGTCGGTGCTCTCGCTCAGGATCTTTCGCTGGGCGCCGGACCGATTACAGGAGCCGGCAACGACGGTGTAGCGATATTCGGCGCCGGCGACGATCGGCTCCCAGCCGAACTCGACCGTTGCCAGCGGCCCCCAGGAGTAACGCGGCGTCTCGAACTTCGGCTGCGTCGCGCAGCCTCTCAGCATGCCCTCGAGCGAGCGGCCGTTGTCGCCCGGGCGCGTCAGGTGGATCAGCCGCGCCAGATCCACGGTCAGTCGCTCTGGCCCGCTCTCGGTCATTTCGAAGCGTAGCTGCGCCTCGTAGTCGCCCGGGTAGCGCCGGGGGTTGGCCGGATTCTCGTCGATGCTCACGTGCATCCGGTATTGCCCCGGCCCGAGGCGCTCGAGCACGTACGCTCCGGGCGCCTCGGCCTTTTGCACGCGGCAGCCCACCCAGCGCGCAGCGGTGTAGCTGAAGCAGCTGAAATCGGGCGGCGCCTTGGGATCGAACGCCTGACCATCGAAGCGGAGATCGATCGGGACACCGGCGTGGGCGCCGGGCGTGAGCGCGAGCACGGCCACGGCAATGGCCAGCGCGGACCAGCGGGGTTCCGACATCATCGGCGACCATCACCGCGGCGCCGGCCAGCGCTGCTCACGGCCGTTTCAAGCGCATGTCCTCGTACGGCGCGGTGAAATAGAGCAGCGGATTCAAGCCGACCGCCGGCTCCTCTACGCGCGGCCCCACGCCGTGCAGCGTGGCCGGCTCGAAGATCGGGCCGTGCATGACCCGCTCGTGCATCAATCGCTGGATCTCGTGCAGCATCGCCTCGCGCTTCTTGCGGTCGCGCTCCTGGGCCTGCTGGCGGAACAGGTCGTCGATGTCGGGATGGCCCCCGTAGGCATACGGACCGGTGCTGACGACGAAGGCCTCGAGCCGCGCGGCGGTATTGCCCGGCGCCGCTGAGACCGTCACGAGGACGCCTTGCAGCTTCTTCGCCCGCCACGCCTCCATGTACGTTGCGCGCTCCATGATCCGCACCCGCGAGCGGATGCCCACCGCGGCCAGATCGTTCGCGACCGCTTCTCCCATGGTGGTGAACGGAGGCAGTGGGGTGAGATCGCCGGCATCGAAGCCGTTGGGATAGCCGGCGTCGGCGAGGAGACGCCTGGCGTGCGTGGGGTCGTACGGGAACGGCTCGATGCGCAGCGCGAACTCCATGACGCTCGGGATGATCGATCCCGTCAGGCGCGAGAAGCCCAGTCGCTCCGCCTCGTTGATGGCTTGCTTGTCGATGGCCATCGTCGCCGCCAGCCGCACGCGGCGATCGTGCCACGGAGATTTGGCATTCCATTGCTCCGGGAATTCGAGCCACCACGTCGAGGACGCAATGACGCGGACCAGGCGGAGCCTGGCGTCGGCCTTGATCGTCGCGCCCTCGACGCCGACCATCAGGTAGCCGATGTCCGCGTCCCCGGCCTTCAGCATGGCCAGCCGCGTGGTGCGGTCGGGGACGCCCTTGAAGACGACACGCTTGATCGATGGCTTCTTGCGCCAGTACTGCTCGTTCGCCTCGAGGACCAGGTCCACCCCGGGGGTCATCCGCACGAATCGGTAGGGCCCGAGCCCCACCGGCTGCCGTTTGAAGCCGTCCTCGCCGACCTTCTCGAGGTACTTCTTGGGGACGATCCACGCGGCGCCGGTGGCCGGCGTGGCGTAGAAACCGAGGAAGTCCGGCCAGGGCGCGTGCAGCACGAAGCGCACGCGATGCGGATCGATGACCTCCACGGCTTTCACCCGCTCGTGCAGCTGCCTGGCCGACGTCCCGCGGTAGCGGTGGAAGCTGAACTTCACGTCCTCGGCCGTGAAGGGGTCGCCGTTGTGGAACTTGAGACCTGCCCGCAGCTTGAACTCGTACACCAGCCCGTCCGGACTCTCCTTCCAGGACTCGGCCAGGCACGGCGCCATGTTGTTGCCGGGCAGCGGCTTGATCAGGGCATCGTGGAGGGCATAGAGGAAGACGAACGGTGTGGCGATCCCCGAGGTCTCGGCCGGATCGAGAAAGGTGGGAGCAATCGACGCGTCGAAGGCGATGGTCAGCTGGCCCTCCGGCTGGCCTTGCGCCCCGACCTCCCCGCTCGACAGCACCACCAGCACGAAGAGGACAACAACTGTGAGCCAGTGGTGCTTGCTCATTGACATCTCCTTGACCATACGGCCCTCCTCGTCCGCATCTTGTCCACATCTCCACAGTGATCCCCACCCCTAAGATCTGCGCGGAGTGGCGCGGTCCCGCGGTCACGACGCAAGGAAAGCGACCATCTGACCATTCTCGACGAGGAGTGGCAAAGAAATTCGTTCATTCGACGGGAGGGCGCGCGCCTCGAGGGCGCACGCACGCGCATTTGATGCACGCGAATGCAATCTTGACAGCCGAATCGCACGACCTCATTAATCTGACGTTACTCCTGAACTCTTTTGCCGAGAGGAACAGCGCGCATGGGGCGTCGCCAGGGCCACGTCAGTTGCTACGCGGACGAGGGGCGTACGCCGTTCGATGAGGAGGCAATACCCACCCCGGGCTCGGTGCTTTCAGCTATGCACATTTGTGGATAAGTCGTGAACAGCGCTGTGGGCAAAGCGGGCTCTTAGCTGTGCTGACGAGCCTTTGGACGCGCCTCGTCGAATGCGCCTCGCGTGAGCTTCCACCCCTTGTGCTTGATTCGTGGGTGCGCCCGTGCCGACTTCTCGCGGTGGAGGGCGATCACCTCCGCATCGGCGCGCCCAATAGCTTCTTCCGCGACCGGCTCCTCCAGCACCATCTCGAGGCGCTCCAGAGCGCCGCGCAGGAGTGTCTGGGCGGCCATCCGCGCGTGTCCATCGTGGTGGCGCCGGCCGGTCCTGGTCAGGCGGGCGGGGGTGGCGGGCGGCGCGAGGGCCTGAACCCTCGCTACACGTTCGACTCGTTCGTGGTCGGCTCCTCGAACCAGTTCGCCCGGGCCGCCTGCCAGGCGGCCGCCGAGCGGCCTGCGCGCGCCTACAACCCACTCTTCATCTATAGCGGCGTCGGCCTCGGCAAGACGCACCTGCTGCACGCCGTCGGGCACCAGACCATCGGGCTCTTCCCGGGCATGACCGTCGTGTACCTGTCCTCGGAGCGCTTCACCAACGAGCTCATCAACGCCATCCGCTACGACCGCACCGCCGAGTTCCGCGCCCGCTATCGGACCGTCGACCTCCTGCTCATCGATGACATCCAGTTCATCTCGGGCAAAGAGCGGACGCAGGAGGAGTTCTTCCACACGTTCAACGATCTGTACGAGTCGCGCAAGCAGATCATCGTGTCGAGCGACTGCCCGCCCAAGAACATCCCCGAGATCGAGGAGCGACTGCGCTCGCGCTTCGAGTGGGGGCTGATCGCCGACATCCAGCCGTCGG
>MNEG01000098.1 GCA_001917585.1 Candidatus Rokubacteria bacterium 13_1_40CM_68_15
TCCATTTACAGCCTGATCATCGGCGCGCGCTTCATCGAGGCGGGCAAGTACAGGCGAGTGCTCTGCATCGGCGCCGAGACGCTGTCCCGCATCACCGACTTCACCGACCGCGGCACGTGCGTGCTGCTGGCCGACGCCGCCGGCGCGGCCGTGCTGGAAGCGACGGAGGACGGATCGGGGTTCCTCGACGGCGACCTCTACTCCGACGGCCAGTACTGGGATCTGCTGTACATGCCGGGGGGTGGCTCGCGCATGCCCCCGACCGCCGAGACCGTCGCCCAGCGGCAGCACTACGCGAAGATGAAAGGCAGCGAGGTCTTCAAGGTCGCCGTGCGCATGTTCGTCGAGTCCACCTCGGCCCTGCTCCAGCGACACGGCGTGAAGGCCGAGGACGTCGATCTCTTCATTCCGCACCAGGCGAACCTTCGCATCATCGAGGCGGCGGCCAAGCGGGTCGGCCTGCCTATGGCCAAGGTGTTCGTCAACGTGGACCGCTACGGGAACACGGGGGCCGCGTCGGTGTACGTGGCGCTCGAAGAAGCCGTCACGGCCGGTCGCGTCAAGCGGGGCGACCTGCTGTTGATCGCGGCGTTCGGCGGCGGCTTCGCCTGGGGCGCAGCACTCATGCGCTGGTAATTCGGACCGCTCGGCGCGTACTGCCATGATCGCCTTTCTCTTTCCCGGACAGGGGTCGCAGGCTGTCGGCATGGGCCGCGGCTTTTACGACGCATCGCCCGCGGCCAAAGCCATCTTCGAAGAGGCCAACGACGCGCTCGGTTTCGACCTGGCCCGTCTCGCCTTCGAAGGACCGGAGGCCGAGCTGGCGCTCACCGCGAACACGCAGCCGGCGGTCCTCACCGTCAGTGTCGCCGCTGCCACCGTCGCGGCCGAGCGCGGCCTCGCGCCGGCGCTGGCCAGTGGACACAGCCTCGGCGAGTACTCGGCGCTGGTCGTGGCCGGCGCGCTCGCATTTCCCGACGCCGTCAGGATCGTGCGCAGCCGCGGCGAGTTCATGCAGGAGGCGGTGCCGGTCGGCACGGGCGCCATGGCCGCCATCATGGGCCTCGAGCTGGCTCAGGTGGAGGCCGTCTGCGCGGAGACGGCCCGGGGCGAGGTGGTGGAAGTCGCCAACGTGAACTCACCCCAGCAGATCGTGATCGCCGGCCATCGCGCCGCCGTGGAGCGCGCCGTCGCGCTGGCCGCCGACCGCGGCGGCAAGAAGAGCGTGATGCTGCCGGTGAGCGCACCCTTCCACTGCGCGCTCATGCGCCCGGCGGCCGAGCGGCTGGCCGCGACGCTCGCCGGCCTCACCGTCCTCGATCCGAAGATCCCCGTCGTCCGGAACGTCGACGGCGGCATCAGTCGCACGGGCGCCGAGGTGAAGGATGCGCTTCTGCGTCAGGTGGCGAGCCCGGTCTGCTGGACCGCGTGCGTGCAGCGCCTGGCCGCGGCCGGCGCCACGACGTTCGTCGAGGTCGGCCCCGGCCGCGTGCTGAGCGCGCTGCTCAAGCGCATCGTCGACGGCGCCCGCGGAGTCGCGGTCGAGGATCCGGCCGGGCTCGACAAGACGTTGAGCGCGCTGGGAACGACGGCGTGAGCGACGCGCCGCTGGCTGGCCGCGTGGCCGTCGTCACCGGTGGCAGTCGCGGGATCGGCGCTGCCATCGCCGCGTTGCTGGCCGAAGCCGGCGCGGCCGTGGTAGTCTCCGGCCGCGACGCCGACCGGCTCGAGCGCACCGCCAAAGATCTCGAAGCGACGGGCGCCTCCATCGCCACCGTCATCGCCGATGTGGCGAGTCGCGAGGATTGCGAACGGCTCGTCGACACGGCCAAGCAACGCTTCGGGCGCCTCGACGTCCTCGTGAACAACGCCGGGATCACGCGCGATGGTCTCGTCGTCCGGATGAAGGATGACGATTGGGATCGCGTGATGGAGACCAATCTGCGCGGCGCGTTCCTCATGACGCGAGCGGCCGCCAAGGTGATGATGCGGCAGAAATCGGGCCGCATCATCAACATCGCGTCGGTGGCGGGAGCCATGGGCAATGCCGGCCAGGCCAACTACTCGGCCGCCAAGGCCGGCCTCATCGGCCTGACCAAGTCGACCGCGCGTGAGCTGGCCCACTGGTCCATTCTGGTGAACGCGGTGGCGCCCGGGCTGATCGAGACGGACATGAGCGCGGCGATCCCGGAGGCCGCGCGCGAAGCGTTGCTGGCCCAGGTGCCCTTGGGCCGCATCGGAACCGCACGGGAGGTGGCCGAGGTGGTACGATTCCTGGCCGGAGAGGGCGCCGCCTACATCACGGGCCAGGTCCTGCACGTCAACGGCGGACTGTACATATAAAGGACGGTATCCCTGCCGGGAGGAACGCGCTGATGGCGAAGTCAGTGGAAGACAAGGTGAAGGAGATCATCGTCGAGCAACTCGGCGTGGAAGAGGACGACGTGACGGCGAACGCCAAGTTCATCGAGGACCTCGGAGCCGACTCGCTCGACACGGTAGAGCTCGTCATGGCGCTCGAGGAGCACTTCGACATCCAGATCCCGGACGAGGACGCCGAGAAGATCGTGACCGTGGGCGACGCCATCCAGTACATCAAGGACAACTCCTGATCGTGGAGCGCCGTCGCGTCGTCGTCACCGGGCTGGGGGCGCTCACGCCGCTTGGCAACACGGCGGAGGAGTTCTGGGCGGGGCTCATCCAGGGCCGCTCCGGCATCGGGCCCATTACCAAGTTCGATGCCCACGCCAAGGACGCTCACGGTGCCTACCGGTATCCCACGCGCATCGCGGGCGAGGTC
Organism: Candidatus Rokubacteria bacterium 13_1_40CM_68_15; assembly: GCA_001917585.1. Taxonomy (GTDB): domain Bacteria; phylum Methylomirabilota; class Methylomirabilia; order Rokubacteriales; family CSP1-6; genus 40CM-68-15. Next base: position 2,801 of record MNEG01000098.1, read on the forward strand.
CGCAACTTCGACCCACTGAACTTCGTCGACAAGAAGGAAGCGCGGCGGCTCGATCCCTACCTCCAGTACGCCGTGGCTTCTGCGGTCATGGCCGTGCAGGACGCCGGCTTCGATCTGGCCAAGATCGACCGCGACCGCTTCGGCGTGATCGTCGGCTCGGGGATCGGCGGCATCACCACGCTGCTGGAGGGCGAGCACACGCTGCTGGAGAAGGGGCCCGAGCGCGTCTCGCCGTTTCTCATCCCGATGCTCATCGTGAACATGTCGTCCGGCCTCATCTCCATACGCTTCGGTGCCAAGGGACCGAACACCTCGGTGGTGACGGCGTGCGCGACGGGCAACCACGCCATCGGAGACGCCTTCAAGGTCATCGAGCGGGGCGACGCCGATCTCATGATCGCCGGCGGCGCCGAGGCGATCATCGTGCCGCTGACCATGGCCGGATTCTGTGCGATGAAGGCGATGACCAACCGTAACGACGAGCCGCCGCGGGCCTCGCGCCCGTTCGAGGCCGACCGTGACGGCTTCGTGCCCAGCGAGGGCGCCGGCATCGTCATCCTCGAAGCGCTCGAGCACGCCCGGCGCCGCGACGCGCGCATCTACGCCGAGCTCATCGGGTACGGGATGTCGGCCGATGCGCACCACATGACCGCCCCCGATCCCGACGGCGATGGCGCGTTGCGCGCCATGGCGAGCGCCGTGCGCGACGCCGGCCTCGAGCCGACGGCGATCGGCTACATCAACGCGCACGGCACGTCGACGCCGTACAACGACAAGTTCGAGACCATCGCCATCAAGCGGCTGTTCGGCGAGCACGCCGGACGCCTGGCCGTGTCGTCCACGAAGTCCATGACCGGCCACCTCCTGGGCGCGGCCGGGGGCGTGGAGGCCATCGCGACCACGCTGGCGCTCCATCACGGCATCCTGCCGCCGACCATCAATTACGAGACGCCCGACCCGGACTGCGATCTCGACTACATTCCCAACCAGGCCCGCAAGCAGGACGTCGAGGTGGCCCTGTCGAACGCGTTCGGGTTCGGCGGCACCAACGCCACCCTCGCCTTCAAAAAGTATCGAGCGTAACGCCGGGAGGTGGACCGGGCGCGCCTGGCCGAGCTCGAGCAGCGCCTCGCCTATCGCTTCCGTGATCCCGATCTCCTCACCCGCGCGCTGACACACGCGTCGTACGCCAACGAGCACCCACCGCTCGTTCACAACGAAGCGCTGGCCTTCGTCGGCGACGCGGCGCTGGGCCTCGTGGTCGCCGAGCGTGTGCGTGCGGACGATCCGACGGCGCCGGTCGGCATCCTCACGCCTCGACGGGCCGAGCTGGTCTCGGGTGCCGCGCTCGCTCGGTGGGCGACGACGCTCGACCTCGGCCGCCTGGTGCGGCTGGGGCGAGGCGAGGCGGCGACCGGCGGCGCCACGCGCGAGTCGATCCTGGCCACCACGCTCGAGGCCGTGCTGGGCGCGATGTACGTGGAGGCCGGGCTCGATCCGGTGCGGGTCGCCGTCGCGCGATTGGCCTCGTGGTAGGCTCTTGGCATGCGCTTCTGGCCGCGCCGAGGCTCACGCGCCGTATCGACGCCGTCCCCTGACGACATGCTCGTGACCGAGGACCTCCTCCACCGCGCCGTGGAGGACGTCTTCGCGGTGCGGGACCGGCGCGTGTTCGGCGGCCTGATCGCCTATCGCGGCCGCCTCCTGGTGGCGCCGGCCGATGCGGTGGACCGGCTGGTCGCTCGCTTCCGCCCGTTCGGCTTCACGCCGTTCCTGCGCGCCGAGGGCGGCGAGATGATCCTGCAGGCGCTGCCGCTGGCCGAGCCGGTGATGCGGCCGCGCATCGGGCTCAACATCGTGTTGTTCGTGCTGACCTGCTTCACGACGCTGGTGTCCGGCGCGTTCCTGTTCGCGTCGCCGACCTTCACGCCACTGGGCAACAGCGGCGTGGTCGCCGCGCTCCTCACCGGAGCGCCCTTCGCCTTCACGCTGCTGTCGATCCTCGGCGTCCACGAGTTCGGCCACTACTTCACCGCGCGCTACTACAAGGCGGCCGTCAGCCTGCCGTACTTCATCCCGGCCCCGCCCATCGTCCTCTTCGGCACGCTCGGCGCGATCATCCGCCTGCGGTCACCGGCACGTGATCGCAACTCGCTCTTCGACATCGCCGCGGCCGGACCGCTGGCCGGCCTGGTCGTCGCCATCCCGGCCCTCTACATCGTCCTCTTCGGCACGCTCGGCGCGATCATCCGCCTGCGGTCACCGGCACGTGATCGCAACTCGCTCTTCGACATCGCCGCGGCCGGACCGCTGGCCGGCCTGGTCGTCGCCATCCCGGCCCTCTACATGGGCCTGCAGTGGTCGGTCCTGGCCAAGATTCCCTCGGGCGATGTCATGCAGTTCGGCGACCCGCTGCTCCTCAAGCTGCTCGTCCATCTGAAGTTCGGCGCCATCCCTGCCGGCATGGACGTCTTCCTTCATCCCGTGGCGGTGGCGGGCTGGGCCGGCTTCTTCGTCACCGCGCTGAACCTCTTCCCGCTCGGCCAGCTCGACGGCGGGCGGATCGCCTACGCCCTGTTCGGACGGCACCACCGGATGGTCGGCTTCGTGACGTTCGGCGGGCTCATCCTGCTCGGGATCGTGACGCAATCGCTGAACTGGTTCGTGTGGGCGGCGCTGCTCTTCTTCCTCGTCGGTTTTCATCACACGCCGCCGCTCGACGACGTCACGCCGCTCACCACCGGCCGGCGCGTCCTCGGATGGGCGTGCCTGATCTTGCTCGTGTTGTTGATCCCGCCAGTGCCCATCGCGTTTTCATCGTCGGTCCGATAACCTTCGCCACACTTCGTTCTCGGTCGTCGCCGACCTCGCGTACAAGCGCGTGCGTTCGGTCGGCTCCTCGTTCGGGCCCGTGTGGCTCGCTTCTCGGCGGCTGTCGCGGGCGAAGTCCGGGCGCCGTGTCCGGGTCAAAAAAGCGTTGTTACGGTCTAACAGCGCTCGGCACGCCGTCGGACCGGGCCGCCGGCGTCGACGCCGCGGATGAGGGCGAGGCCGATCACGAAGAATGCTCCGACGGACACGATGGCGATGCGCTGGTTGCCACCGGTCAGGCGGGAGGTGAGGCCGAACACGAGTGGTCCGAGGATCGCCGCGGTCTTGCCGCACAGCGCATAGAAGCCGAAGAGCTCGGCCTCGCGGCCGGGTGGAATCAGCGCGGCCATGAACGCGCGGCCCGCCGCCTGAGCGGCCCCCAGCGCGGTGCCGGCCACGACGGCGACCGCGAAGAACTGAGCCTTGGTCTCCACGAAGTAGGCGGCCACCACGACGGCACACCATTGCACGAGCGTCACCATGACGACGAATTTCGGGCCGCGCATGTCGGTCGGACGGGCCCACGCCCAGGCGCCGACGACCGCGGCGAGCTGGACGACGAAGTAGAGCTGGATGACCTCGGGCGTCGTGAAGCCGAGCGTGTGCCCGGCGAACACGGACGAGAAATAGACGACCGTGTTGATGCCGTCCTCGAAGAAGAGGTAGGCGAGAAGGAAGCGACGGAGCGCCGGCATGGCCAGGATTCCACGCAGCGTGGCCCTCGTCTCCGCGAAGGCAGCGCCGATCGCCTGTCGAAGCGAGAGCCGGACCGGGCGATCCGCGGGAAGGAAGAGGAACGCCGGTATGGCGAAGGTGCCGAAGAGCGCCGCCGTGATGAGGAATGTGCCGGAGTAATCGTCGCGCCGCGCGAAGGGCAGCGCGGCACCCAGCGCCACCGCCGAGCCGAGGTAGCCGACGGCGAAGCCGTATCCGCTGAGCCGGCCCTGACGCTCCGGCGGCGCCAGCTCGGAGAGATAGGCGTTGTAGTAGACGATGGCCCCCTCGAAGCCGACGGTGCCCACGACGGCCAGGAGCCAGCCCCAGAGGACGTGCCCCGGCCGCACCGTGGCCATGAGCGCTGTGGCCGCGACCGAGAGATAGGTGAGCGCGAACAGGAAGCGCTTGCGCAGTCCGCCGTGATCGGCGAGGGCGCCGAGCGGCGGTGAGGACAGCGCAACGACGATCATGGACGTGGTGACGGCGAGGCCCCACCAGAAATCGCCCTCGCCGTGCTCGTTGCCGACGACGGCGAGCGCGTAGTACTGCGAGTAGACGGTCGCCGGAATGACGGCGACGAAGGCAGAATTGGCGAAATCGTAGAGCGTCCACGCCACGACCGTGCGTCGGGACGGCGCGGTCACGGCGGGGAGGATGGCACACCCCGGCCAGATACGCTACTATCCGCGCCATGCCGGGCCGTCTCGATCTTCGTAGCCTCGAGGCGCTGGTTCGCGGCGGCGAGATCGACACCGTGCTCACGGTCTTCCCCGACGGCTATGGCCGTCTCCTCGGCAAGCGTGTCGTCGCCCGCCACTTCCTCGAGCATGTCGCGCGGGACGGCGTGCACGCCTGCATCTATCTCTTCACCGTGGACATGGAGATGGAGCCGCTGCCGGGCTTCAAGCTGACGTCGTGGGAGCGCGGATACGGTGACATGAAGCTCGTCCCCGATCTGCCGACGATGCGGCGCATCCCGTGGCTGCCCGGCACCGCGCTCGTGTTCTGCGACGTGCAGGGCGAGGACGGCGAGCTCATCGAGGAAGCGCCGCGCACGGTCCTCAAGCGACAGATCGCGCGGGCGGCGCAGGCGGGGTACCTGGTGAAGACGGCGGCCGAGCTCGAGCTCTACTGCTTCCGCGAATCGTTCGACGCGGCGCGCGCCCGTCGCTATCAGGGCCTCACGCCGGTCGCCGCCTACCTCGAGGACTATCACATCCTCCAGACGACGAAAGAAGAACCGCTGGTGCGCGCCATCCGCAACGGGATGGAGGCCGCCGACGTTGTCGTGGAGACGTCCAAGGGCGAGTGGGGCAAGGGTCAGGAGGAGATCAACCTCGAGTACGCCGAGGCGCTCGAGATGGCCGATCGCACCGCGCTCTACAAGCACGGGGCCAAGGAGATCGCCCACCAGCAGGGCTGCTCGCTGACGTTCATGGCCAAGTACGACATGAGCGCGGCCGGCTCGTCGTTCCACCTGCACTCGTCGCTGTGGGATCGCGGCGGCAAGAAGGCCCTGTTCGCCGGCGCCGATCACGGCGCGCCCAAGACGCTGCCGACGCTCTTCGGTCAGTGGCTCGCCGGTCAGCTCGCCATGGCCCGCGAGCTGGCCGTCTTCTACGCGCCGACCGTGAACTCCTACAAGCGATACCAGGCGGGCTCGTTCGCGCCCACCCGGATCGTCGCCGGCTGGGACAATCGCACGTGCGGCTTCCGCCTCTGCGGGGAAGGCAACGCTTTCCGCGTGGAGAACCGCATTCCGGGAGCGGACGCGAATCCGTACCTCGCGTTCGCGGCCACCATCGCGGCGGGCCTGCACGGCATCCAGAGCCGGCTCAAGGCGCCCAAGCTCTACGAGGGCAATGCGTACGAGGACGGCACGCTGCCCCAGGTGCCCAAGACGCTGCGCGAGGCGATCGCCGAGCTCGAGCGTTCGAAGGTGGCGCGCACGGCTTTCGGGGACCGGGTGGTGGAGCACTATCTGCACGCGGCACGACTGGAACAGCAGGCCTTCGATCAGGCCGTCACCGATTGGGAGCTCATGCGCAACTTCGAGCGGATATGACGCGTCCGAGGGGGGCGTAGCCCCCTTCGTTCGACCAACGGCGAAGCCCGGGTGCCCGTACCCAGTTCAATACATAGGAGAGCCATGGCGCATCGCCTCAAGGACAAAGTCGCCTTCATCACCGGGGCGGGAAACGGCATCGGGCGCGAGGCCAGCGTGCTCTTCGCCAGCGAGGGGGCGCGCGTCATCGTTGCCGACGTCGACGAGAAAGCCGCCAAGGAGACGGTGCGGCTGGTCGAGGTCAGCGGCGGCCAGGCGGCCGCCGCGATGGGAGACGTCGCCGTCGAGGCCGACGTGGCCCGCATGATCGAGGAAGGCGTGCGACGGTTCGGCGGCTTGCACGTCCTCTACAACAACGCCGGTGTGCTCTGGAAGGACCGCGACCGGTCCGTGGTCGAGACCGACGAGCGGTGGTGGGACCGGGTCATGGCGATCAATCTGAAGTCCGTGTTCTGGGCCACCAAGCACGGGATCCCGCATCTGCAACGCGCCGGCGGCGGCTCGGTAATCCTCATGGGCTCGGTCTCCGCGCTCGTCGGCTTCACCCGGGCCCAGGACGCCTACACGGCGGCCAAGGGCGGGCTCATCTCGCTGACGAAGTCACTGGCCATCCAGTTCGCTCGTGACCGGGTGCGCTGCAACATCATCCACCCGGGCATCGTGGACACGCCGCTCCAGGCGCCGTACCTCACGGATGCGCTCCGCAAGGAGTTCGAGACGGGCATTCCGCTCGGCCGCATCGCGACTCCGCGTGAGATCGCCAACGTCGCGCTCTTCCTGGCCAGCGACGAATCGTCGTACATGACCGGCGCCGAGCTCACCGTCGACGGCGGTTTCACCGCCGGCTGACGAGCGGGGGACGACTCGTGGGCGCCGCGCCTGAGGTCGTCACTGCGGGTGTCTCGCCGCGCGCCGGCCGTCGCACCGATGCGACCGTCGCGGCCGTCACCGCGCTGGTGGCGCTTCTCCTCGTCGTGTTCGTGGTGTGGCCGGTGCTGCGAGTCCTCGGGACGAGCCTGACGTCGCCGGCCGGACTCACCCTCGCCCACTACGCCGAGTTCTTCGGGTCGTGGCGGCTCTTCCGCATCCTCCTGAACAGCCTCCTCGTGTCGGCCGTCTCGACCGTGATCACGGTCACGCTGGCGCTCGTGCTCGCCTACGCGGTGACGCGCACCACCATCCCGGGCAAGCGCTTCATCTCCCTCATGAGCCTCTTGCCGCTCATCTCGCCGCCGTTCCTCGTCTCGCTCGCGTTCATCCTCCTGCTCGGGCGCAACGGCGTCCTCACGCACGGGCTCGGCCTGTCCTGGTCCATCTACGGCTTCACCGGGATCGTCGTGTCGCAGGTGTTCACGTTCCTGCCCCAGGCCTACATCCTGCTCGCCAACGTGCTGGGGAACATCGACAGCTCGCTCGAAGAGGCGGCGGAGAACCTCGGCGCCGGCACCCTCCGGACGCTGTCGCGCGTCACGCTGGCGCTGGCGCGGCCGGGTCTGGCGTCGGCGGCGCTGATCGTCTTCATCCTGTGCATGACCGACTTCGGGAACCCGATCCTCATCGGCGGCCGCTACAACGTCCTGGCCACCGAGATCTACGCTCAGGTCATCGGGATGAACGACTTCCCGGCCGCCGCGACGATGAGCGTCGTGTTGCTCGTGCCGTGCCTCCTCGCCTACGTCGTCAACGCCTCCGTCATCGGCACGCGCTCGTACGTCACGGTCTCGGCAGGCGCGCGCACGGCGCTCCGTCCCACGCCGCCGCTCGTCCGCTCCGTCCTGCTCGTCGTGGCCGGCGGGCTTGCGCTCGGCATTGCGGTCATCTACGCGTTGATCCCACTCGGCTCCCTGGTGCGCCTGTGGGGCAGCGACTGGTCGCTGTCGTGGCGTCACTATGGCTTCGAATCGACGGCCGAGGGGGCCCGCCCGATCTGGAACAGCGTGCAGCTGGCGCTGGCCGCCGGCGTCATCGGCACCGTCCTCGCGCTCGTCACCGCCTACGTCTCCGAGCGCAAGCGTCCGCCGGGCGCGCGTCTCCTCGAGTCCCTGAGCCTGCTGCCGGCCGCGCTGCCCGGCACGCTCGTCGGGGTCGGCTACATCCTGGCCTTCAACGTGCCGCCCCTGGTGCTCACCGGTACGCTGGCGATCCTCGTGGCCAGCGTCGTGTTCTGGAAGTTTCCGGTCGCGGTGCTCGCGGCCATCAACGCGCTCAAGCAGATCGACCCCGCCATCGAGGAGGCGGCCGTCAGCCTGGGCGCCGGCCACGTCCGGACGTTCACCCGCGTCGTGCTGCCGCTCCTGACCGGGACGGCGTTCTCGATCTTCGTGTACTTCTTCATCAACGGAATGGTCACGGTCAGTGCCGTCATCTTCCTCATCTACCCCGGCTTCAACCTCGGCTCGGTGGCGATCCTGTCCCAGGTCGAGAATGGCTATCCGGGCGTGGCGTGCGCCCTCGGCACGATCATCCTCGCCATCGTGATCGGGGCGATCCTTCTCCTCCGCGTCGTCATCGGTGGCGAACGGGTGGCGATCCTCAAGTCCTAGGCACGGAAAGGAGACAGCATGCCGCGCATTCTGGGGCTCCTGCTGGTATTGATCGCGCTCACGCCGTCACTGGCGGCGGCGGCCGAAGAGCGCCTCGTCATCTACACGGCGTACGAGGAGAACGAGCTGAAGGATTTCTGGGAGCAGTTCAAGAAGGACCTGCCCGACCTCGCGGCCAAGGCCTCGTACATTCGGGCTTCGACCGGGCCCATCATGGCCCGCATCGAAGCGGAGAAGGCGAACCCCCAGGCCGACGTCATCTGGGGTGTGTTCAACGACTACCTCACGAGCGCCGCCAACAAGGGCCTGCTGGAGACGTACACGGCCAAGGACTCGGGCAGCGTCGGGCCGACGTTCCGCCACCCGCAGAATCTCTGGCAGGGGGTGACGCTCCTCACGGTCGCCTTCGCCGTGAACCAGAAGAAGATGCAGGATCTGAAGCTCACGCCCCCGCGATCGTGGGAGGACCTCCTCGATCCCAAGTACAAGGGCCACATCGTGATGGCGAATCCGTCCACGTCGGGAACGGCGTACCTGCTCCTGGCCAGCCACGTCAAGCGCCTCGGCGAGGACAAGGCCTTCGAGTACTACGACAAGCTCGACAAGAACCTGGCCCAGGTGACGAAGTCGGGTGGCGCGCCCGGGCGCATGGCCGCCGCCGGCGAGACGCCGATCGGCATTGCCCTCGCGTACGAGGTCGACGTGGCCCGCAAGCAGGGGGCCCCCATCGACGTGATCTTTCCGGCCGACGGCGTCGCCTGGACCTTCGAGGGCAACGCGCTGGTGAAAGGCGCGAAGAACCCGCAGAACGGCCGGCGGTTCCTCGACTGGGCCATGTCGCGCTCGGCCATGGACGCCTACGTGAAGTGGCGGGGCAGCGGAATCACGCGCCCCGACGTCCCCGTGTCGGGGGCGAAGATCACCGAGATGAAGCTGATTCCGCTCGACTTCGTGTGGGCGGCCGAGCAGAAGGACCGGCTGGTCCGGAAGTGGCTGGAGAAGTTCTCGCGCTGAGCCCCCGATGAACATCGTCCTCCGCGACGTCCGCAAGCGCTTCGCCGGGGCCACCGCGGTGGACGGGCTGTCGCTCGACATCCGTCCGGGCGAGCTGGTCTCGCTCGTCGGCGGCTCCGGCTGCGGCAAGACGACGACGCTACGGATGATCGCCGGCTTCGAGGCCCCGGACACCGGCGAGATCCTCTTCGATGGCCGAGTGGTCAACGGCGTGTCGCCGCGCAAGCGGGGGCTCGGCATCGTGTTCCAGTCGTACG
>MNEG01000113.1:0-6241 GCA_001917585.1 Candidatus Rokubacteria bacterium 13_1_40CM_68_15
ATCGGAACGATGGTGCCGTCAGGATCGTAACTTCCCAGCGGCTCGTAGAAGATTCGGGATGCGTCCTGGTCCTTGGTGCCCGTCGCGAAGTGCGGGTTGAGGAGCGTTGGTGCCTGCCACCACAGCGTCTTGACGAGGCCACCGCCCCCCCGCTTCGTCGGCACGAAGGCGGGCTTGGGCTGGGCCGCGGCGATGCCGACGGTGGCGAACATCTGCGCCACGAACGGCGCCGTGAGGCCGAGACCGAGCATTGTCTCGAGGAAGGAGCGGCGTGACAGCCGCCCGGCTCTCACCTCGTAGAGCAGACCGCGAAGCTCGTGTTCGTCCATGACAGACCCTCCGTCGCTCAGGCGGCCTCCAGCATCGTCACCGCGACCTCGATGGCTTCCGTCATGCTCTCGTGGTTGGCGGCGCCTTTCCACGCGCGGTCGAACGCGGTGCCGTGATCGACCGACACACGGAGAAAGGGCAAGCCGACCGTCACGTTGACGCCCGAGAGTCCGGTCCAGGTCTTGCGCGACTCGTCGTACTCGAAGCCCAGCGTCTTGACCGGGATGTGGCCCTGATCGTGGTACATCGCCACCACGATGTCGAATTCGCCGCCGCGCGCACGCGAGAAGAGCGTATCGGCAGGGACGGGCCCGACGACCGTCATGCCCTCGCCGCGCGCCGCCGTGATGGCCGGGACGATCTCGCGCTTTTCCTCGTCGCCAAAGAGGCCGTCCTCGCCCGCGTGCGGGTTGAGACCTGCCACGGCGATGCGCGCCCGAGGCTTCCCCAGGCCCTCCATCGTTCGCTGCGCCAGACGGATCGTCGTGAGCACACGGTCGCGCGTCACCAGATCGGGGACGCGGCGGAGCGCCACGTGCGTGGTCACGTGGATGACGCGCAGCTCCTTGCCCATGAGCAGCATCGCGTAGTCACGGGTGTGAGAGAGCTCGGCGAGGATCTCGGTATGGCCGGAGTGTCGGACGCCGGCGGCCGCCAGCGCCTCCTTGTTGACGGGCGCCGTCACGATCCCGTGGATCTCGCCCGACTGGGCGAGCCGGACGGCCCGCTCGATGTAGTCGTACGCGGCGCGTCCGGCGGCGGCGCTGACCTCGCCACGGGGCAGCGTGGCCGCGTCGACGTTGCGGAGATCGAGGCACTCGAGCGTCTGCGAAGCCCATCGGCCGTCGGCGACCGCGCGCACGGCGCGAAGCGCGAGCGGCGAGCCGACCAGGCCCAGCGCCTCCTTCATGATCTCGGCCGATCCGATCACCACCGGCCGGCTGCCGGCCATCACCGCCGGCTCGGCGAACGCTCGCGCGATGATCTCGGGCCCCACGCCGGCAGGATCGCCCATCGTGACGCCGAGGATCGGACGCTTCACGCCAGCGCCTCGTTACGAAGCGAGACGAAGAGATCGGGTGCGCCGAAGCTGCCCGCCTTGGTGACGACCGGCAGATCGGGGTGGATCGGCGAGCGCAGCCAGCCGAAGGCCAGGCCGGGCGCGGGAGGGCCGACGAGATCGAAGCGCTCGGCGCCCAGGGCTTCGAAGAGGCTGATGGCCGTGTCGCCGCCTGTGACCGCGACGAGATCGAACCGCTCCTGCTCGAGCGCGCGCATGGCCTCGGCCGCGAGCCGCGCCGCCACCGTCCGGCGGTCAGACTCCGGATGCTCGGACGCCGCGACGACGCGAAGGCCGGCGGCCCTCGCCGTCTCGATCTGCCGCCGCGTTGAAGGATGACGGCTGCCGGCGACGATGAGCCAGCGGCTGGCGCACGGTAACGCCACGCGCTCGATCAGCAGCCCGAGGCGCGCCGCCAGAGCGCGGGCAAGACCCGCCGAGCCCACGAGCAACGGCGAAGGCTCGACCGCGAGCGCCGCGTCCACCAGGGCAGTGAGGTCGGCGTCGATCTCGGCGTCGGCGATGGCCACCGTGCCGCGCAAACGCACGAGGCGGGCCGAGAGCGCGTCGACGCCGGCGCGCACCTGATCGAGCGGGATCCAGGCCAGCGGGCGATCGAGGACCGGTCTCAGGATGTCGACGACGTTTCCGGTGTCCGAGCGCGGCAGGTCGGGGTCGCGCTGGAACGCGGTCTCGGTGATGGGTACGCCGTCGATCATCAGCATGCGCTCGATCACCGTGCGGCCGCGGGCCGGGAAGGCCGGGCTCAGCAGGACGCCCGTGGCGCCGGTCGCGCCGATCAGGGCGTCGACCTCGGGGCCCACGTGGCCTCGCAGCGTGGAATCGATCTTCTTGAAGATTCGCGCGGCGGGCGCTGCCGCCACCGCCTCCGCCGCGCGCTGGGCCGCCGCTGGGCCATCGAGCGCCCGAGTCTCCGTATCGACGGCGCGCGCTGCCGCCGGGACGGGCGCCCGCGGCCAAACCGTCACCGGAACCGGATGTTTAGCGGCGAACAGCGCCCCGGTGTCGCACGCACCGGTGAGGTCATCGGCGAGGATGGTGAGCGCGGCGCGGGGGGGAGTCATGGAGTTCGCATAATATAATGACGAGCCGACCATGCGCATCGCCGTCGTCGTCCTGATCGCCGCTCTGCTCGCCGGGGGCGCGCTCGTTCTCGCGCGCCAATCGAGCGCGCCGGAGCCGGAGCCCCAACCCGCATCGTCCCGCTCGGTCACCGATCCGCCGTCGGCTGAGCCGGGCGGCCCGCGCCCGGCACCGCGCGGACGTGTGGTCGACGTGGAGGTCGCCCTCAAGTCGCTCGATCTCGTCCGCCCGTTGAAGATCAAGCCGGTTGGCGACTTCACGCTGCCCATGCCCGACGGAAAGACGTTCCGCCTCTCCGAGCACCACGGCAAGATGGTCTTCCTGAACTTCTGGGCGACGTGGTGCGAGCCCTGCAAGGAAGAGATGCCGGCCATGGAGCGCCTCTGGCGCGGCCACAAGGACCGGGGATTCGTGATGGTGGGCGTTTCGCTCGACTCCAATCCCAAGGTGGTGCCGCCCTTCATCGCCCAGCACAAGCTGACGTTTCCCATCGCGCTCGATTCGAAGATGGAGGTGGCCAACACGTACGGGGTTCGGGCGCTGCCGACCAGCTTCATCGTGGACCGTGAGGGCCGGATGACGGCGCTGGCGCTGGGCCCACGGCCCTGGGACAATGACGCGGCCCACTCGCTGGTCGAGGGGCTCACGAGGTAGGCGTGGGACAGTCACTCGGCGTCGCGGTGGCGTTCAGCGCGGGGTTGTTCTCGTTCCTCTCCCCGTGCGTGCTGCCCCTCTTTCCGTCGTACCTCTCGTTCATCACCGGCATGTCGGTGGCCGATCTCAGCGCCGAGCTCTCACCTGCGGTGCGCCGCCGTGTGCTGGTGCACGCGATCGTGTTCGTCCTGGGGTTTTCGCTCGTGTTCGTGGGCCTGGGGGCGTCGTTCAGCGCCGTCGGCCAGTTCCTGCTCGACTACCGCGACTGGATTCGACTCCTGGGCGGCGCTCTCATCGTGATCTTCGGGCTCTACATCGCCGGCGTCTTCCGCCTCGGAATCTTTGGTCGCACGGCGCAGTGGCAGATCAGCGAGAAACCCGCCGGCTATCTCGGCACACTGGCCGTGGGCGTGACCTTTGCGATCGGCTGGACCCCGTGCGTGGGACCGATCCTGGGCGCCATCCTCTCGCTCGCCGGCACCGCCGAGACGGTGTCGCGCGGCGTGGGGCTGTTGGTCGCCTATTCGGCGGGCCTGGGGCTGCCGTTCCTGCTCTCGGCGCTTGCCCTCGGATCGTTCTTGAAGTTCTTCAAGCGCTACCGTCCGTTCATCCCGACCGTCGAGCGCGCGGCCGGCGTTCTGCTCATCATCGTCGGCGTGCTCGTCATCACCAACAAGTACGTCCTGCTGAATGCGTGGGCGGTTTCGCTGACTCCCGAGTGGCTGCTGAAGCGCCTGTAGCTGCCGTCGCGTGAAGGTTCACGTTCGCGTTCCTGCCAGCTCCGCCAACCTGGGGCCGGGGTTCGACTCGCTTGGCCTCGCGCTCGCGCTCTACAACGAGGTCACCGCCGAGGAGGCCGAGGGTGTGCGCGTCAGGATCGAGGGCGACGGTGCGGGCCGGCTCGCCGTCAACGAGCGTAACGTCGTGGCAAGGGGAGTGAGCGCGGCCTACGAGGCGGCGGGCCGCCGCTTCCCGGGCTGCGCGTTGACGTGCGTGAACCGGATCCCGCTCTCTCGGGGCCTCGGCTCCAGCGCCGCCGCCTGGGTCGGAGGCCTGGTGGCTGGCAACTCGCTCCTCGGCTCGCCGCTGGATCGATCGACGTTGCTGACGCTCGCGGCGCGGGCCGAAGGTCATCCCGACAACGTAGCCGCGGCGCTCCTGGGCGGCCTGACCGTGTCAGCGGGCGGCAGCGATGGCGCCATTGCGGTGGTGCTGCCGGTGCCGAGCAATCTTCACTGGGTGACGCTGATCCCCGAGATCACGAGCGCGACGTCGGAGGCCCGCGCGGTGCTGCCATCGTCGGTACCGCGCGAGGACGCGGTGTTCAACGTCCAGCGCGTGGCGCTGCTGCTCGCGGCGCTCCAGGCGGGGCGGCTCGATGTTCTGGGCACGGCGCTCGACGACCGCCTGCACCAGCCGTATCGCGTGCGGCTCTTTCCGTGGCTGCCGTCGGTCGCCGATGCGGCGCGCAAGGCCGGCGCGCTCGGCTGCGTGCTGAGTGGCGCCGGACCCGCGCTGCTCGCCGTGGTCGCGGGCGGCGAGCGTGAGAGTTCCGCGGTGGCGCGAGCGATGGAAGAGGCCCTCGCCCGGGCCGGCATCGCGGGCGCCGCGAAGGCGCTGGCCGTCGATCGGGAGGGCGCCGTCAGCGCGAAGCTCGGTGCCCCATCATGAGCGCGACTCCCGTCGCGCCACGGCCGGGTGTGTTGCCATACCAGGCGCTCCGGGCGGCGGCGGACGCAGGCTGGATCACTGCCGACGCGCCGATCGAAGAGGGACAGTTCCAGCCGGCGAGCCTCGACCTTCGCCTCGGTCCCGTGGCCTACCAGCTTCGCGCCAGCTTCCTCCCCTATCGGGAGACCGTACAGGCGCGACTCGACGCCACCGAGGCCGGTGACAGCGAACTCGTGATCGACCGCATCTCGCTCGAGAACGGGGCCACGCTCCAGCGCGGCTCGGTGTACCTCGTGCCGCTTCTCGAGCGCCTCGCGCTGCCGGCCTCGGTGCGCGGTCGGTGCAATCCAAAGAGCACGACCGGGCGCCTCGACGTGTTCACGCGCGTGATCACCGACGCCACGCCGCGCTTCGACGAGGTCGCGGCGGGCTATCGCGGTGCGCTCTACCTGGAGGTGTCACCGCAGTCGTTTCCCGTTCGCGTGCGGGCCGGCCACTCGCTGAACCAGCTCCGGCTCGTGAGTGGCGCCTCGCTCCTCTCCGATGCCGAGCTGGTCGAACTGTATCGCACCGGGCCGCTCCTCTATGACGACGACGACCGCCCGGTGCCGATCGAGCGCGCGACGTTCAACGACGGCCTGTGCATGGGTATCGATCTCTCGGGACGCAAGACGGGCGGCATCATCGGATTTCGCGCGCATCCGAACCCTCCGGCGGTCGATTGGAGTCGCGTGGACTACTACGACCCCGCCGAGTTCTGGGAGCCGATCAAGCGCCCCGGCCGCGACTCCTACATCCTCGAAGCCAATCGGTTCTACATCCTGGTGTCCAAGGAGCGCATCCGCGTTCCGCCGGGGTTCGCCGCCGAGATGGTGGTCTACGACGCCGGCGCCGGCGAGATCCGGACGCACTACGCAGGATTCTTCGATCCCGGCTTTGGCTACGGCGACGGCGGAGTGCTGGGGACGAAGGTCGTGATGGAAGTGCGCGCTCGCGAGGTACCCTTCCTCGTCTATGACGGACAGATTTCCTTCAAGGTTCTCTTCGAGCATCTGGCCGATCGGCCCGGACGCCTCTACGGGGTGGGGTTGGGGTCGTCGTACCAGCATCAGACGTTGACGCTGAGCAAGCAGTTCCGGCGGGGCTGAAAAGGCATGGCACGTGCAGCCATCTGCTAGAATGCAGGCAGGGTAGAAGGTACCCGGTGCTGGCCGGCACGATCGCGTGCCACGGAGAGTCATATGGCAGAGCAGAAGAAGAAAGAAACGCGGCCCAGCAAGCCCGCCGAGGGGGACGAAGGCGGTAGCGGCAGTGCGGAGCTCGCCAAGAAGGGCAAGAAGATCAAGGAAGACATCGACAAGCTCCTCGACGAGATCGACGACATCCTGGAAGAGAACGCCGAGGAGTTCGTGAAGAGCTACG
>MNEG01000113.1:6398-23522 GCA_001917585.1 Candidatus Rokubacteria bacterium 13_1_40CM_68_15
GGCTGCGCCTGCCACTAGCAGCCCGGATCCAACCGCCGAGCTCGCATGGATCTTCGCCGCCTCGAAGTCTTCGCCAAGGTCGCTGAGCTCGGGAGCTTCTCCCGCGCCGCCGAGGCGCTGTTCCTGACGCAGCCCACCATTTCCGAGCACGTGCGTGCGCTGGAGGAGGAGCTCGGCCTGTCGCTGCTGGACCGCATGGGGCGCGGCGCCACGCCGACGCCGGCCGGCCAGCTGCTGCTCGGCTACGCTCGACGGATTCTCACGCTGTCACGCGAAGCCAAGCAGGCGATCGAGCAGTTCCAGGGACGCATGAGCGGTCAGCTCACCGTAGGCGGCAGCACGATCCCCGGTGAGTACGTCCTCCCCAGGCTCATCGGCCAGTTCAAGGTGAAATTCCCCGACATCTCCATCAGCCTCCTCGTGGGCTCGAGCCGCCAGATCAACGACTGGGTCGAGGAGGGCCGCGTGGAGATCGGCGTGGCCGGCGCGCGTCCGGCAAGCCGCGTGCTCCAGGCGCGAGAGCTGATGCCCGACGAGCTGGTGATCGTGGTGCCCGCCGATCACCCGTGGGCCACCACCAAGTCGGTGATGCTCGCCAGCATGAAGACGCAGCCGCTCATCGTGCGCGAGCGCGGCTCCGGCTCGCGCGAGGCCGTGGAGCGCGCGCTGGCCGAAGTCGGCGGCGACCTCGCCGCGTTCCGCGTCGTCGGGGAGATGGGATCCACCCAGGCCGTCAAGCAGGCCGTACGGGCCGGCGTCGGCATCGCGCTCATCTCCAAGCGGGCGGTCGAGGACGAGTGCCGCGCGCGAGTGCTGCACTGCGTGAAGGTGACGGATTTGAAAATCTCGCGGTCGTTCTACCTCGTCACCCATCGCGACCGCACCCGCTCTCCGCTGGCCCAAGCCTTCTTCGACTTCCTGGAATCGCAGGCGCCCGCGCTCGCGTCCTAACGGCGTCATGGGCGACGCGGCCCCCAGCGGCAAGGAAATCCGGCTCACCGCGTACGCCGCCTGCGCCGGCTGAGCGTCCAAGATGGCTCCTGGAGATCTCCAGGAGGTGCTGGCGGTCATCAAGCCGGCCGGTCATGGCCTTCACGCTGATCTGCTCGTCGGTCTAGGGCGGGCGGATGACGCGGCCGTATACAGGATCACGCCCGACATCGCCATCGTGGAGACCGTCGATTTCTTCCCGCCCGTGGTGGACGACGCCTACACGTGGGGGGCGGTCGCGGCGGCAAATGCGATGTCGGACGTGTATGCGATGGGCGGCCAGGTGATGTTCGCGCTCGCCGTCGCGGGATTTCCGCGAGAGCTACCCAAGGCGATCATCGCCGAGGTCTTCCGGGGCGGCGCCGAGAAGGTGGCCGAGGCTGGCGGCGTCATCGCCGGCGGCCACACCGTCATCGACGAGGAGCCGAAGTATGGCCTCTGCGTCACCGGGCGCGTTCATCCCGATCGCATCTTCATCAAGGGCGGGCTCCGGCCTGGGGACCGGCTCTTCCTCTCGAAGCCGCTCGGGACGGGCGTCATCACCACGGCTGCGAAGGACGGCAAGGCGGCCGTCGAGGTCGTCGAGGGCGCGGTGCAGAGCATGCTCAGGCTCAATCGCGCAGCCGCCGAGGTTGCCGCCGACTGTGACGTTCGCGGAGCGACCGACATCACGGGATTCGGGCTGCTCGGTCACGCCGGTGAGATGGTCGAGGCGTCCGGCGTCGGCATCGTGATCGCCGCCTCGCGGCTGCCGCTCCTGCCCGGTGCCCTCGCGCTGGCCGAGGCAGGCACGTTCAGCGGCGGCATGAAGCGGAACCGGCGTCACGTCGAAGCAGTATTCGGCTCCCGCCTGACCGTCGCCGCCGATGTGCCGCCCGCCCTCGCCGGGTTGCTCTTCGAGTCGGAGACCTCGGGCGGATTGCTGTTCTCGGTGGCTCCCGATCGCGCCTCCCGCGTCAGTGAAGGGTTCGCCCGGTGCGGCGAACCGTGCTGGGAAATCGGTGAGGTCGTCCCGCAGCCAGTGATCCGCGTCACTCGCTAGTCCCGAACGACTCATCGCCGACTCCGATCGAGACGTCGGCAAGATATCGACGCCGCCAATTTGCATTGCCCAGGAATGTCTATAGCCTCTAGCCTCACCACCAAGGGAGGCCTCATGGAGCGGCGAACATTTCTCAGGTCGATCACTCTACCGGCTGCGGGTGCGGTCGTCGGCGTGCCGTCGTTCGCACGGCTCGCGGGCGCGTCCACGGCACCGGCCGGCTGGCGTACGTTCGAGGTGACGACGAAGGTGGAAGTGACCGAGCCCAAGGGCGTCACGCGGGTGTGGCTGCCGGTTCCCCTCATGACCGACACCGACTACCTCAAGCGCCTCGGCGACAACTGGACGGGCAACACCAGCGTGACCCGGCTCTACCGCGACGAGAAGTACGACGCGGGTATCCTGTACGGCGAGTGGCGTCAGGCCGAGGCGGCCCCGGTCGTGGAATTGACGAGCCGGTTCGCCACCCGGGATCGGAGCCTCGATCTGAGCAAGCCGAATCCCGCTGCCGCCAAGGAGTCTCCGGCGACGCTCAAGAAGTACCTCGAGGGAACGAAGCTGATCCCGGTCGACGGCGTCGTTCTCGAGACCTCGCAGGAGATCACCAAGGGAGCCACCACGGACGTCGAGAAGGCGCGCGCGATCTACGAGTGGATCGTGGACAACACCTTCCGCGATCCGAAGGTTCGCGGCTGCGGCCTGGGCGACATCAAGACGATGCTCGAGACGCGCTACTTCGGCGGCAAGTGTGCCGATCTGAACGCGCTGTTCGTGGGCCTGACCCGGGCCGCCGGCATCCCCGCGCGCGATGTCTACGGCGTGCGCGCGGCCGACTCGAAGGAGTTCAAGAGTCTCGGCAAGAGCGGGGACATCAGCAAAGCTCAGCATTGCCGCGCCGAGTTCTACGCGTCGAGCTACGGCTGGGTGCCGGTCGATCCCGCCGATGTCCGTAAGGTCGTCCTCGAGGAGCCACCGGGGAACCTGAGGCTCGCCGACGCCCAGCCTCAGCGCGCCCGTGCGAAGCTGTTCGGGCAGTGGGAGATGAATTACCTCGCCTTCAACTACGCCCATGACGTGAAGCTGCCCAGCTCGTCCGGAGAGCCGATCGCCTTCTTCATGTACCCGCAGGGCGAGACGATTGATGGACGAAAGGACAGCCTCGATCCGGGGACGTTCAGGTATCAGATGACGGCGCGCGACGTCAGCGCCTAGCGACGTTCGCGACGGGAGTGAACGCCCCGGGGTCGTCCTCGGGGCGTTCCTATGCTCGGGGACGGGCGACGATCAGAAGCGCGAGGTCAGCGCGATCAGCCAGTCGGGCATCAGATCCACCAGCTTCGTCTCGATGACGCGGTCGCCGCCCGAGAGCGTGAGCACACCCACCACGATGAGCACCGTCGCCGTGAGCGGTCGGGCAATCCGGGCGACGTCGGCGGCCCGACGGCCGAAGAGCTCGCGTGATCCGTAGGCGATGATCACGAGCGGCAGCGCCGCACCGAGGCTGAAGGCGGCCAGCACCGCGGTTGCGCTGAGCAGGCTCGTTCGCTGGGCGGCCAGGCCGATGGCGGCCGCGAGCGTGGGCCCGGCGCACGGGCTCCACACGGCGCCGAGCAGCGCGCCGACCACGAGCTGACCCTGCCAGCCGCCGCCGGGCGCGAGGCGACTCACCAGCGCGGTGGCGCCGCTCGCCACGGGCGCCGTGAAGCGTGAGAAGCCGGACTGCAGGCGGGCGCTGAGCAGGACTCCTCCCACGACGACCAGCAGGCCGGCGGCGATGAGCCGGACGAGATCGCGATCGAGCGCCAGGCCCACCATGGCGAAGATCAACCCGAGCACCGTCGCCGAGACGGCGAGGCCGACGGCCAGGGCGAGGGGACCATAGCGATGACGCTGGAACGCAGTCGTCACGGTGACGGCCAGCAGCGGCAGCACGCAGGGAGAGAACGCCGTCAGGACCCCGGCGGCGAACCCGAGGGCGCAGGCGCCCACTACCATCGCGTCAGAGCGCGCTCTGGAAGAGGGTGCGGATCTGCTCGGGGTCGGTAACCGCGGTGGAGCGCTTCCGCTCGGTCTTGCCCTTGAAGGCGATGAGCGTGCTCTGCATCGTCACGTTGAGGTCGCGGAGCGCCTGTTTGTCGGAATCGAAGTCGACCACGAACAAGACCGCCTCGCTGAATGCCGGATCCTTGGTGAGCGTGTCGACGATCGGCTGCTGGGCCCGACAGTTGGGACACCAGGACGCCGTGACGAACACGATGATGGGCTTGCCGGCATCCTGCGCTTGCTCGAGCGCCTGCTTGTTGTATTTCGCCACCGGACCGGCTGACGTGACGACGGGCGTCAAGAGGACCACGGCGGCGACGAGCGCAACCAGGCGTTTCATCAGGACCTCCAGCGGGGAGTCTAGGTCGTGGGCTGATCGGCGCCACGCTGGGCGCGGAGCACCTGGAGCAGTCGCTTCTTCAGTTCGGGCGGCATCCCCGATCCGGGCAGCTTGCGGGTGGCGGCGATCGTGGTGCGATAGGTGTTGATGAACGCGATGCAGGGGGCGCAGCCGTCGATGTGCCATTCGAGGAGCTCGACGGTGCGTCGAGGCAGCGTGCCGTCGAAGTAATCGCCGAGGAGCTCGGCAATCTGCCGACACTCGATCTCGGATGGGCTCGAGCCGCTACCGCACTCGGACATCGCCATCGATTATAAGATGCCAGCGTCGGGGCTGCCGATTCTTTGCAGGCCGTCTGGACGGCGGGTGGCTGGGCCCGTATGCTTGCCCGCAATGCCGCCGCGGATCGCGCTGGTGACGCCTTTTGCGTTTCCTTCGGTCCGCGGGAACGCCGTGACCGTGGAGCGCATCGCCCTCGGGCTGCGCCAGGCCGGCGTCGACCTCCAGGTGTGGGATCTCTCGCTCACGCCCGAGGCCGTGGTCGAGCGCGAGGTCGAGGCGTTCCGTCCCGGCATCGTCCACGCCTTTCACGCCTATCGCGTCGGACCGCTCGCGCTCCGTCTGGCCCGTCGACGCGAGATCCCTTTGCTCGTCACCGTCACCGGGACGGACGCCAATCATGACCTCTTCGATCCCGAGCGCGCGGCGACCGTACGCCACGTCTTCGAGGGCGCGGCCGCCGTCGTCGTCTTCCACGAGTCACTGGGGGCTCGCATCGCCGCCGCGCTGCCCGACGTGGCCGGCCGCCTAGTGACGATCCCACAGGCCGCGCTGTTCTCCGAGGGGGGCACGTTCGATCTAGCCGCGCGCTGGCCCATGCCCGCCGAGCGCGTGCTCTTCGTCTTCCCGGCCGGCATTCGTATGGTCAAGCAGCCGCTCCTGCCGCTTGCCGCTTTCGACCGCCTCGTGCAGCGCCGCTCCCAGGTGAGACTACTCTACGTCGGACCCGTTCTCGACCCCGCGGAGGGCGAGTCACTCCTGGGCGAGCTCGCCCGCCGACCCTGGGCACGCCACATCGGTGCCGTGCCCCACGGGCAGATGAAATCGCTCATAGGCCAGTCCGACGTCGTGCTCAACTGTTCCATCTCCGAGGGGGGGATGCCGAACTCCGTGCTGGAAGCGCTGGCCACCGGACGGCCGGTGCTGGCCTCCGACATCGAGGGCAATCGCTCGCTCGTCGAAGACGGCGTAACTGGCTTCCTCTTCCGGGACGTGACGGAGCTCGAAGCCAACGCGGAGAGGCTCGCGGCCGACCGATCGCTGCGCGAGCGGCTCGGCCTGGCCGGCCGTCAGCTGGTCGAGCGCCGTCCGCGTGAAGTCCCGACTCGCGGCCTTCCTCGCGCCACGGGCTTGCCGATCGGGCTGTCGCGGCGAGCCCGGGAGCGCCGCTGCCCTACAGGACGCTCGCCGCGCTGGCCCGCCGGGCTGGCACTCCGTTGGCGCCGGAGGCCCTCGTGACCACATCGCGTGAGGCAGCACGCGCGGCGCGACGGCTCGGATTTCCAGTCGCGCTCAAGGTCATCGCCTCCGATCTAGCCCATAAGACAGAGGCAAAGGCCGTGGCGGTCGGCGGGGCGCCGGGGGCGTGCAGGCCGAGCTGCTGGCAGACACCGCGAGCCGTCCGCTCCCCGTGACGCGGGCAGACGTAACCGCGATGCTCGGGGAGGTCAGGGCGCTCGGCGCCCTCAACCGATTCCGCGGAACGCCCCCGGCCGATGTTCAAGCGTTGGTCAGTGCCGTCCTTGGTGTGGCCCGGCTCGCCCAGGTTTTGGGCGATGGCCTGGTCGTACTCGACGTCAATCCGATAATCGTCAGCGATCACGGGGCGTTCGCCGTGGACCTCCTCGCCGAGACAGGCGCGTCGATTCATGGCGAGAGAGTTGCACCTTTCGATAGAATCGGGAGAAGGCCGTCAGAGAGGAGAGCTCGATGACCCAAGACGCGAGGGTCCAGGAGTTCGTCACCTCGTTCAACGCGCTGCGCAGCGAGGTCGAGAAGGTGATCGTTGGTCACCGCGAGATCATCACGCATGTGCTCTTCGGCATGTTCGCAGGAGGTCATGTCCTGCTCGAAGGAGTGCCCGGACTGGGCAAAACTCTTCTCATCAAGACGCTCGCCGAGGGACTCGAGCTCAAGTTCTCGCGCATCCAGTTCACGCCTGACCTGATGCCGGCCGACATCATCGGCACGAACATCATCGTGGAGGACGCCGACGGCCGGAAGCACTTCCAGTTCCAGTACGGCCCGATCTTCGCCAACATCCTGCTCGCCGACGAGATCAACCGCGCCACGCCCAAGACTCAATCGGCGCTCCTCGAAGGAATGCAGGAAGGGTCGGTGACGGTCGGCGGCGCGTCCCGCCCACTGCCGGCGCCGTTCTTCGTTCTGGCCACCCAGAACCCCATCGAGATGGAAGGGACGTATCCGCTGCCGGAGGCGCAGCTCGACCGCTTCTTCTTCAAGCTGCGGGTGCGCTACCCGGCGCTCGAGGAGCTGAACGCGATCATCGATCGCACGACGCATGCGACGTCGGCGACCGTCCACCGGGTGATGAGTGGTCCCAACGTCGTGAGTTTCCGCGAGCTCATCCGCGAAGTGCCGGTGGCCACGCACGTGCGTGACCTCGCGTCGATGATCGTCATGGCCACGCATCCCGAGTGGGACCGGTCGCCCGAGCCGGCGCGACGCTTCGTCCGTTATGGGGCGAGCCCCCGCGGCGCGCAGGCCCTCATCCTCGGCGCGAAGGTGCGCGCGCTCGCCGAGGGCCGCTACAATGTGAGCGTCGATGATTTGAAGGCCCTGGCGGCGCCCGCACTGCGCCATCGCATCATCCTGAACTTCGAGGGTGAGGCCGAAGCCGTGGACGTCGACGCGCTCATCGCCGACATCGTGCGGAGCGCCGAGACACTCGTCGGACAGGGCAAGGAAGCCTTTCTGCGATGAGCCTCGAGACGCTCGTCCGCCGAATCGCCGCCCAGGTGCGCTGGCGCCGGGCTGAACACTACGCCGTGCGCGGCCTCTTCTACGGCGCGCTGGCCGGTGCGCTCTTGCTCCTGCTCAAGTTCCTGCTCGGACCGTGGGCCCTGGCGGCCGCGGGTGTCACCGTCGTCGTCGGGCTGCTCGCCGGTGCCGCCTGGGGCGCCACGAAGCGCGT
Organism: Candidatus Rokubacteria bacterium 13_1_40CM_68_15; assembly: GCA_001917585.1. Lineage (GTDB taxonomy): Bacteria > Methylomirabilota > Methylomirabilia > Rokubacteriales > CSP1-6 > 40CM-68-15. The sequence goes on from MNEG01000113.1 coordinate 14,028, forward strand.
GCCGCTCGCCGACGCTGCGCGTCTCGCCGACCGCCACTACGGACTGCAAGATCGGGTGACCACGGCCATGGAGTGGTCGGCCCGTTCCGACCGCACGCCCATGGTCGACTCGCTCGTGGCCGACGCCACGGCGCGCGTGGCGGCGCTCGCGCCGAAGCGGGTCATCGAGCGCCAGTGGCCACGCGAGGCCCGCTGGCTGCCGCTCCCTGTCCTCGGTGTCCTCGCGCTGCTCGTGACCCCACCGATCCCGTTGCCCTCGGGACGCCTGCTCGATCTCTCGCCCTCGGCGGAGAGCGAGGAGACGCGCGAGCGGCCAGAGGCGGGCACGCTCGAGCAGGAGAGGCGCGCGCTGCCGCGCACGGCGCTCAAGAAGCCGTCGTTCGAGGAGCGTGACTACATGCAGCGCGGCATGACCGGCGCCGGCGCCACGGCGGGCGACCTTTCGGCCGTCTTCAAGGACACCTCGCTGGCCAACCAGCGCCCGGACTTCAACTCGTTCCTCAAGAAGGGCGACGAGCGGCTGAAGATGCTGGAACAGGTCGATCGCCTGCCGGACCTCCAGTCCGACTTCACGGCGAGCCAGTACAAGATGGTCTTCAAGAAGTCGAAGGCGCTGACGGGCGGCCTTCGTCCCGACCAAATCTCCCCGCAAAAGCTCAAAGAGCTGCTGGAAGAGATGGAGCGGCTCGGGCGCAAGGGGGGCGGCAACGTCGGGTCCGAGGGGTCGGGAGGGATGGAGGCGCTCGAATACGGACAGCAAGACCGGGCGCTCGATGCGATGGAGAAGGCGCTCAACAAGCTTCGCGCGATGGAGGAGCAGCAGCGCTCCGGCAAGAATCTGCGCGGTGGCCGCGAGCCCGAGCGGGGCCGCGGGGCCGACCGTGATCGCGGCCGGAGCGGTGGCGGCGGCGCCGACGATCAGGACTTCGGCGAGGGCGAGGGTTTGCTGCCGGGCAAGGGCAAGAGCCCGAACCCCAAGGGCGAGGCGTCGCAGCGAATCCGGGGCAATCCCTACGACGTCGGCGTCGAGGGTGAATCACGCCAGGGCCGCAAGGATGGCTACGACACGAACATGACGGGCCGCAGCGGCAAGATGCCCTCGCGGCTGGGCTACCTCGGCGTCATCGGTCAGTATCGGAAGCAGATGGAGGACACGCTGGCGCGCGAGCAGGTGCCCCGGGACTTCCACGGGCAGATCAGGGACTATTTCCAATCGCTCGACGAGCGGTAGCCCGTGACGACGCGGATCAGATCCGTTTCGTTCACGCCCGACTTCCTGGCTCAGCTCGAGCGGCTGGCGCTGGCATCCCGCCGTACGTTCCGGGGACGGGTGAGGGGCGAGCGGCGCAGTCCGCGCAAAGGGCAGAGCGTCGAGTTCTCCGATTACCGGCCGTACGGGATCGGTGACGACCTCCGCTACGTCGACTGGAACATCTTCGGCCGCCTCGATCGTCTACACGTGAAGCTCTTCGTCGACGAGGAGGATCTGTGCCTGCACCTTCTCGTCGATGCCTCCCGCTCGATGGGGTTCGGTCAGCCTCAGAAGCTCGAGTACGCGGCTCGGCTGGCCGCCGCCCTCGGGTTCGTCGGGCTCGTCAACCACGAACGCGTCGGACTGGGGATCCTGCGCGATCGCGTGAGCGAGGGCTGGCCGCCCGTCCGCGGGCGCAACCAGTTCCCCCATCTGGCCGACTTCCTCAGCCACGTCGAGGCGGACGGCACCACCAACCTGAACGAGGGCCTCGGTAACTACGCGCGCCGCGCGCGCGAGCCCGGCCTGGCCGTGGTGATTTCGGACCTCCTGGATCCCGCCGGATTCGAGGCCGGGCTGCGGGCGCTGCTCGAGCGCCGCTTCGAGGTCCACGTGGTCCATCTGCTCTCGGCGGAAGAGCTGAACCCCACGGTGACCGGTGATCTCCGCCTCGAAGACTCGGAGACGGGTGAGGTGCGGGAGATCAGCATCGACGGCGACGCGTTGCGCGGCTACCGCGAGCGGCTGCACGCGTTCCTCGAGCGGGTCGAGACGTTCTGCCACGGGCGCGAGATCGGTTACCGCCGCGTGAGCACCGATGCGCCGATGGAAGACTTCCTGCTGGCGCAGCTGAGGGGGCTCTTGCTCTCGTGAACTTCCTCTCGCCCCTGGCCCTCGGCCTGTTCGCCCTGTCGCTCCCGCTGGTGCTCCTCTACTTCCTCAAGGTGCGCCGCCGCGAGCGCATGGTCCCAAGCCTCCTGCTGTGGGAGACCTCGCTGCGCGATCGCGAGGCCTCCGCCTTCTTCCAGCGGTTGCAGCGCGATCCTCTGCTCGTGCTCCAGATCCTGGCCCTGGCCGCGATGGCGGTGGCGTTGGCCCGCCCGGCGGTGACCGTGATGGGGCAGGGCGCGCGCAAGGTCGTCGTCGTCATGGACACCTCGGCGTCCATGAAGGCTCGCGACGCCGGCGGCCCGCGGTTCGCCGCGGCGCGGTCCCAGGCCGCGGCGCTGGTGAGCGGCCTCGGCGAGGGCGCCGAGGTGATGGTCATCGAGTCGGGTGTCCAGCCGCACGTGCTGGCCCCGCTCAGCCGCGACCGCGAGCGCGCCGTGTCGGCCATCCGCTCGACGCGACCGCGCGACCTGCCCCACCGGTTGACGGACGCCCTGCGGACGGCGCGGGCGCTCGTCGGCAGCGATCCACACGCCGAGATCTACGTCTTCACGGACGGCGCGTTCACGCTCGCCGCCGGTCCCGAATCGGTGGATCCGCGGATTCACTGGATGACGGTGGGCCGCGGCGGGCGCAACGTTGGGATCACCAACCTGGCCGTCCGCAAGAATTACTACGGCTCCTTCGAGTACCAGGCCTTCGCCTCCCTGGTGAACTACACGGGCGAGACGCAGACCTTCACGTTCACGCTGGCGGTCGACGGGAACGCGATCGCCGACAAGACGGTGACGCTGGAGCCGAACGTGCGCCGGTCGCTCCTGTTGCCCTTCAGCCATACCGGCGGCGGCGTGGTGAAGGCGAGCGTCGACGTCCGCGACGATCTCGCCACCGACAACACGGCGTGGGCGGTGCTGCCGCCGCCGCGCAAGATCGCCGTCATGCTGGTCAGCCCGGGCAACCTCTTCCTGGAAAAGGTGCTCCGCACCGATCCGCAGGTCGCGCTCGAGGTTCGTACGCCCGATCAATATCAAGGTGGGATGGGCGACGCCGACGTCGTCGTGCTCGATTCGGTGACGCCGCCCCGCGTAGGCCAGGGCCGCTTCGTGTTCGTCAACGCCGTGCCGCCCGACGTGCCGCTGGAGACCCTGGGGCGCATCGAGCGACCGACGATCATGGACTGGGACCGCTCGCATCCCGTGATGCGCCACGTCGAGTTTGCGAAGGTGAACATCGAGGACGCGCTGCGGATCCGGCCCCTGGCGGCCGGCCGCCCGCTCGTGGAAGCGGTGGGCGGTCCGCTGATCTACGCGCTCGAGGAGCCCGACCGTAAAGCGCTCTTCGTCGGCTTCGACCTCTTCAAGACCGACTTTCCGCTGCGGGTGGCCTTCCCGCTCATCCTCTCCAACGGGCTGCGCTGGCTGCATCCGGCCGGTCTCGACCAGGCGAGCCTCCAGCTGACGGCGGGTCAGCCCATCTTGCTGCCGGTCGAGCACGGCGTCACCAGCGTCACCGTCAACACGCCGGGCGGACGCACGGTCAAGGCTCAGGTCACGCGCGGCGTGGTCAGCTTCACCGAGACCGACGAGGTCGGTGTCTACACGCTGAGCACGGCCAAGGGCGAGACCAAGATCGCGGTCAACCTGGCCGACGCCGACGAGTCCGACATCACGCCCCGGCCGTTGCCCACGGCGGCGACCCGGACGACCGAGGCTTCGACGCCGGTCGCCGTGCAGCGTGAGCTCTGGCAGCTCTTCGTCGTCATCGCCCTGGCGCTGCTCGCGATCGAGGGTCTTCTCTACTGGCGCCGCCAGTGCGGCGGACGCTTCACGCTGCCGTCGTCGCTGGGCGACCGGTGGGCGCTCGGGCTGCGGGGCGCCCTTCTCGCCGTGCTGGCGCTGACGCTGCTCAAGCCGACGGTGCCGCGCTGGGTGGATCGTCTCAACGTGGTCTTCCTGCTCGATCATTCCGACAGCGTCAGCCTGGCCGCGCGCGAGCGGGCGTGGCGGTTCGCGGCGGAGGCCATCAAGTCGATGCGCGGCCACGACCGCGCCAGCCTCGTCGTGTTCGGCGAAGACGCCGTCGTCGATCAGCCGCTGGCCAATCGCACCGCCCTCGATCGGCCCAAGTCCGACGTGGGCGGCCGCGGTACCAACATCTTCCAGGCCATCCAGCTCGCTCTGGCGACGCTGCCGCCCGGGCAGGCCAATCGGATCGTGATGCTCTCGGACGGCCAGGAGAACGGCGGACAGGCCGTGGCCGGCGCGCAGGCGGCGAAGGAGAGCGGCGCCGACATCTTCTACGTTCCGGCGCCGCTCACGTTCGACCAGGAAGTCGTGGCGGAGTCGATGGTCCTGCCGCAAGAGGTCAAGTACGGGGAGCCGTTCCAGGCCCGCGTGGTGGCGTGGAGTCTCAAGGACACGCAGGGCCGCTTGTCACTCTTCCGCAACGGCGAGTTCCTCGGCTCGCAGGTCGTGCGCCTGCAGGCCGGCAAGAACGTGTTCAGCTATCGCCAGTCGCTCGACGCCAGCGGCATCCACGTCTACCAGGCCGCGCTCGAAGTGGACGGCGACACCATCGAGGACAACAATCGGGCGGTCGGCTCCGTCGTGGTCCGCGGCCGGCCTCAAGTGCTGCTGGCCGAGAAGGACCGGAGCCACGCCCAGTCGCTGGCCTCCGCGCTGCGCTCGCAGAACATCGACGTCACGGTGGTGGACGCCGGTGGCGTCCCCAAGGACCTGGCAGCGCTGCAGAAATACGATGGCGTGATCCTCTCCAATGTCTCGTCGTTGAAGCTCACGCGAACTCAGATGACGATGATCCGCGACTACGTGCGCGACCAGGGCGGCGGCCTCATGATGGTCGGCGGCGAGGAGAGCTTCGGCCTCGGCGGCTATTACCGGACGCCGATCGAGGAAGCGCTGCCGGTCACGATGGAGGTCAAGCAGAAGGTCGAGATTCCGAGCCTGGCCGTCGTCCTCTCCATCGATCGCTCGGGCTCGATGGCCATGTCCACCGGCGACGAGAAGGTCACCAAGCTCGACCTCGCCAAGGAAGCCTCCCACCTGGTGGTGGACCTGCTGGACGACCGCAACGAAGTCGGTGTGATGAGCTGGGACACCGAGTTCATCTGGGACGTCGCCATGCGGTCGGCGCGCGACAAGAGTGCCATCCATCACGCCATCGCGACGATCAAGGCCGGCGGTGGCACCGACGGCTATCCGGCGCTGAAGGAGTCGTACGCGATCCTCTTCGAGCGCCCGGCGCTGCTCAAGCACGTCATCTTCCTCTCCGACGGCCAGATGACCCGCGGTGATTTTGCCGGCCTGCTGCGTCGGATGGCCAAGGACAAGATCACGGTCTCGACCGTCGCTATCGGCAAGGACGCGGACCTCCAGCTGATGGTGGACATCGCCAAGTGGGGCCGCGGGCGCTTCTATTACACCGAAGACTCGCAGACCATTCCGCGCATCTTCACGCTCGAGACGCAGCTTGCCTCCAAGGCGTCGCTGATCGAGCAACCGTTCAAGCCCCAGCTGACCTCGGCATCGCACGAGGCGATGCAGGACATCGACTGGAAGGCCGTGCCGCCGCTGGGCGGCTACGTGGCGACCACCCTCAAGCAGACGGCCGAGCTGGTGCTGATGAGTCATCAGGAGGACCCGGTGCTCGCCACCTGGCGCTACGGCCTGGGTCGAGCCGCCGCGTTCACGTCGGACGCCAAGGCGAAGTGGGGTGTGCTCTGGCTGCGGTGGCGCGACTTCAACAAGTTCTGGGCCCAGCTCACGCGCTGGACCCTGCGTAGCGGGACCCGGAGCGATACCACGGCGGTCGTGGCCCGTCACGACGGCACCGGTGAGGTCATCGTGGACGCGGTCGACGGCAAGGGGGAGTTCATCAACTTCCTCGACTCCCAGGTGGGTATCGTCTCGCCCAACCGCGAGCGGAGCGTCATCGATCTGGAGCAGGTCGGCCCCGGGCGCTATCGTGGCCGGTTCGCGGCCGAGCAAGAGGGCGTCTACCTGGTCGGTATCGGCCAACGGCGGCAGGAGCGGGTGGTCGGCTCCCAGCTGGCGGGGTTGGTGGTACCGTATGCACAGGAGCTGCGCGATCTCGGTGTCGACGAAGCGCGGCTTCGAGAGCTAGCTGAGCTAACGGGAGGAGGCGCGCTTGGTGAGCCACGCGAGACGTTCCTGCGTGCGCGGCGCCAGTCGCGCATCGCGATCGACGTCTGGCCCTGGCTCGTCGGTCTGGTGGCCGTCATGATGGTGCCCGAGATCGCGCTGCGGCGGCTTGGAGCGGGGGCCTGGCAGCGAATCATCCCCGCCCGATGGCGCCGAGGCGCCGAAAGGGGTCAGAGCGATGCGTGAGCCGCGACCCGCGTTGGTCCTCGGCATCCTGACCGCCGTGCTGGCCCTCGTTGCCTCCGCGAGCGCGGCGGTCAAGCCCCGTGTGGTGCTCGTCGCGCCGTTCGAGGCGAGTACGCTGCCCGCCGACGACCGCTGGATCGGCGAGGGCATCGGACAGGTCGTCACGCTCGGGCTCGCCCAGCACCCGGCCTTCGTTCAGCTCGACAAGGCCCGTCTCCGCACCCTCGGTCAGCCCGAAACGTGGGGCGAAGCCGCCGTGATTCAGGCGGCCCGGGTTGCGCGTGCCGACGCCGCCCTGTTCGGCGAGGTCAGCCGGACCGGCAGTGACTACACCGTGCGGCCGCGACTGGTCGATCTGAAGTCGGGCGCCGCCCCCGAGGTGCTGGCGCTCGAGCCCCTGACCATCCCGGAGAGCGAGCTGCTCACCCGGCTGCCCGGCGTCGTCGTGGCGTACGCCCGCACACTGAAGGTGCCGCTCACGGACGGCGAGGTCGCGCGCATGGAGAAGGCGGCGCGGCCGACGAAGTCCCTGCGCGCGTTCGAGCTCTTCTCCCGCAGCGAGTCGGCTGCACGCCGCGGCGGGCAGGAGGGTAACGAGAGTGCGGCCGATCTGCTGGCGCGGGCCATCGAGTCGGATCCGAACTTCGTGGTCGCGCAGTACACGCTGGGCGTCGTCCACCAGTCCCTCGGCAACCGCTGGAAGGCCGCGGCTCAGTATCGTGCCTCGACGCAGCTCGATCCCTCGTACCCGGAGCCCTACAAGGCGCTCGGTGACCTCTTCCTGGCGGCGCCGCGGCGGCTGTTCGACCAGGCCGTCGAGGCGTACAACAAGGCGATCGAGCTGCGGCCGTTCTATGCCGAGGCCCACGTGGGGCTCGGCGACGCTCGCGCGGCCAAGGGGGAGACCGACGCTGCCGTGGCCGCGTATCAAAAGGCGCTCACGTTCAATCCCGTCAATCCGCGCGTGCACATGAGCCTGGGGAAGATCTACTACAGCGAGAAAGGCCTCTACTACGAGGCCGTGAACGCCTACAAGCGGGCCATCGATCTCGATCCGTCGTCGGTCGAGGCGCGCATGGGCCTGGGCGAAGTATTCGAGGACAAGGGCCTCTACAAGGAAGCCATCGAGGAGTACAAGCGCGTCATCGAGCTCGACGCCAAACACACGGGCGCGATGTACAACCTGGCCGTCGTCTATGAGCGGACCGATCCCCGGGAAGCAATCGCCCAGTGGGAGCGCTACATCACGCTGGCTTCCCAGCTGCCGTCCGAGAAGGACTGGGTCGACGTGGCCCGCCAGCATCTCAAGAAGCTGCGCAACCAGGTCAAGGACTAGTCCCCCGCGTGGAGGAACTGAGGAAGGATCCCACCCGCGGCCGGTGGGTGTTGATCCGGCCCAAGGGCCACGACGCAGCTAACGACGACTGCCCGTACTGCCCCGGCGCCGAGAGCGCCACCATCGAGATCGCCGCCTACCGCAAAGACGGCGCGCCCCCCAACGGCCCGGGCTGGAGCGTCCGGGTGGTGCCGGCCAGCGATCCCTATTTCCGCATCGAGTGGGAGCTCATTCGCGAGGGCGTCGGCATGTTCGACATGATCACCCCCCGGGGCGCGAGCGAACTCGTGCTCGAGTCGCCTCGCCATGACGACACGCTGGCGACCATGGCGCCCGAGCAGATCGAGTCGGTGCTGTGGATGTGGCGTGATCGCCTCCTGGACCTCAAGCGCGACGGCCAGATCCGCGACATCCTGGTCTCCCGCCATCACAAGAAGCCGGGCGTGGCGTGGCATCACCCCTACTCGCGGCTGACCGCGATCCCCATCGTTTTCGACGAGACCCGTCAGGAGTTACGCGAGGCCCGCGAGTATTACCAGTACAAGCGCCGCTGTCTCTATTGCGACATGCTGCGGCAGGAGATCGGGGCCCAGGGCAGGGTCGTCCGGCTGACCCCGGGGTTCGCCGCCCTGGTGCCGTATGCGGCGCGCAGCCCTCTGGAGACATGGCTGCTGCCCCGCCGGCACGGGTGCTCCTTCGAGGACGCCCTGACCGCGGACACCGCGGCTGACCTAGCGCGGCTCATGTCCCAGTACTTCCGGACGCTGGCTGCCGTGTTCGGCGACCCCGGCTACGAGCTCGTGCTCCACACCGCTCCCAATCTTCGGTCTCGCATCCTCCAGGGCGATTGGGCGACGATCCGCGACGACTACCACTGGCACATCGAGGTACTCGCCCAGCCCGAGCGGATCAACCGGGTCGGGGGGATTTTCGTCAATGAAAAGCCCCCGGAAACGACAGCGAACGACCTCCGTACGTCCTGGCAGACGGCCTAGGATTTACCAGTCTCGGCAGGGTTTTGCTTGACATCACGGTGCTTCGGTGTAGACTCCGACTGAAATGGTCGCCGACTTAAAGAGTCGCCTTTGAGCGGGAGAACGTGATGCTGCGCTTCACCAAGCGTGCCGACTACGGGCTGATGGCTATCCATTACATCGCTATCCACGAGGACCACGGCTCGGTGAGCGCTAAGAGGATCGCGGACGAGTTCCGGATCCCGCCCGAGCTCTTGGCCAAGATCCTCCAGCGGCTGGCACGGGAGCGGCTGATCGTCAGCCAGAACGGGCCGAAAGGCGGCTACGTGCTCGCGAGGCGGCCGGCTGAGATCACGGTAGGACAGGTGGTGCGGGTGCTCGAGGGCCCGATCAACATCGTGGAGTGCATGGAAAGCGACAGTGATTGCCCGCAGATGGCGCGCTGCAACCTGCGGCGGCCGGTGCAGAAGATCCAGGTCGCGATCAGCCAGATGCTGGACTCGATGAGTCTGGCCGAGCTGGTGGCCAATGACGTGCCCGAGTTGTTCGCGATTCGGTAGTGCGAGCCGGGGAGCGCGGGAGTTACCGCAGGCACGATCGCTGCGAGGCGAGCGGTGAAATGGTTCGAGTAGTGCGAGCCGAGGAGCGCGGGAGTTGCCGCAGGCACGATCGCTGCGA
>MNEG01000042.1 GCA_001917585.1 Candidatus Rokubacteria bacterium 13_1_40CM_68_15
CCGCGTTCACCACGCGGGCACCGCCTCCGGGGACGATGAAGTTCGCGACCGTCACGCCCTCGTCCTCGAAGAACTTCTTCTCGCGCGCCACCAGGTGCTGGCCGTAGACGAACGTCGAGACGCTGTGAGCCACGGTGATCGGCTTGCCCTGCGCACCCGCGCGGCGCGGCCAGCTCGCGGCGAAGCCCGCCCCCGCGAGCCCGCTCGTGATGAGAAAGTCACGCCGAGTCCACGTCATCCGCGAACATCCTCCTTCGAAGGTCGCACCGGCGGCTGAGTGTATGGCCCGCACTCGCGCGCTGTCAAATCGCAAGCCCTTGATTTTCGGTACAAAACGAAACCCCGGCCGCGGACGGGGAGTGTGAAAAGTCTTTCCACTGCGGTTGGCTTCGAAGATGCCGGTCGAGCGCGCGGCCTGTATGATCTGGACCAACGAATGGCTCGTCTTCCCTCGCTACGACGGCACCTCGTGGTTCTCGTCCTCGTCACGCTGGCGCCGCTGCTCGCTTTCGCCGTCTGGCTCGTGTTCCGCGTGAACGCCCAGGAGCGGGCGCTGCTGGAGCACGGACTCGAGGAGACGGCCGAGGCGCTCAGCACAGCCGTCGACCGGGAGGTCGACCGGGGATTCAGCACGCTGCAGACGCTCGCGACGTCGGAGCACCTGCGCACCGGCGATCTCGAGCGCTTTCGGGAGCAGGCGGCCGCCGTCGTGCTCGCGCATGGCGGGCTCACCCACGTGATCCTGGTCGACGCGAGCGGCCGGCAGCTGATGAACCTGCTCGTTCCCGCCGGCGGGCCCGGCAGGGGATGGGCGTCTGCTCATCGGTGTGCGAGCTCCCGTCCTCCAGGCCGATCGGCCGGAGAAGCTCCTGGTTGCCGGGATCGCACCCGAGAGCGTCGGCCGCCTGATCGCGGCGCACACGTTCCCGCCCGGCTGGATCGCCAGCATCTACGACCGCCAGGGCCGGGTCCTCGCCCGGTCCGACGGCGGCAGCGTCGGGCTCGGCCAGCCCGGGACACCGGCGATGCTGGAAGCCGTCGCGCGAAGCACCGCCGGCGTCCTCCAGCTCACCACGACGGACCTGCAGCGCTTCTACGCCGGCTTTGCACGATCGAATCTGTCGGGATGGGTCGTGACGGTCGGCGTGCCGCTGGACCCCGTCGAGGCATCGCTGCGGCGCTCACTGCTGCTGGTCGCCGCGGCCGGTGCGCTGTTGACCTTGCTGGCGCTCGGAGCGGCCCTCGTGATCGGACGCCGCATCGCAGATCCCCTCGTCGCGCTGGCGGCGGCCGCGCCCGCCCTCGTCCGAGGCGAGCGCGTGGCCCTCGCCGGAACGAGCGCGCGCGAGATCAGCGACCTGGTCGCCGCCCTGAAGACGGCGGCCGCTGACCGCGAGAGCGCGCAGCGCGATGCGGACGAGGCCCATCGTCTGCTCCGCGCCGTCTTCGGCGGCACGACCGACGGCGTTTTCGTCAAGGACCTCGCCGGGCGCTACGTCATGATCAACGAGGCGGGTGCCCGCCTGATCGGCAAGCCAGTGGAGGACATCGTCGATCACGACGACACCGCGCTCTTCGAGCCCGACTCGGCGGCGCGGATCGCCGCGCAGGATCGCGAGGTGATCGCCACCGGCGAGCCGCGTGCGTTCGAGAACGTGTCGGTCGCGACGGCGGCCGGCGACGTCCGCAGCTATCTCTCGACCAAGACACCCTACCGGGACGTGACGGGCCGGGTCGTCGGCGTGATCGGCATCACGCGCGACATCACCGAGCGGAGGCACGCCCAGGAGGAACGGGAGCGGTTGCTCGCCGCGGCCGAGGAGGCCAACCGCACCAAGGACCAGTTCCTCGCCGTCCTCTCGCACGAGCTGCGCACGCCGCTCAACGCCGTGCTCGGTTGGGTCGGCATGCTGCGCACGATGAGCCTCGAGCCGGCGACGTCCGCGCGCGCTCTCGAAGCCATCGACCGCAACGGTCGGGCGCTGGCCCAGCTCGTGAGCGATCTCCTCGACGTGTCTCGCATCGTGAGCGGCAAGCTCCGTCTCGACACGCGAGCGATCAACCTGGTTCCCGTGATCGAGGCGGCGCTGGACGCGGTGCGGCCGTCGGCCGACGCCAAGGGCATCCGGATCCAGTCCGTCCTCGATCCGAGAGCCAGCCCCGTGCTCGGCGATCCCGACCGCCTCCAGCAGGTCGTCTGGAACCTGGTGGCCAACGCGATCAAGTTCACTCCGCGATCGGGGCAGGTACACGTCAGCCTCCGTTCTGTGGACTCACATGCCGAGATCGTGGTCAGCGACAACGGCGTCGGTATCGACGCCCTGCTCATGCCGTACATCTTCGAGCGCTTCCGGCAAGGTGACAGCTCCAGCACGCGGGCGCACGGCGGGCTCGGGCTCGGGCTGGCGCTGGTCAAGCATCTGACGGAGCTGCACGGAGGCACCGTCGAAGCCGACAGCCTCGGCGAGGACAAGGGGGCCACGTTCACGGTGAAGCTTCCTCTGATGGGCAGCGGCGTTCGACCGACGCCGGAGCGCGGCGAGGCGGAGGGGACGTTCTTCGAGCCCAGCGCGCGCCTCACGGGACTTCGTATCGTCGTGGTCGACGACGATCCCGACAGTCTCGACATGCTCGCCACGCTGCTGCGCCAGCAGAAGGCCGAGGTGCGCACGGCGACGTCCGCCGCCGAAGCGCTGGCGCTCGTGGAAGCCTGGACGCCCGACCTCGTCGTCGCCGACGTCGAGATGCCCGACGAGGACGGGTACAGTCTGGTGCGCCGGCTTCGCAGGTTGTCGCCGGAGCACGGAGGCGCCACGCCCGCCGTGGCCGTGACGGCCTACGGGCGCGTGGAAGACCGCATTCGGAGCGTGTCGGCGGGATTCGATCTCCACCTTCCCAAGCCCGTCGAGCCGGCCGAGCTGATCGCGGTCGTGGCGAACCTCGCACGTCGTCGCTGATCGCTCCAGGCACACCGCAACACATTGACACTACAGGGGAATTTACCTATCCTTTGACGATGAGCGCCCTTCGATGATCCGGAGTATGACCGGATTCGGCCGCGCCGAGGGCTCGGGCCTAGGCTATGCGCTCACGGTAGAGATCAAATCGGTCAATCATCGGCATCTCGACATCGCGCTTCGGTTGCCCACGGCGCTCTCCAGTCTCGATCTCGACGCTCGGCGGCTGGTGCAAGCGCGTGTCGAGCGCGGACGCGTCGACGTCACGGCCCAACTCGGGCCGGCGGCCGGGCGCGCGGCCCAGGAGGTGCGGGTGGACGCAGCGCTCGCACGACGCTATGTCGAGCAGGCGCGCGCCCTCGGACGCGATCTCGGTCTCGAGGACGATCCAGCTCTGGCCTGGGTGCTCGATCAGCCGGGCGTGGTCGAGGTGGCCGAGCCGACACCGGTCGATCCCGCGACGCTGTGGCCGCTCGTCGCCGACACGCTCGGACGCGCGCTCGAGGCTCTGATCGCCCAGCGTGCCGTCGAGGGCGCGGCGCTGGCCGCGGAGCTCCGCGTGCTCCGCGCCGAGCTGATGGCCGAGGTCGCGACGATGGCGACGCGCGCGCCTCAGGCGGCGGGCCGTCGCAGCGATCGCTTGCGCGAGCGGCTACGCGCGATGCTGGCCGACGCGCCGCTCGACGAGACACGCATCATGACCGAGGTTGCGGTGTGGGCCCAGAAGACCGACGTCACCGAGGAGCTGGCCCGGCTTCGCGCGCATCTCGAAGACCTCGGGACGAAGCTCGACAAGGGCGGGCCGGTGGGGCGCCCGCTCGACTTCCTCATCCAGGAGCTGAATCGCGAGGTGAACACGCTCGGGGCCAAGGCCGACGACCTCGAGCTTTCCCAGGCGGCGCTGGCCGCCAAGGGCATGCTCGAAAAGATGCGGGAACAAGTGCAGAACCTTGAATAGGCAAGGGCGTGATTAGACGGCGCGGCGCGCTGTTCGTGGTGTCGGCGCCCTCGGGCGCCGGCAAGACGACGCTGTGCCGGGAGACGCGCCAGCGCCTGCCCGATCTCGCCTACTCGGTGTCGTACACGACGCGGCCGCCTCGACCGGGCGAAAAGGACGGCTCCGACTTCTGCTTCGTCAGCGCCCAGGAGTTTCAGGCGTTGCGCGCGCGCGGCGAGTTCGCCGAATGGGCGCAGGTCCACGGCAACCTGTACGGCACCCGGGCCAGCGTGCTGCAAGCGGCGCTCGACGGCGGGCAGGACATCCTGCTCGACATCGACACCCAGGGCGCGGCCCAGCTGCGGCGGCGATATCCGGAGGCGGTGCTGGTCTTCATCGTGGCGCCGTCGATGAGCGAGCTCGAGCAGCGGCTGCGCGAGCGCCGGTCGGATGCCGAGAAGGAGATCATGCGCAGGCTCGACCGTGCGCGCGAGGAGATCGCGACGTGGCGGTCGTACGACTACCTGGTGGTGAACCGCGATGTGGACGACGCCGTGAACCAGCTCACGGCCATCATCCTCGCCGAGCGGGCGCGTACCTCCCGCCTCGGCCTGACATTGCCGGATCTCGAATTACCGAGCAAGGAGGCTCACGACTGATGTCATTTCCCTCACTGGAGAACGCGCTGAACAAGGTCTCGAACCGCTACCTGCTCGTCGTGCTGTCGGCCAAGCGCGCACGCCAGATCAACCGCGGCGCGCCGGCCCGGGTGGAATCCAAGCAGAAGAAGCCGACCAGCGTGGCGCTGGAAGAGATCTCGCAGGCGAAGGTCGAATACCGGGTGAAGGAGGAGGGAGAGACCAAGGCCTGATGGCGGCCCTCGACGGCAAGGAGCTGATCCTCGGTGTCACCGGGTCCATCGCGGCCTACAAGGCGGTGTACCTGCTGCGTGAGCTCACGGGCCTGGGCGCCCGCGTCACCGTCTGCCTCACCGAGCACGCGCGCGAGTTCGTGGGCCCCCTCACGTTCCGGACGCTCTCCGGCCGTCCCGTGCTCAGCAACCTCTTCGATCCTCAGAGTCCCGATGCCGTCGAGCACGTGGCGCTGGCCGAGCGGGCGCACGCCGTCGTGGTCGCGCCGGCCACGGCCAATCTGCTGGCCAAGGCGGCGCACGGCATCGCCGACGACTTCCTGACCACGGTCCTCCTCGCCGCGCGCGGGCAGGTGCTGATCGCGCCCGCCATGGACGGCGGGATGTGGGACCACGCCGCCGTGCGCGCCAACGTCGCGCTCCTCCGGGAGCGCGGCGTGACCGTGCTCGAACCCGAAGCGGGCGCGCTCGCCTCGGGGCTCAGCGGCAAGGGCCGGTTGCCCGACGTGGAAGCGATCGTGGAAGCGTTGCTGGGGGTGCTCACGCCGCAGCGCGATCTCGCCGGCGAGCGCATCCTGGTGACGGCCGGGCCGACCCGTGAGCCCATCGACCCCGTCCGTTACATCTCGAATCGTTCGTCGGGAAAGATGGGCTACGGCATCGCGCGCGCGGCGCTCCGGCGGGGCGCCGACGTGACCCTGGTGTCGGGACCGACCGCGCTCACGCCCCCCGCCGGTGCCGTCTTCGTGCCCGTGCAGACCGCCGAGGAGATGCGCGAGGCGGTGCTGCAGCACGCGCCCGGGGCCAGCATCGTCATCAAGGCCGCCGCCGTCGCGGACTGGCGCCCCAAGCACGCCGCGAACACGAAGATCAAGACCAAGCAAGACCTGACGATTGAGCTCACGCCGAACCCTGACATCCTGGCCGAGGTGGCGGCCCGCCGCACCGGCGCGTTCATCGTCGGCTTCGCCGCCGAGACCAACGAGGTGGCCGCCAACGCGAAAGCCAAGCTGAAGGCAAAGGGCATCGATGTGCTCGTCGTCAACGACGTCAGCCAGGCGGGCATCGGCTTCGACGCCGACGACAACGAGGTGCTCCTGCTCGATCGCTGGGGCGGCGAGCACGGCCTGCCGCGGATGAGCAAGGCCGCCGTCGCCGACGCGATCTTGAGCCACCTGCTCGCCGTCCGCGCCGCTGTGCGCGGTGATCGGATCAAGCGCTGACCGACAATCCTCGCACGGCCCTGGCCGAGGCGCTCGGTGAGCTCGGCGCCACGCTCCGTCACCACCGTGATCTCGGCGTGAGCGAGCTCGGCCTGTCCGGCGATTACCTGCTCGGTCCCGCCGAGGCGCTGGCCGCTCAGGAGCGCGACCTCCAGGGCTGCCGGCGCTGCAAGCTCTGCGAGCAGCGCAACACGATCGTCTTCGGCTCGGGCAGCCCACGCGCCGAGTTCGTCGTCATTGGCGAGGGCCCGGGTGCCGACGAGGACGCGCAGGGCAAACCCTTCGTGGGCCGCGCCGGTCAGCTGCTCACGAAGATGCTCGAGTCGGTGCAGCTCTCCCGTGACGAGGTGTACATCACGAATGCCGTCAAGTGCCGCCCCCCCGGAAATCGCAATCCCGAGCCCGATGAGCTGGCCGCCTGCGCGCCGTTCCTCGACGCCCAGCTCGGCATCCTCGAGCCGAAGGTCGTGCTGGCGCTCGGCAGCGTGGCCAGCCAGGCGCTGCTCAAAACGCGCGAGCCCATCGGCAAGCTCCGCGGGCGCCTGCATCCCTATCGCGGCGGCGTGCTCGTCCCCACGTTCCATCCCGCGTTTCTCCTGAGGAATCCCGGCCAGGAGTACAAGCGCATGGCCTGGGAGGATCTGAAACTCGCTCGCCGGGAGTACGATCGCCGCCGAACGCGCTGACATGGTCGCGGACGTCGCGTTCGACGCTCCGATCGCCCACCCGTTCTCGTATCGCGTTCCGGACGGCCTGACGGTCGTGCGGGGCCAGCGTGTGCTGGCCGCTCTGCGCGGAGCCTCCCGGATCGGCGTCGTCGTCGACGTCAGATCGGACGCGGGCGAGAAGCTGAAGCCGATTCTGCGCGCCGTGGAGCCGGCGCCGTTGCTCGATGCGTCGACGCTCGATCTCGTCGGCTGGATTGCCGCCGACAGTGCGACGAGCTTCGGCTCGACGTGCCTCACGCTCATGCCGCCCCCCACCCTCGCGCCCATCCCCCGCTCCGGCGCCGTAGCCGGTGATCGCGACGTGAGCCCACCCGAGCTGCTGATCGGCGCCGGACGGGAGGCGAGGCTGATCGAGCGCATCGCCGGCGCCGGCACGACGACGCTCGTGCTCTCCGCCGACGTCGACGGCGCCGCGCGCTGGGCGCAGCGCCTGGGCAAGCTCGGCCATGTCGTGCGTCTGGACTCCGGCGTGACCGACGCCGAGCGGTCTCAGGCCTGGCGTGCGCTCGCCGCAGGCGAGGCCGCGCTTGCCGTGGGCACGCGCTCGGCTCTCCTGGCGCCGCTGCCGGCCGGCGCCACGGTGGCGCTGATCGACGAGCACGAGGCGGCCCACAAGCCGCCGGGAGCGCCGCGGATGCACACACGCGACATCGCGCTCGAGCGTGCGCGCCGCGAACACCTCCGCGCGCTCCTGAGCAGCGCCACGCCGAGCGTGGAGATGTGGTGGCACTGCGACAGCGGCCGCGTACGACTCGACGGCCCGCCGCCCGCGCCGTGGCCAGCGGTCAGCGTCGCCGACACGCGCGGCATCGCCAAGCGCGAGGCGCTGACGCCGGCCCTGGCGCGTGCGATCCGGGAGACGCTGACCGCGCGCCGCCGGGTGTTCCTCGGCGTCAGCCGCCTCGCCTCGATCCTCGGCTGCGACGAATGCGGCGTCATTCTCAAGTGCGAGAGCTGCGCGATCGCTCTCGCGTACTCGCCGGCGGGCCGGACTCTCACGTGCCGGCTGTGCGGAACCGCCGTGCCCTTGATGAACGTGTGCCCGGCTTGCCGCGGACGGCGGCTGGCGCCGTTCGGATGGGGCGCCGAGCGTGTCGAGCACGCCGTCCGGCGGCGCTTCGTGAGCGCACGGATCGCCCGCTTCGATCCCGAGGCGACCCGTGGCGCGAAGGCCGAGGCCCAGCGGAAGGCCGCGCTGAGCGCCGACGTCGTCATCGGCACGCGGGGCGCGCTTCGTCTGTTCGGCCCGGCCTCGCTCGGCCTGGCCGGCTTCGTCTCACCCGATCAGCTCCTCGGGCTGCCCGATTTCCGCGCCACCGAGCGCGCGTTCGGGCTGCTGTGGGCGGCGGCCGAGCGCGTCGGTCCCGACGGTCAGGTGATCATCCAGTCGCAGAACCCCGGCCACTACGCGCTCGACGCCGTGACCCGCCAGGATCTCGCCGCCTTCTACAAGCCGGAGCTGAAATTCCGCGCCGAGCTCGGATATCCGCCGTTCCGGCGACTCGCCATCATCACGGTGGCGGCACGGGGCGGCCCCGAAAGCGCACGGCTGGCCGACGCCGTGACGGCCGCGCTCGCCGGCAAGCCCCGGCTCACGGTGTACCCGGCCACTCCAGATCGCCGGAACCGCGCCCGGCGCATCGTCGTGAAAGGCCACGCGGACCTGCCGCGGGTCCTGGCCGAGGCGCTCGAAGGGGCCGATACGGTGGGGGCTGCGCGGAGTCGCGGTATCATGGATGTGGAGGTCGATCCAGTCGAATGGCCGTCCTGAAAGTGCGCCGATACGGCGATCCGACGCTCAGGCGTCGGGCCAACCCCGTGGGCGAGATCACCCCGGACGTCCGGAATCTCGTCGCCGACATGGTGGATACCATGTACGACGAGGTCGGAATCGGGCTGGCCGCCCCCCAGATCGGCATGTCGCTGCGCCTCATCGTCGTGGCCGACGACGAGACGCGCGAGGCTCGCGCCCTCGTGAATCCCGCGATCGTCGAGCAGGGCGGCGAGGCGACGGCCGAAGAAGGATGCCTCTCGATTCCCGGGGTGTTCGCCCAGGTGACGCGCGCGGCGTGGGTGCGCGTCGAGGCGAAGGATCTCGAGGAAAGGCCGGTGAGCATCCTCGGGCGCGGGCTTCACGCCCGCGTCCTCCAGCACGAGATGGATCACCTCGACGGCGTCCTGTTCATCGACCGCCTCGATCCGGTTGCCCGCGACCGCATCAAGCGGAAGATCAAGAAAGAGGGCCTGCCCGAGGACGCGCCCCACCGGGCGTTCGCACTGTAGTCGCGGCCACGCTGAACGTCCTCTTTTACGGCACTCCGGAGTTCTCGCTACCCACGCTCGATGCGCTGCTGCGTCACCATCGCGTGGTCGCCGTCGTCACCCAGCCCGATCGCCCGGCGCATCGCGGTCAGCGGTTGACGGCGCCGCCGGTGAAGGAGCGCGCGCTCGAGGCCGGCCTACCCGTGCTCCAGCCGCCACGCCTGCGTGATCCCGGTTGGTCCGAACGCCTCCGCGAGCTCGGGGCCGACGTCGCCGTCGTCGTCGCCTTCGGCCAGATCCTGCCCCGGGCCGTGCTCGACGCGGCCAAGCGCGGATCGATCAACGTCCACGCCTCGCTGCTGCCGCGCTACCGCGGCGCCGCTCCCATCGCGTGGGCGATCATGCGCGGCGAGACGGAAACGGGAATCACGACCATCCAGATGGACGAGGGCATGGACACGGGGCCGATGCTCCTGCGCGTGCCCACGGCGATCGGGGCCGGCGAGACAACCGGTGAGCTGTCGGAGCGGCTGGCCAGCCTGGGCGCCGACGTCCTCATCGATACGCTCACGCGGCTCGATACCCTCACGCCGATTCCCCAGCGCCACGAAGAGGCCACCCTGGCCCCGCGGCTCAAGAAAACTGACGGCGGTCTGGACTGGGCGAGACCTGCCCGGGAGCTCGTGAACGTCGTGCGGGGGTGCAACCCGTGGCCAGGCGCGGCGACGTCGACGGATGCCGGAAAGTTGAGCGTCTGGCGGGCCACGGCAGTCACGATCGGACAGCTCGGACTTCCCGGCACGCTCGTTCCTCACGGCGGAGAGCTCGCCATCGCGACGCGCGACGGTGGCTTCCTGCCCCTCGAGGTCCAGCCAGAGAACAAGCGGCGGATGTCCTGGGCGGACTATCTTCGCGGGACGCGCCTGGGCGCCGGCGCGAAATTTTCATGAACACCCCTTCGCCGGCACGCGTGGTGGCGGCGCGCGTGCTCGAGCGCGTCGTGTCCGAAGGCGCCTACGCCGACCTTGCCCTTGACGCCGAGCTCGACCGCCGACGGCTCTCGCCACGCGACGTCGCGCTGGCCACCGAGCTGGTTTACGGGACGCTCCGCTGGCAGCGTTACCTCGACTGGATCCTCGCCCCGCACTCCAAGCGACGGCTGGATGATGTCGATCCCGCGCCGCTCGTCCTGTTGCGCATGACGGCCTACCAGATCGCCTTCCTCGAGCGTGTCCCGGCCTTCGCCGCCGTCAACGACGCCGTGACGCTCGCCGGCCGCGCCCGCAAGCCCGGCGTCGGCGGCTTCGTCAACGCAGTGCTGAGGTCCTTTGCCCGCCGGGGCGCCACCGAGCGCGAGCCGCGCCCTCCGGCGGACCTCACAGAAGCGCTGGCGCTGCGTTGCTCGTTCCCCACGTGGCTGGCTGCCCGCTGGATGAAGCGCTACGGCGCGAGCGAAGCGGAGGCGCTGATGCGGGCGCTGAACGAGCGGCCGCCGCTCACGCTCCGCGCCAACACGCTCCGTGTCACCCGCGAAGCGCTGGCGGCGCGCCTCGAGACCGAGGACAACATCGCCACGCGGCCAAGCCGGTACGCGGGGGAAGGGCTCATCGCCGACCATGGGGGGAGCCCGGGCCAGTGGCGAGCGTTCGCCGACGGCGCCTTCGTCATCCAGGACGAGGCCTCGATGCTGGTGGCGCAGCTCCTCGAAGTCGGCCCGGGCGATACGGTGGGCGACGTCTGCGCCGCGCCCGGGACGAAGACCACCCACCTGGCCCAGCTTCTCGAGAACCGCGGGCGCATCCTGGCCTTCGATCCCCAGCCCGCACGTCTGAACCTCGTGCGCGAGTCCGCGAAACGACTCGGCGTGACGATCGTGGAGACGCTCGACGGCCCGGCCGAGACGCTGGCCCCGAAGTTCCCCGCTGTCTGCGATGCCGTGCTCGTGGACGCGCCGTGCTCGAGCCTCGGTGTCCTGCGACGCAACCCCGAGGTGAAGTGGCGTCGAGCGCCGGACGACATCGTCGCGAACGCCGAGCGTCAGCAGGCGATCATCACCGCCGCGGCCGCGATGGTGAAGCGGGGCGGCCGCCTCGTCTACGCCACGTGCTCGCTCGAGCCCGAGGAGAACGACGACGTGGCGCGACGGTTCCTGGCCGCACATCCCG
Source organism: Candidatus Rokubacteria bacterium 13_1_40CM_68_15 (assembly GCA_001917585.1). Lineage (GTDB taxonomy): Bacteria > Methylomirabilota > Methylomirabilia > Rokubacteriales > CSP1-6 > 40CM-68-15. The sequence goes on from MNEG01000042.1 coordinate 11,144, forward strand.
GGTTCGCGCTCGATCCACCAGCGGATTTCCCGGTGGCTCTCGACCCGGATGGATTCCTTCGTTGCCGGCCGCACCAGCACGGCACCGACGGGTTCACCGCCGTCCGTCTGATAAGATGCAGCCAATGAAGATTGCGCCGTCGATTCTCTCGGCCGATTTCGCGGCGCTCGCCGACGACATCCGCCGGGTCGAGGCTGGGGGGGCCGATCTGCTCCACGTGGACGTCATGGACGGCCGCTTCGTCCCGAATATCACCATCGGCCCCGTCGTGGTGGAGGCGATCCGCAAGCGCACGCGGCTCCCGCTCGACGTCCACCTCATGATCGTGGAGCCGGAACGTTACGTCGGCAACTTCGTGCGGGCGGGCGCCGACATCGTGACCGTGCACGTGGAAGCATCTCCACACCTGCAGCGGACGCTGGCCCAGATTCGCGAGCTGGGCGCCAAGGCGGGCGCCTCGCTCAACCCGTCGACGCACCCGGAGACCCTCACGTACGTGCTGGACGATCTCGATCTCGTGCTCGTGATGTCGGTCAACCCCGGCTTCGGCGGTCAGAAATTCATCCCGGCCGTGCTGCCGAAGGTCCGTCTCGTGCGGACACTGCTCGGCGGCCGCGACGTCGAGGTCTCGGTGGACGGCGGTGTGAAGATCGAGCACGCCGAGTCCCTGGCCCGGCACGGCGCCTCCATGCTCGTCGCCGGCTCGGCCATCTTCGGCCAGTCCGACCCCGCCGCGGTCATCAAGAAGATGCGCGAGGCTGCGGCCCGGGCCTAGGCCGTCGACGCCCGCCGTGTTGAAATTTTCCGCATAGTTCCGTAAAGTCTAACTTTCCATGTTCGACTCACTCAGCACGAGACTGCAGACCGTCTTCGACCGTCTTGGAGGCCGCGGACGTCTCACCGAGGACAACATCCAGGAAGCCTTGCGCGAGGTCCGGGTGGCGCTCCTGGAGGCGGACGTCAACTTCAAGGTCGTCCGCGAGTTCGTCGATCGGGTGAGGGCGAGGGCCATCGGCCAGGACGTGCTCACCTCGCTCACGCCCGCCCAGCAGGTCGTGAAGGTCGTCCACGGCGAGCTGGTCGAGCTGCTCGGTGGGAGCGGCCATCGACTCACGCCCGCCGCCCATCCGCCGACGATCGTCATGCTGATCGGGCTGCAGGGCTCGGGCAAGACGACGACGGCCGCCAAGCTCGCCCGGCTCTACGCCAAGCAGGGCCAGCACCCGATCCTGGCCGCGGCCGACACCTATCGTCCGGCCGCCCAGGATCAGCTGCGCACGCTGGGCGAGCAGCTCAACGTACCGGTCGTCGGCACGTCGGCGCAGAAGCCGCTCGAGA
>MNEG01000153.1 GCA_001917585.1 Candidatus Rokubacteria bacterium 13_1_40CM_68_15
CACCCCGTCGATGAACTCGTCGAGGTGATCGTGGACCCGCTCGCGGGCCATCGGCGCTTGCGGTCCGGCCGCCAGGTGCACGACGCGCACACCGTCGGCGAACTCGACCACGCGCGGGATGCCGGCGTTCTGCGAGCGCGTGAAGATGTCCACCTGGGCCCCCATGCGACCGAGCTCGCGGGCGACCTCGCGGACGTACACGTTCATCCCGCCTGTCTCCTTGCCGCCCAGTGCGGCCAGGGGGCACGTGTGAACGCTCAACATGGCGACCCGCAAGGTCACGAGATCCTCACCGTGTAGACCTCCTCGGGCGTGGGGCCGAACTCGTACTTGTACCGCTCTTCGCCGCGCAGGAAGTCGAAGCGCTGCTTGCCGCGCTCGATGGCGTCACGCACCAGGTGGGCGAGGAGCACGAGGCCCGGCGCGAGCTGGGCGCGGTCGGGCTGGAAGCCGGAGTTGTAGAGGCCAACGGTGCCATCCCACTCGAGCGTGATGAACGCCGCCATCGGCCCGCCGGTCGCATCGAGGAACCACAGCCGCGCCATTCCGCGTTCGGCCAGCATTGTGACGGTCCGGCGGAAGAAGGTCTCCATGCGCGCGTCCATGAAGCGCGCCTTCCCGGCGCGAGAGCTGCGATGGAGCGCGAGGAACTCATCCAGGCGGGCGGCGATCGCCTCCGGAGTTGCCGCGAACGTCGGCGTGGCGTCCGGCGCCTCGCGCTCGAGCCGCCGCATCTTGCGGGTCAGCTCGTGACGGTGCTTGCTGAGGCTCGTGAGGTAGGTTTCCCACGACGGGGGCAGCACGAGCACTGGACATCGCTCCTCGACGGCGATCTTCGTCTCCAGTCCGGCTGCGGCAGCCAGCGAAGCCATAAACGTCACGGTGGGCGACGCGCCGGGCACGGCGTGGAGATCCCAGACCGTGCCTGCAGAAGCGCGCGCTCCCAGGAGTGCCGTCCACGCCTCCTCCTCACGACCGGCGACGGCGATCAGGTCGAGGTAGTCGGAGATCTCGACGCCGCCGAGGATGCGAAAAACCCCGGGCTCGGCCTCGTAGAGCGGTAGCAGCGCGACCAGTCCAGCCGTATCGCTCACGCGCCAGATCTCGAGCCGGTGCCCCGTGGTGAAGACCTCGGCCCACTGGCGTTGCCAGATCCAGGTGAGGAACGGCGAGCGCAGGCTCGTCCGGGCATGCAGCTCGTTCCACGCCGCTTCGCCGACCGCGTCGAGGCGGTCGTGAACGTCGACCTTCACAGATCGCCGAGCGAGGAATCGGCGGCCGACCCCGGGGCGGCCTCGGCGTCGCCGTCGGTACCGCTCTCCTCGGCCATCGCTTCGTCGACCGCCTCGTTGAAGTCGTCGCCCAGCTCGTCGCCCATCTCCCGGCCCATGCGCTTCATGAACCGGCCCATGCTGGCGGGATCGTTCTCGTCGAGATCGCCGAGCGACGCGGGATCGGCGAGAGACTCCAGACGCGCTTCCTCGGACTTCACCGTGGCGAAGCGTGACATGACGCGGTTGAGCGCGGAACCGCCGCAGCGAGGACACGTAGGCGCCGCGGCCGCTGACGGGCGAAGGACGAGGATGCTGACGACGCGGCGGCAGTCGCGACAGTCGTACTCGTAGATGGGCATCCCGCCGAAGTTTAGCACGCTGGTCACGCGTGTCTCGGTGACGACACTCCTGACTCGGGGTGCCACGTCGTCGCACGAGTGGCCCTGCGGCATTATCCGCAAGTGCCTGCCGCAGAAGGGTTTGTCGACCGGCACCCTTCTTGAAGACGGCGTCGTACGTGATTCCCGACACGGAAGCGATCGACGAACGGGAGCGGCTCCTCATCGAGGCCGTGCTCTCGCTCGCGCGTACGCTGCGCGACGAGCGCGATCGGCTCGCCGACCGGCTGCGCGCGGTCGAAAGCGAGCTCTCGACGCTGGCCTCCCGCCTCGAGATTGTTGGCCTCGAGCCCCCTGACCCGGCGACCTCGGAGGAGATCAGCCCATGAAGATCTTCTCCATCCGCTCCACCGCCCGGTCCCAGTCGAAAGCGGTCGTCACCAGCTTCTGACCCGCGGCCGCGAGGGCGCGCCGAAGCGCGTCGTCCCGCGCCACCCGCTCGAGCTTCACGGCCAGATCCTCCACGTCACGCCGGCGTGCCACCAGGGCCGTCTCCCCGTCCCGCGCGTAGTCGCGACAGCCACCGTTGTCGTACGTCACCAGCGCGGCGCCGCACGCCATCGCTTCCATCGGCGGCATCCCCAGCCCTTCGTCCCACGACGGGCACAGATAAATGTCGACGCCGGAGTAGAGCGAGGCCAGCCTATCCTGCGCCGGATTCTCGTGGAACTCGTCGTAGCCACCAGGCTCACGTGGCGGCTTGACGCCGAACCCGACGAGATGGAGTGACGGCACCGTCTTCCTGACGCGCGCGACCGCATCGAGCCCGTCGGCCACACCCTTCCAGGCGTAGTCGTGGTGCAGCATCAAGACGCGTGGCCGCGTCGTGCCGGCGTCGACCGCGAGTGGATGGAAGAGCGCGCGGTCCACCGGCGTCACCAGGACCTCGGCATCGCGCCCGAAGCGCTCGCGCAAGACGTCACGCAGCCAGGTCGAGATCACGATCGTCTGGAGCGGCAGCCGATAGGTCGCGTCAACGGTCGTCGCGCTCCCGTGATACAGGCTCTCGTAGTGCTGGACGAGGTAGAACTTTCGCCCCGCCTGCGGCGGCGCGGCGGCGACGATCGGCGCCGACTGCCAGGCCGTGGCCACGACCACCTCGCCTGGCGGCAGCCACTCCGACGACCAGCGCGTCACCCACTCGATGCGGGCGCGAAAGTTCGCCAGCCAGTCCGGTTGCACGCCGCGCAACCGTCGGCCGAGAGCGCGGAGGCGGCCGTGGGCGGGAACGAGCACGGTGACGCGGTGCCCACGGCCGGCGAGGCGGTCCGCGTAGGTGAGGATGGCCCGGACACCGCCGGCGATTCTCACGTGCGGACAGAGGAACGTGATCCTCATAAGTGAGGCGAAGTTCCTTGGAGCCGCACACTAGATGGCCATCGATACCTGGCCGGTGCGGCGATAGGCCGCGGGATCGAGGACGACGTTGATGCACCACACGTCGTCCGAGGCGAGCGCGCGCTCGAGCGCCGGGCCGAGGTCGGTCGGCTTGGTCACGAGCGCGCCCCGGCCGCCGAGCGCCTCGACCATCAGATCGTAGCGGGCCGTGGGCAACGACGTCGCCACCGCGCGCTCGGCGCCGAAGAACTGGAGCTGTGGATTCCGGATCTGGCCCCAGCCGCCGTCGTTGCCCACGACGCAGACGAACGGCGCAGCGAAGCGGACGGCCGTCTCCATGTCCATGCCGTTCAGCCCGAACGCGCCGTCGCCAGCGATGAGCAGCACGCGCCGCCCGGGGTTCAACAGCTTCGCGGCCAGCGCAAAGGGCGGGCCGACGCCAAGGCATCCGAACGGACCGGGATCCAGCCACTGCCCGGCGCGGTGCAGCGGCACGTACTTGGCGGCGCAGCCGACGACGTCGCCGCCGTCGCCCACCACGATCGTCTCTGGCGTGACGACGCGCGCAATCTCCGCCGCGAGCCGGTAGTGAGAGATCGGCACGTCGTCCGCCTCGGCCAGGCTGGCGAGGGCGCGCCGACCATCGACCTCGCGCGTCGCGACCGCCTCGCGCCACGGACGGAAACGCTCGGCCACGCCCCTTGGCAACGCGTCGAGGAGCTGCCGCAGCACCACGTCGATGTCGGCCACGACACCGACCGCCAGCGCGCGGTTGCGACCGAGCTCCGACGGATCGGCGTCCACCATCGCGACCTTGACGTTCTCGGCGAATGTCGGCGGCCGGCCGTAGCCGAGGCGGAAGTCGAGCGGCGCGCCCAGCACGAGGACGACGTCGGCCTGGCCCAGGGCGAAGCCGCGCGCGGACGCCACCGCGCACCGATGGTCGCTCGGGAGCGTACCGCGCCCTGCGCCGTTCATGAGGATGGGGATGCCGGCGCGCTCGGCGAGCGCGGTGAGCGACGCCGACGCGCCGTCCCAGTACACGCCGCTGCCGGCGATGACCAGCGGGCGCTCGGCCTCGCCGACGAGCCGCGCCAGCTCGGCCAGCGCGGGCGCAGCGAGTCCGGCCGGCGTGCGATGGACGTACCCGGTGGGGATCGGCGCCAGGCGGTCCTCGACCTGCCCGAGCAGGAGGTCGACGGGGATCTCGACGAACACCGGCCCCGGCCGACCGGACAGCGCGGTGCGAATCGCGGTCGTCAGCGTCTCCGGGATCTGGCGCGTCTCGGCGACCGACCACGACCCCTTCGTGATCGGCCGCAGCAGCGCCACCTGCTCCATCTCCTGGAGCGCCCCGAGCCCGCGCAAGCCGAGCGGCGCCGCGCCCCCGATGAGGAGCAACGGGCTTCGCGCCGAGTAGGCATTGGCGACGCCGGTCACGGCGTCGGTCACGCCGGGCCCCGCCGTGACGACGGCGACGCCGAGATTCCGGGTGAGGCGTGCCGAGGCATCCGCGGCGTGCGCGGCGGCCTGTTCATGCCGCAGATCGATCACGCGGATGCCTTCGCGCAGGCAGCCATCGTAGATCGGCAGGATGTGGCCGCCGCACAGCGTGAACACGTGGCCCACGCCCGCCTGCGCGAGAACGCGCGCGACGAGATCGCCGCCGCTCAGCTCGGCCATGGCACGGACGTCACCAGAATTTCTCCCACTTCACGGCTTTGCGGTCGAGTCCCTTCGCCATCAGGACATCCCTGACCCGGTTGATCGTCTCCCCCCCACCGGCGACGTAGGCCACGAGGCCATCGACCGTGGGCGTCAGCCGGTCCACCGACGCCGCGGGGGATTCGGCGACGACGGGATGATACGCGAAGCCCGGGTAACGTCGCGCGAGAGAGCGGAACTCCGCGTCGTAGGCGAGCCAGCTGCGGTCGCGCGCCCAGTAGACGAGCGTCGCCGGTCGGCCCAGGCCCGTCGCGTAGAGCCAGGTCACGATGGAGCGGATCGGGACGATGCCGATCTCCTCGGCCACGAAGAGCGGGCGGCGCGCATCGGCCCGCGTGTACACGAAGCCGCCCAGCGGCCCCTTGAAGCTCACCGGTGCGCCCGGCGCGAGCCCGCGGAACCACGCCGAGCCGAGACCGCCGGGCGCCACGTCGGCGCAGAGCGTGAGGCGCCGCGGCTGGAGCGGCGTGGACGCGATGGTGTACGCGCGTACGGTCTTGGGCCCGAACGGGACGGAGATCCATTGCCCGGCGGCAAACTCGAACGCCGCCGGGTCCTCCATGGCGAGATCGACTTCGAGAATCTCGGACGTCAGCGCGCGAACGGCGGTCACGCGAGCCCGGCACTCGCGCGGCTTCACGCTCGCAGGCGCGGCAGCACCTCGGCGGCGATCAGCTCCAGCTGCTCGCGCTCGTCCGGAGGGTCGCAGATGGCGTTCAGCAGGAAGTACGCACAGCCGGCGGCGCGGAACTCGGCAATGCGCGCGGCACATTGCTCCGGCGTGCCGATGACGCCGTACTTGTCGGCCAGCGGGCCGAAGTCCTGCGCGTATCGCTTGCTGAGTCGAGCCACCCACGCCGAGCGCGCGCCCTCGTAGTCGCGTCCGACGGTGATGAACGTCAGGTGCGCGGTCACGAAGCCGTCGAGCCCACGGCCCACCGACGCGGCCGCGGCCCGAATCTTGTCGAGGCTCTGCCGATAGCGGTCGGGCGTCACCACGTACGAGACCCAGCCGTCGCCCTGGCGGCCCGCGCGCGCCAGCGCGGCGTCGGAGCGGCCGCCGACCCAGATCGGCGGCCCCGGCTTCTGGACGGGTTTCGGATCGATGCTCACGCCCTCGAACTGCGTGAAGCGGCCCTTGAAGGTGGCCGGCGTGTCGCGCCAGAGCGTGCGCACGACGTCGATGGCCTCGGTCACGCGGGCGCCGCGCTCGCGATGGGGCACGCCGCACGCCTCGAACTCCTTCGGATTTTCGCCGCCGACGCCCACGCCGAAGATGAGCCGGCCCCCGGACAGCGCGTCGAGGGTGGCGGTGACCTTCGCGGCCACGGCGGCCGGGCGAAGGGCGAGCAGGTACACGGCGCTGCCGAGCCGGATCCGGGAGGTGATCGAGGCGTAGGACGCGAGCAGCGTCAGCGACTCCCACAGCGGCAGGTTGAACGATACGTGATCGCCACACCACACGGAGTCGAAGCCGAGCGTCTCCACGCGCCGAACGAGGTCCCACTGATCATCCGGCGAGTGGAGCGAGAGAAACGCGCCGAAGCGACTCACCGGGGAAATGCTTCGCGCACGCCGCCGTCCACGGTGATCGTGCAGCCCGTGGTCTTGGCCGACCGGTCGGACGCGAGGAACAACACGGCCTCGGCAACGTCCTCGGGGAGGATGCGCGCTCCGAGCAGGTTGCGCTTGCGGTAGAAGTCTTCCAGCTGGTCCACCGCGATTCCCTGCGCGTGCGCTCGCTGCCGCCGCACGTCGTCGGACCACAGCCGCGAGTCCTGGAACACGGCGTCGGGGTTCACGATGTTGGAGCGGATGCCGTGGGGCGCGCCCTCGAGGGCGAGCACCTTCGCCAGCTGAGCCTCGGCGGCTTTGGCCGCCGAGTAGGCGGCGAAGTCCTTGCCGGGCGCCATCACGTTCTTGGTGGCGACGAAGACGAGCGCGCCGCCGATCCCCTGGCCGATCATGATCCGAATCGCCTCACGAGCGACGAGGAAGTGGCCCGTGGAGTTGACCGCGAACGAGCGTTCCCAGTCCGAGAGCGCCATCTCGGCGACCGGCGCCGAGTGAGCGACGCCGGCGTTGGAGACGAGGATGTCGAGGCCTCCCCAGGCGAGAATGGCCTCCTCGAACGCGGCCCGGATCGACGATTCGTCCGTCACATCCATGGAGAGTCCGATCGCGCTGCCGGCCCCTCGCGACGCGATGATCTCCTCGGCCGTCTTCTTCGCACCGGCCTGGTCGACGTCGCCGACGAGGACGTGGGCGCCCTCGGTGGCCAGGCGGCGGGCCACCGCCCGGCCGATCCCGGAGGCGCCGCCGGTAACGAGAGCGATCCGTCGCGCCAGCTCCTTCTCCGGCGGCGCCAGCGTGAGCTTGTAGAGCTCGAGCGGCCAGTACTCGACGTCGAACGCGTCCTTCGCCGTGAGTGAGACGTATCCGCCGAACGCCGTCGCGTTGCCGATGACGTCGATCGTGTGGTGATAGATGTCGCTCACGATGCCGGTCGTCCGGCGATCGCGCCCGACCGTGAACATGCCGAGACCGGGGACGAGCACGACGCGAGGCAGCGCATCGATCAGCTCGACATTCGGATCGCGATGGGTGTCGACGTACGCGGTGTAGTCGCGCTCGAACGCGGCGAGACTCCGCTCGATCGCGCTCAGAACGGTCGGCGCATCGTCCGCGCGGTCGAGCGCCACGAAGCAGGGCAGGCGCTTGGTGTAGATGGTGTGGTCGGGTGTGGCCGGCCCGATCTGCGAGACCGCCGGCGCATCCACCGACGAGACGAACTCGGTCACCCTGGCGGCGTCGTCGAAGCCGAGAATCTGGCGACGGGGTCGGCTGAGCAGTCCGCGCAAGCGCGGTGCGACGCGGACGGCCAGCTCGCGGCGCTGCGCCGGCGGCAGGATCGGCACCCGCGGCCCGCCGAAGGCCCGGCGGCCTTTCTTGCGCGCGGCGATCACCTCCTCCGCGCGCGTGATCAGCTCGATCGTGGCTTCGTAGGCCTCGCGCACGGTGACGCCCCACGTGATGGTCCCGTGCTGGGCGAGCACCAGCGCCTTGGCGTCGGGGCGCTCGGCGATGGCGTCCGCCACTTCCCGCGAGATGCGGAAGCCGGGGCGCCGGTAGTCGAGCGCGATGACGTCCTTGCCATAGACCGCCTCCAGCGTGTCGGCGGCGCGGTCGTTGTTCGTCAGCGAGACGATGGCGTCGGCGTGCGTGTGAACCACGCTGCGCGCCCCGACGAAGCCGTGCAGGAGCGTCTCGATGGACGGGCGCGGCCCCCCGGGCTCCTGGAGCGCGCGCGCCAGGTACGACACCATCTCCTGGTCGTCCATCTCCTGACGCTCGAGCAGCGCGCGGATGTCTTCCATGCGGACGCCCGGGAAGTCCTTGCGCTGGATCGATTTCAGATCGGACCCGCTGCCCTTCACCCGCAACACGTCCACCGGCCGGTTGCGGTGATCGCGCTCACTCGTCTTGATCGACGTGTTGCCGCCACCCCACACGACGAGCGAGCCCTCGGCACCGATCAGGCGGGAGGCGTAGACGAGGAGATCGAGCTCGGAGAGATCGCGGGTTTCGACGTCGCTCCAGCGGGACCGCATCCGGGCCCCACGATACCACGGCCGCTGGTCAGTGCTGGAGTGCGCGTCGCGATCGTTCTCGTCGAGAGCTCATCGTGAGCCGACGTCAGGGGCGAGGCCGTGTGCTTGTGGACATTCGCCGCGTGACAGGCGCGGGCGGGGTGGAGCCCGCCCGCGCTCGCAGCGTCAGGGAAGCGACGTGCGGCTGATGCGCGCACCACCGTCGCCGAAGATCGTGCCGCACTCGCTCTTCGTCTTGTAGGCGCCGTAGCCCGAGCCGAGCGCCGTACCAGCCAGACCGCCGACGAGTGCGCCCGTGCCCGCACCCTTGCCGCCATTGGCGATCGCGCCACCAGCGGCGCCGAGACCGGCGCCGACGAGGCCGCCGAGCGCGCCCGGCTTCGCGATGCGAAGCGCACGATCGCCCCCGGTGGAGCAGTCGGCGGGCATGGTCGCAACTGTCGGGGTCGATGCCGCAGCCGGCGCGGCGCTCGCGGGGACAGCCGCGACCGGCCGAGCGATCGTCGTCTGCGCGGTGCGGCGGGCGAGAGCTGCCGGTGTCGTGGCAGCGGACGCGAGAGGCGCTGGCGCCACGATAGCCTCCACGTCGGTCATCCCGGCGGGGCGTGCGAAGTATGCGGTGGTAACACCCGTGATGAGAGCCGTGGTGAGGACGAGCGCCATGCCGATCGTGGCCAGCTTCCAGTGGTTGTACATTTGTCCCTCCACTCATCCATATGACGACGAGCGTTCGCGGGGTATTCGTCGGGATGGCAGTCGCCGCGGGCCTGGCGTTGCCAGCGTCGGCGTGCGGCAACGGCATCATGCTGGTGACGGCCGGCGCGTTCTGGATGGGGCGCGACGACGGCCCCGCCGACGAGCGGCCCCTGCACCGGGTGTTCATCACCGACTTCTGGATCGAGCGGCACAAGGTGACGAACGCGGAGTTCGCCGTCTTTCTCAATGCGGAGGGCATCGTCGCGTCCGAGCGCGAGCGGCGCTACGACGAGGACGACGCCAACGCGCGGATCCATCTGATCCGTCTCGGCGTGCCGCCGCACCCGAAGGATGGACAGCCGGTTCGCTGGATCGCCGATCCGGGCTACGAGCGGTCTGCGGCCGTCGTCGTCTCCTGGTTCGGCGCGCGCGACTACTGTCGCTGGAGAGGTTGGCGGCTGCCGACCGAGGCCGAGTGGGAGAAATCAGCGCGCGGTAGCTACGGCGTCGAGGACCTGCTCGTGGGGCCGCGGGAGTGGACGGCCACGATCCTCAAGCCGTACCCTTATCGGCACGACGATGGCCGGGAGCCGTTTCTCGGCCAGCAACGCGTGGTGATCCGCGGCGCCAGCCACGACGACGCTGGCGCGGCGGCGGCGGTGACGAACCGACGCTCCGAGGATCGGCGCGGCGCCGCCTCGGGCCATCACGACGTCTCGTTCCGCTGCGCGACGTCAGAGGACCTGGGAGGCTATTGATGGCGGGTGTCGATGACCTGATGATGCACTACCCGCTCACCATCCGGCACTTCTTCGAGCGGACGCGCCGCCTGTTCCCGAAGAAGACGCTGGCGACGCGGGTCCCGGGTGTGGGCCTCGTGAGGTCCACCTACGCGGACTTCGCCGAGCGCACGGCCCGGCTGGCCGGTGCCCTCGAGACGCTCGGCATCGGCAAGGGCGACCGCGTCGGCACGTTCGCCTGGAACTCCCACCGCCATCTCGAGGCCTACTTCGCGCCCCCGCTGATGGGCGCGGTCCTGCACACCGTGAACATCCGGCTCTCCGCGCAGGACATCGCCTACATCGTCAATCACGCGGCCGACCGGGTGCTCATCGTCGATGCCTCGTGCTGGCCGACGCTCGAGCCGATCCGCAAGCAGCTGGAGACCGTCGAGCACGTCATCGTCATGAAGGACACGCCCGGTGCCCAGATCCCACCGGGGGCGCTCGACTACGAAGAGCTGCTGGCGGGCGCGCAGCCGATGGAGGCGTGGCCCACGCTCGAGGAGACCGACGCCGCCGGCATGTGCTACACGTCCGGCACCACCGGTCACCCCAAGGGCGCCGTCTACACGCATCGCGCGATCTTCCTGCACTCGCTGGCCTCGTCGATGACCGACGTGCTCGGCATCGGCGAGCGCGACGTCATCCTCCACATCGTCCCCATGTTCCACGCCAACGCGTGGTGCGTGCCCTTCGCGGGCGTGATGAACGGCGCCACGCAGATCTTCGGCGGGCCCAACCCGCAGCCGCGCGACATCATCGAGATCGTCCACAACGAGCGCGTGACCGTCGTCGGCGCCGTACCCACCGTGTGGATCGCCATCGACGCCATCCTCGAACAGGAGCCGCAGTGGGACATCTCCTCCATCCGGTGCATCCCCATCGGCGGCTCGGCAGCGCCGCGCACGCTCATCGAAAAGTTCGACAAGAAGTACGGCGCGTCCATGCTGCACGCGTGGGGCATGACGGAGATGACGCCGCTCGGCACCGTGTGCCGGCTGAAGTCGTACCTCGACGCCGGGCCGGACGATCAGCGCTACGCCTATCGCGCCAAGCAGGGTTATCCGGTCGCCGGCGTCGATCTGCGGATCGTGGACGACGAGGGCCGCGAGCAGCCGTGGGACGGCCAGTCGATGGGCGAGATCCAGGTCCGCGGTCCGTGGGTCATCCGGTCCTATTACGACACTCCCGAGTCGGGTGATCGCTTCACCGACGACGGCTGGTTCAAGACGGGCGACGTCGCCGCGATCGACCCCGAGGGGTACGTCATCATCACCGACCGCACCAAGGACCTCATCAAGTCGGGCGGTGAGTGGATCTCGTCGATCGACGTCGAGACGATGATCATGGGACACCCGAAAGTGCTGGAGGCGGCCGTCATCGCCGTTCCCCACCCCCGGTGGGTCGAGCGCCCGCTCGCCTGCGTGGTGCCGAAGCCGGGCGTGACCCTCGAGCCCGTCGAGATCCTCGACTACCTGCGGCCCAAGCTCGCGAAGTGGGCATTGCCCGACGAGGTCGTGCTCATCGAAGCCGTGCCCAAGACCAGCGTCGGCAAGTTCGACAAGAAGGTCCTGCGCGAGCGCTTCAAGGGCTGGACGCCCGCGAATTGAGTCGGCGCAGAAGGAGTCCAACGATGGCCACCCCGCGCACCGAGGCGTCGCGTGACGCCCGCGAATTTCGACGTGTTGTCCGGGAATGCCGCTCCGCCAAGATCCAGCTCGTGCGCTTCCTGTACTGCGGCAACGACGGTGTGATCCGCGGCAAGGCCTGCCACACGCGGTTCCTGCCCTCCTACCTCGAGTCCGGCATCGGGCTCACCGTCGCGATGCAATCCTTCAACATGCTGGACCAGCTCGTGGCCGAGGGTTCGTTCGGGCCGGTCGGCGAGATCCGGCTCACGCCCGATCCGGCGACGTTCGTGGTCCTGCCCTACGCGCCGCACACGGCGCGCCTGCTCTGTGACATGACCACGCTCGAGGGCACGCCCTGGGAAGCCTGCCCGCGGAGCTTCCTCAAGCGGATGATCGAGCGTGCGGCCATGCAGGGCTTCGGGTTCCGCGCGGCGTTCGAAAACGAGTTCACGCTGGCCCACCGCGAGAACGGGCACTACGTTCCCCTCGATCACAGCCCGTGCTTCTCGACGATCGGCATGGATTCTTCCGCGCCGGTGATGACGGATGTCATCGAGGCGCTCACCGCTCAGGGCGTGTTCCCCGAGCAGTGCTACGCCGAGCTCGGTGCCGGCCAGCAAGAGCTACCCGTGCGATTCGCCGACGTGCTCCGGGCCGCCGACAACCAGATCACGGTCCGCGATACCGTGCGCGGGGTGACCGCGCGGCACGGCCTCCTCGCGTCGTTCGCCCCCAAGCCGTTCGTCGATCAGGCTGGAAACGGAGCCCACATCCACTTCAGCCTGTGGCGTGGCGACCAGAACGCGTTTCACGATCCCCGCGGACGCTACGGGCTGTCGGACATCGGATTCGCGTTCATCGGCGGCGTCCTCGCGCACCTGCCCGCCCTCGTCGCGCTGACGGCGCCGACGGTGAACTCCTACCGGCGGCTGCAGCCGCGGTTCTGGTCGAGCGCGTACACGGCGTGGGGTCCCGACAACCGCGAGGGCGCGATCCGCGTGCCGTCGCAGCGGCGTGGTGTCGAGATGGAGTCGACCAATCTCGAGCTCAAGCCGTCGGACGCGTCCAGCAACCCGTATCTGTCCCTGGGCGGGCTGCTCGCCGCGGGCCTCGACGGCATCCAGAACAAGCGCGATCCGGGCGAGCCGACGCTCGTGGATCCCGACACGCTGTCGGACGACGAGCGTAGCCGTCGCGGGATCCGACGCTTGCCGACGTCGCTGGGCGAGGCGCTCGATGCGCTGGAGCGCGACGACGTCTTGCGCGTGGCGCTGGGCGAGACACTGGCGAAGGAGTACCTGACGGTCAAGCGCTCCGAGGTGCGGGGCTTCGACGGCAAGGACGCCGCGTTCGAGATCGAGCAGCACTTCTACAAGTTCTGAGCGTGGCGCGGCCCGTCGATCTCTCGGGGATCCCGGTGGTCGACGGGCACTGCCATCCTCTCCTCCGCGACCCTCTCGGCGTCTCCTCCGGGGTGTTGCTCGATCTTTTCACCGAGGGACGGCCGGGGACGATGCGCGCCCACGTTGCTCACACCGGCTATGCTCGGCGCGCCATTGAGGCGCTCGCACGCAGGCTCGGCGTCGAGCCGACCGTCGACGAGGTGCTCGCCGCCCGGCGACGCGCCGGCCTCGAGACCGGCCGGGCGCATCTGGCTGACGCCGGCGTGGCGGCGCTTCTCGTCGACACGGGCTACCCGCCCGATGCGATGCCGCTCGGCGAGATGCGGCGGCTCCTGGGCTGCGAGGTCCACGAGGTCGTGCGGATCGAGACGTGTGCCGAGCGGCTACTCCCCCAACGTCTTGCCTACGAGGCCTTCGTCGATGCGTTTCGCCGGGTGCTGAGCGAGGCGGCGCCCCGCTGCGTTGCCTTCAAGACCATCGTCGCCTACCGCTCGGGGCTGGACGTGCGCGCCTGGAGCGAGGACGAGACCGTGGCGTCGTACGCACGCGCGCTTGCTGCCGTTCCTCCCGGTGGCCCACCCCGGCTCACCGAGAAGCCGCTGCTCGATCACCTGGTGGAGGTGACACTGGAGGTCGCGTCGCGAACAGGGCGCCCGCTCCAGATTCACGCGGGATTCGGCGACCCCGACATCGATCTGCTTCACGCCAACCCACTCTTGCTCCGCACCGTCCTCGAGGATCCGCGGTGGACGGAGACGCGCGTCGTGCTGCTGCACATGGCCTACCCGTACGTCCGCGAGGCCGCGTTCATGACGGCCGTGTGGCCACAGGTCCATCTGGACCTGTCGCTGGCCCTGCCGTTTCTGGGCCCCGGCGCCCTGTTCCCGCTTCTCGAGATCCTCTCGCTCGCGCCGATCAGCAAGCTCATGTACGGATCGGACGTCAGCGGGCTGCCCGAGCTGTTCGCTCTGTCGGCCGGGTGGGCGCGCGCGGCGCTGGGCGAGGCGCTCGGCTGGCTGGTCGAGCGCGACGGACTGGACGAGAACGCGGCCGCGGCCGCCGGCCGCGCGATCCTGTCCGACAACGCCCGCGTGCTCTACGGCCTGCGCCAGGAACCCTGAAATGCCGCGGCGTTTCTGTTGTTGATACGTGATCTGACCGCAACTGTTGGACACCGTGAAATGACCGCTCCGGTGAATAGCCAGGGCCATCAGGCGG
>MNEG01000160.1 GCA_001917585.1 Candidatus Rokubacteria bacterium 13_1_40CM_68_15
CCGTCAACGACAACCGTTCGATCACCGACTACATCCTGGACAAGGCGCGCAGCGAAGGCCGCGTGCGCGTCTACGCGATCGGCGCCGTGACGCGCGGACTGCGGGGCGAAGAGCTGGCCGAGCTCGCCGAGCTGGCCGAGGCCGGCTGCGTGGCCTTCTCGGACGACGGCAAGTGCGTGATGAACGCCAATCTCTACCGCCGTGCCATGGAGTACACGCTGCCCTTCGGCACGCCGGTGATCAGCCACGCCGAGGACCAGCACCTCTCGAAGGATGCCGCCATGAACGAGGGCGTCGTCTCGACCGAGCTCGGCATCCCCGGCGCGCCGGCGGCGGCTGAGGACGTGATGGTGGCCCGCGACATCCTGCTCGCCGAGTTGACGGGCGCTCACGTCCACATCGCTCATCTCTCCACCGCGGGAGCGGTTCGGCTGGTCCGCGAAGCGAAGGCCCGCGGCGTCAAGGTCACGGCCGAGGTCACGCCGCATCACCTGACGCTGACCGAAGACGCCGTGCGGGCGTTCGACGCCAACACGAAGATGAGCCCGCCGCTGCGCAGCAAGCGCGACGTGGAGGCGCTGATCGAAGCGCTGGCCGACGGTACCATCGACTGCGTGGCCACCGACCACGCGCCCCACGCCCTCAGCGAGAAGGAGGGCGAGTTCGACCAGGCCGCCTTCGGTGTGGTGGGACTCGAGACTGCGGTGAGCGTCCTGCTCGACAGGCTGGTGCGGCCGGGGCTGCTGCTGCTGCCCACGCTGGTGGCGCGGATGAGCCGCGCTCCCGCCCGTCTGCTCAACCTGCCCGGGGGCAGTCTGACCGCCGGCGCGCCGGCCGACGTGACGATTCTCGATCTGGACCGGGAACTCACGGTGGACCCTGCGAGGTTTCACAGCAAAAGCCGCAACACGCCCTTTGCGGGGTGGAGTCTCCGCGGTGGGCCCTGGATGACGATCGTGAACGGGAAGGTGGTCTCCCGGTGACACCGGCAGTCCTCGTCTTGCGCGATGGCCGGGTGTTCAGGGGTGAAGCCCTGGGCGCCGGGGGAGAAGCGTGGGGAGAAGTCATCTTCAACACGGCCATGCAGGGGTATCAGGAGATCCTCACCGACCCCTCCTATCGAGGCCAGCTCGTCATGATGACGTATCCGCTGATCGGCAATTACGGCCTGAACGAGGAGGACGTCGAGTCACGCCGGCCGTGGGTCAACGGCTTCATCGTGCGCGAGGCATCGCCGGTCCCCTCGTCGTGGCGGGGCAAGATCTCGCTCGACGCCTATCTGAAAACCCATGACATCGTGGGATTGCAGGGCATCGACACCCGTGCCCTCACGCGCCACCTCCGTGACGGCGGCGCGCAGGACGGCCTGATCGCTTCCGGGGAGGTCGACGAAGCGCGGCTGCGCGAGAAGGCCCGCGCGCTGCCAGGTCTGGTGGGCAGAGATCTGGTCCGCGAGGTCACCAGCGACGCGCCGTTCGGCTGGAGCGAGGGCCCGTGGGATGTGCGCCGCGGCTACACGCGCCCGGCGGCCGCGCGCTTCAAGGTCGTCGCCTACGATGCCGGGATCAAGCTCAACATCCTGCGCCAGCTCGCCGCCGTCGGCTGTGACGTCACCGTCGTGCCGGCCACGACGCCGGCCGACACTGTGCTCGAACGCAAACCCGACGGCGTGTTCCTCTCGAACGGCCCTGGCGATCCCGAGGCGGCTCCCTACCTCACGGACTCGGTGCGCGCGTTGCTGGGGCGCCTGCCCGTCTTCGGCATCTGCCTGGGCCACCAGATCCTCGGCCTGGCCGCGGGCGGCCGGACGTACAAGCTGCCCTTCGGCCACCACGGGGCGAATCATCCGGTGAAGGATCTCGCCACCGGAAAGGTCGAGATCACATCGCAGAACCACGGCTTCGCGGTGGAGCCGGCATCGGTCGAGCGTGCAGGTTGGGTGCCGACACACGTCAATTTGAACGACGGCACGTGCGAGGGACTGCGTCATCGCGGGCTGCCGGCGTTTTCGGTCCAGTACCATCCGGAAGCCTCGCCAGGTCCTCACGACGCGAATTACCTGTTCGAGCGGTTCGCCGCCCTCATGGCCGGCGGCCGATAAGGAGGCTCGTCCGAACATGCCCCTGTACCTGATCTCCTACCGGAAGACCGACGGAGCGGGTCAGAAGCCGGACTGGGCGTCGTTCACCACGTCGAGCGAGAGCTCGCTGGAGGCGCACGCCATCAAGGAGCGCGTCGAGAAGCGGATGAGCGTGCTCGGGGAGCAGTTGTGGGGCAACGGCGACGTGGTCTGGATCGGCTCGAGCCGGCTCGACGACGTTCTCTATCGCCGTGAAGAGGCGGCGCCCGAGATCTCGATCGTCTACGGCGTCGTGGAACAGTAGGGCGTTGGGGAAGCGGACCGATCTCCGAAAGATCCTGTTGATCGGTTCGGGGCCGATCGTCATCGGCCAGGCTTGCGAGTTCGATTACTCGGGCACGCAGGCATGCAAGGCGCTCCGCGAAGAAGGCTTCGAGGTGGTGCTGGTCAACTCGAACCCGGCCACGATCATGACCGACCCCGACATGGCCGACCGCACCTACATCGAGCCGCTGACGCCCGAGTTCCTGGCCAAGGTCATCGAGCGTGAGCGTCCGCAGGCGCTCCTGCCGACGCTTGGCGGCCAGACGGGGCTGAACCTCGCCGTCGCGCTCGCCGAGGACGGGGTGCTCGAGCGCTTCGGCGTCGAGCTGATCGGCGCCAAGCTGCCCGCGATCAAGAAGGCCGAGGACCGCGAGCAGTTCAAGGCCGCCATGGAGCGGATCGGGCTGGCGCTGCCGAAGTCCGGCCAGGTCCGCTCGCTCGAGGAAGCGCGCGAGGTGGTCAGGAAGATCGGCTACCCGGTGATCATCCGGCCGTCGTTCACCCTCGGCGGCTCCGGCGGCTCGATCGCCTACAACCCCGACGAGCTGGAAGACGCCATCCGCTGGGGCCTGCAGCTCTCGCCGGTCGGCACCGTGCTGGTCGAGGAGTCGGTGATCGGCTGGAAAGAGTTCGAGCTCGAGGTCATGCGGGACCGAGCCGACAATATCGTCATCGTCTGCTCCATCGAGAATTTCGATCCGATGGGTGTCCATACCGGAGATTCGATCACCGTCGCCCCCGCGCAGACGCTCTCCGACAAGGAATATCAGCTCATGCGGGACGCGGCCGCCGCGATCATCCGCGAGATCGGCGTCGAGACCGGCGGCAGCAACATCCAGTTCGCGGTGAATCCCGACGACGGCCGGCTGGTCGTCATCGAGATGAACCCGCGCGTGTCGCGCTCCTCCGCGCTCGCGTCCAAGGCCACCGGGTTCCCCATCGCGAAGATCGCGGCCAAGCTGGCCGTCGGCTACACGCTCGACGAGATCCGCAACGACATCACGCGCGAGACGCCGGCGTCCTTCGAGCCGGTGCTGGACTACTGCGTGGTGAAGATTCCACGCTGGGCCTTCGAGAAGTTCCCCGAAGCCGACCGGACCCTGACCACGCAGATGAAGTCCGTCGGGGAAGTCATGGCCATCGGGCGGACGTTCAAGGAGGCGCTGCAGAAGGCCGTGCGCTCGCTCGAGCAGGACCGGTGGGGCCTCACCCTCGATCGTCAGGCTGGCGACGACGAGCTGCGCGGGCTGCTGCGCGTGCCCAATCCTGACCGCCTCTTCGCGCTCGGGGACGCGTACCGTGCCGGATTTGGGACGTCGGAGGTCCACGGGCTGACGAAGATCGATCCGTGGTTCCTCGAGCAGATCCGCCAGATCGTCGAGCTCGAGCCCGAGATCGCGCGGGCGGGGCTGAACGATCCGCGCCTGCTGCGCCGGGCCAAGCAGTGGGGCTTCGCCGATCGGCGCATCGCCACGCTCACCGGCGCGACCGAGGCCACGGTCCGAGCGGTGCGCAAGAGCCACGGCATCACGGCCACGTTCAAGACCGTGGACACGTGCGCCGCCGAGTTCGCCGCGTACACGCCCTACCTCTACGCCACCTATGAGGAGGAGGACGAGGCGCCGCCGACCGAGCGGAAGAAGGTCATCATCCTCGGCTCGGGGCCGAACCGCATCGGCCAGGGGATCGAGTTCGACTACTGTTGCGTCCACGCCGCCTTCGCGCTGAAAGAGCTCGGTGTGGAAGCGATCATGGTCAACTGCAACCCCGAGACGGTCTCCACCGACTACGACACCTCCGACCGTCTCTACTTCGAGCCGCTCACGTTCGAGGACGTGTTGAACATCGTCGAGAAGGAGCGGCCACTCGGCGTGATCGTGCAGTTCGGCGGCCAGACGCCGTTGAAGCTGGCGGTGCCGCTCCAGCAGGCCGGCGTGCCGATCCTGGGCACCTCGCCCGACGCCATCGACCGCGCCGAGGATCGCCAGCGCTTCTCGAGGCTCCTGACCGATCTCGGGCTGGTGCAGGCGGCCGGCGCGACGGCGCGGTCGTTCGACGAGGCGCAGCGGATCGCGACGTCGATCGGCTATCCGGTGCTCGTGCGTCCCTCGTACGTGCTTGGCGGCCGGGCGATGCAGATCGTCTACGACGACGAGGACCTCCGGAACTACATGGGCGAAGCGGTGAAGGTCAGCCCCGAGCACCCGATCCTCATCGACAAGTTCCTGGAGGACGCCATCGAGGTCGACGCCGACGCGGTGGCCGACGGCACCTCGGTCGTGGTCGGCGGCGTCATGGAGCACATCGAGAAGGCCGGCATCCACTCGGGCGATGCCGCGTGCGCGCTCCCGCCGTACTCGCTGGGCGACGAGCAGGTCCGCGCGCTGCGCGGGCAGACGAAAGCGCTGGCGGGAGCCCTCGGTGTCGTCGGGCTGATCAACGTCCAGTTCGCGATCCGCAACGACGTCGTGTACGTCCTCGAGGTCAACCCCCGCGCCTCGCGCACCATCCCCTTCGTGTCCAAGGCTATCGGCGTGCCGCTCGCCAAGGTGGCGACGCGCGCGATGCTCGGCCACCCGGTGAGCGCCATCGCCCATGTCGAGGAGCGTGAGCCGGACCACATCGCGGTGAAGGAATCGGTCTTCCCCTTCATCAAGTTCCCCGGCGTGGACATCGTGCTCGGGCCCGAGATGAAGTCCACCGGCGAGGTCATGGGGATCGATCACGACTTTCGCAAGGCCTATCTCAAGTCGCAGGTCGCGGCCGGCTCCACTCTGCCCACCAGTGGCAAGGTGTTCATCTCGGTGAAGAACCGCGACAAGCGCATGGTGATGACGCTGGCCAAGCGCCTCGTCGAGATGGGCTTCGGCCTGGTGGCGACGGGGGGTACCGCGCGCGTGCTGGAGCGCCACGGCATGACGGTGGAGGTCATTCACAAGGTGGGCGCGGGCTACCGCCCGAACGTGGTCGACCTGATGAAGCGTGGCGAGATCGCGCTGGTCTTCAACACGCCGGAGGACGGGCGCGCCCGCAAGGACTCGGCGCTCATCCGTCGCACGGCCGTCGCGCAGCAGATCCCCTACTACCTCACGGTCGATGGCATCCAGGCCGCCATCGGCGCCATCGAGGCGCTCCTGAAGGAGGAGCAGGGGGCGACGAGCCTGCAGGAGTATCACCGTGCCTGAGCGGGCCGGTCAGCTGCTGGTGGCACTGGACGTGGAGGGCCTCGACCAGGCCACGACGCTGCTCGACAAGCTCAGCGGCGTGGTCACGGGGTGCAAGATCGGCAATCAGCTCTTCACGGCAGCCGGCCCCGCGGCGGTGGAGGCGGCCCGCAAGCGAGGCTTCCGCGTCTTCCTCGATCTGAAGTACCACGACATCCCGAACACGGTGGCCGGCGCGGTGCGCGAGGCGACGCGCCTCGGCGTGTTCATGCTCAACGTCCACGCGGGCGGTGGCCTCGGCATGATGCGCGCGGCAGCGGAAGCGGCGACGAAGGCGGCCAAGGACCTGGCGGTGCCCCGGCCCATCTGCCTGGGCGTGACGGTGCTGACGAGCCTCGACCGCCACGCTCTCGACGCGGAGCTCGGCATCGTGTCGACGGTCGAGAGCCACGTGCTGCGGCTGGCCGGGCTCGCGAAGGCCGCCGGGCTCGACGGCTGCGTGGCGTCGGCGCGTGAGATCGGCCCGCTGCGGCTGCAATTCGGGAAGAAATTCGTGATCGTGACGCCAGGGATTAGACCGGCTGGGGGGCCCCGACATGGCCCCCCAGACCCCCCCACCGCGTTGCGCCCGACCGAATCCGTCACGGCCATTCCCGGCGGCGACGATCAGGTGCGCACGGCCACGGCGTCCGGGGCCATCGAGGCCGGCGCCGACTACATCGTCGTGGGCCGTCCCATCACGGCGGCGCCGAATCCCAAAGCGGCCGCCCAGGCCGTGCTCGAGGAGCTGCGCGGATGACCGAACAGGAGACGCTCACTCTCTACGAGAAGACCGGCGCCCTCATGCGCGGCCACTTCCGCCTCACCTCGGGCCTGCATTCCGACATCTACCTGCAGTCGGCATTGGTGCTGCAGTACCCGGAGTATGCCGCCGCGCTCGGCGCCGACCTGGCCGCGCCCTTCAAGGATGCGCGCGTGAGCACGGTGCTGGCGCCGGCCATCGGCGGCATCCTGGTGGCCCACGAGGTGGCCCGCGCGCTCGGCGTCCGCGCGCTCTTCACCGAGCGTGACAATGGCGTCATGTCGCTGCGCCGTGGCTTCGCGCTGCAGGCGGGGGAGCGGTGCCTGGTGGTGGAGGACGTCATCACCACCGGCGGCTCCACCCGCGAAGTGGTGGAGTGCGTGGAGCGCGTGGGCGGCGTCGTGGTGGGCGTGGGGTCGCTCATCGATCGCAGCGGCGGCGCGGCGCGCTTCACCGTCAAGCGCGTCGCCCTCGCCACCGTCAGCGCCACGAGCTACCCGCCCGAGGCCTGCCCGCTGTGCAAGACGGGTAGCCAGGCCATCAAGCCCGGCAGCCGCGTGATCTAGTTAGTGGTCTAGCTACTTGTGTGCTGGGGCGCCCGGCGCCGCTGCGCCCTGCTTGAACTCGTCCGGGTGCGCGTCGGCGTAGACGAGGGCCTGCCTCAACTCACTCTCCGCCTGCTTCACCAGCTCGAGCGCCTTGGCTCGGTGCCCACCGTAGTGATGCGCGGCCCTCTCGAGCTGACCCTCGGCGTGGGTGAGCGCTCGGTTCGCCGCGGCGATGTGCGGATGCTTGCCTCCGCGCCCATACGCGCCGCCCGGTTGCCCGTACGTGCCGCCCGGTTGAGTGTCGGCAGTGAACGCTACAGCGCCCGCGCCGAGCACGAGCCCACTCGCGAGCGCGACCGCCGGAAGCCACGTCTCTCTGCGCATGCTTTCCCTCCTGGGACGTACGGTTCGCTGGATCGTCAGATCGTCGTGACGATTCTATGGGCGACGAGCGCCCACGACATTGCGTTTACGTCGGTGGCGTTCTCGGTCGGCGCGCCGGCCAATGCACTCGGTCAGTCACTCACGGCAGCCGGCCGACTAGAACCCGAGCTCTCTGAAGAACTTTCGGATGGGGCCCGGTGACGGAGCCATCACCGTCTTCACGGTGGGCCCGGCGGGACGGGCGGCGAGCAGGACGCGAATCTCCGAGCGCTCTCCGGCGTGCACTTCCACGTGGCGGCTCTCCGCGTTGAACTGCGGGTGCGTCACGCGCAGCCGGTAGCGCCCCTCCTTCACCCGATGCACGACGCGTCCGTCTTGCTCCGCGGTGAGCGTGGTGACGAGCGCATCCTGGGGTGTGAGGATCTCCACCGTCGCGGCGGCCACGGGCTTGCGGGCGCGATCCTGGACGACGGCGACGACCTCGCCTTTGCTGGGAACAGCCGAGGTGAGTCCCGCCAGCGACATGGCGGTGCCGGCGATCGTCACGAGACCGGCGCCGAAGCCGACGATCGTCTGTACCTTCGTCATCGGCTGGCGAAGAATCGCACCGATCCGGGACGGTGCGGAAGGCCTCTCGGGTGGTGCCTCTGCCGTGAGTTCGCTCACGCGCCGGCCTTACGGCGAGTCGCCACGCTGGGGCGGTTGGACGACGCTGGACGGCGCGGGCTTCCTCGCGGGCTCGGCGGCTTTCAGGGGCTCGACGGCTTTCACGGGCTCACGAACTTTCGGAGGCTTGTTCACCTTCGCCGGTTTCGCGCCCTTGTTCACGGGAGGCGTCTTCTCGGCAGCCGCGGCAGGCGGGGCCAGTGCGGCCGGTGCGGGCGGTGTCGGTGGCAGGGCGGTCAGGACCGGCGGGGCCGGGCGCGGCGCGAGAGCAACGCGCAGCTCCGAGCGCTCGCCCGAGGACACCTCGATCTGACGGACCTGCGGCATGAACTGTGGGTGGCTCACGCGCACGCGGTACTTGCCTTCCTTGAGTCGTCGCGCAACGCGGCCGTCACTCGGAGCTGTCAGCGTGGTGACCAGCGCGTCCTGCGGCGTGAGGATTTCCACCGTGGCCTCGGCCAGCGGCGTGCGCTCCCGCATGTCCTGAACCACGGCGATCATCTCACCGAGCGCTGGAGGCCGGTCGTGCAAGCCGGCGAGCGAGACGACGCTACCGGTGATGGTGATGAGCCCCGCGCAGACGCCGACCAGCGCCTGGATTCTGGTCAGCGGCTGGTGAAGGATCGTATCGAGCCGTGACGGCGACGCGGCGGGAGAATCCGCCGGCGCCTCTGGCTCCTGGCGAACCTCAGTCTCCTGCGAACCCTCGTCCTGTGACATGGGGTAGCGTCATCGGCAAGGACCGAGCCAAACCTAAGTAGCTGTCAAGCAATGTGGGGGGGGCCGGCCGGCGTGCCAGCCGGGGCATCTCCCTCGCGCCAGAACGGCAAGCGTTTCGGGAGCTAGTACTCGGGCGGGGTGTACACCGTCACGAGGAAAAGAGGTGTCCGACCCGGATTGCGCACGTGGTGGCGGTTTCCTGCCGCGATCGTCACCAGGCTGCCGGCACCGGCGTGGTGCTCCTTCTCGGCGATGCGCACCGTCGCCTCTCCCTCGACCACGTGGATGATTTGATCGGCTTCGTGCTGTTCTTCGGGACCGGCGTCGGCACCGGGAGCGATCGTCATCACCGCCGTCTGGCTACGCGTGGTCTCCTGCAGGACTTTGAAGAACTGCCCGCGATGCTTGAACACGTCGACGACATCCATCGCGCCCTCCCCGGCCGCCGCCGCGCGCCGGCCACGACGTCATCGTACCGTACGCGCGGCGTCGGTCGTTGGGGGAGGGATTACTCTGTGGGCGTCATGAGGCGCACGGTCACCCGGCGCTTCTGGGCGTCGGTCAGCGCACCGTCGTCCAGGATGCCGAGGCCGATGGCCTGAATGCGCGGCAGGGCCACGCCCTTGGATACGAGGAAGCGGCGCACCGCTTCCACCCGCCGCTGGCTGAGTCCAATGTTGTACGGAAGGCCGCCCGTTGGATCGGTGTAGCCGGTGAGATCCACGGTCAGGTTCGGGTTGGCCTGCAACTCCTTGATGAAGCCCAGCAGTGTGGTCTGGGCCCCGTCGTCGAGCTCCCAGCGGTCGAAGCCGAAGATGACGTCCATGCTTTCGACGTCCTGACGCTTGTTGCGGTTGCCCCACAGGCGCGTGAGGCGCTGATCGATGGCCTCGGCCCGCCCGTGTGCGGCCTCGGCCCGCTCGCCCGCCCTGGTCGCCTGCTGCTCCACCGCCGTCGTCCGTTCCTCGACCTTGGCCATGCGGAAGCCCATACCCTCGACACGGATCTTTTGCTCGCCAATCTTGCCATCGGTCTCCGCGGCGGACTTGCCCATCATGTCGCGGACCCAATCCTTGGTGGCGCAGCCGCTCAGCAACAGGCCGGCCGCCGTCACGGCCACAAAGGTGATACGTCTCCGCATACGCGTCGCCTCCTCGACCCAGTTGGCTGCCTGCCAACCACGTATTTGCAACGTAGCCGCCAGATCGGGAATGGTCGAATCTAGCCGCAGATGCGCAAAAGTCGATGCGTGTGGGTGCGGCGAAAGCGTTCTGGGCCGGACAGCGTCAGTCGCGCCGCTGACGCTGAAACGATTTTCCACTACAGTTTCCGTCACTCACTTCGGGGCGGTGAAGAGGCCGTTTTGGAAGAGGACGATGACCAGCCACGCGAGCTGTCCCCCGACGAACACGAGCGCCGCCTGCTCCCGCCCGGCGATCACGCGCGTGCGGTAGTGCAGGAATCCGAGGACGAGCGCGACCACGCCGAAGAGCGTGCCGTCGTAACGCGTCACGATTCCGTAGTAGAGGAGGAGGCCGCCGGCGAACGTCCACAGGACGTAGGCGCCGAGCCACTGGGCGACGATCGATACCAGCACGGACGCGCGCGAGCCGGACTTGCCGAAGAAGCGCGCAATGCCGACGGCGAGGGCGCCGCCGAAGAAGAGCAGCAGGAGCGCGACGATGGTGAAGCGGGTCACGCGCTCTTCCGGTACTCGGGCCGCCAGCGCAGCAGGCGAGTCTCGACCTGCTTGATCCCGAGCGCCATGACGATGCCGATCAGACCCAGGGTGAGCAGCGCGACCATCATGTCGGCCGCGTTCAGCGTCCCCAGCGACTGGATGATCAGATAGCCGAGGCCGCCGCCGGACTCCCCGCCCAGGAACTCGCCGACGACCACGCCGATGAGGGCGAAGGAAATGGACGGCGTCAGGGAGGCGAACGTCCAGGCCAGCGCCGACGGGATGATCACCGTCCGCATGACCTGGCGCTCGCTCGCCCCCAGGAAGCGCGCGGAGTGGATCAGATCGGCGTCGACGCTGCGCGCCCCCTGAAAGGTGTTGAAGAAGACGATGAAGAACACGATCGTCCACGCCAGGACGATCTTCGCCACCAGGCCGAAGCCGAAGATCATGGTGATGAGCGGGACCAGGGCGATCCGGGGCAGCGAGTTGAAGGCCACGATGTAAGGCGCGAAGATGCGGGCCAGCCGGTCGTTCCGTCCCAGCACCAGGCCGGCCACGAATCCGGTCGAGACCCCGACGACGAAGCCCCACAGCGTCGATTGCACGGTGGAGAGCGTCATCTGCCAGAGGTTGAGCCTCACCCGGTCCGACAACAGGTACACGAAGCGCCTGGCGATCAGCGACGGTCGGCTGATGAAGAACGGGTCGATCCAGTAGAGGCCGGGCGTCCTCGATATGGCCTTGATGCCGGTCAGCCACTCCCAGGAGGCGAGGAGCACGACGAGGATCAGGAGCTGCCAGAACAGGACCGAGCCGCGGTATCTCACCGGGCCTTCTCCCGCGCGAACTCCTCGCCGAGGACGTGCCAGATCTCGCCGTAGGCGCGCAAATACTCGTCGGTCTCGCGCAGGCGGATGACATCGCGCGGGCGGGGCAGCTTCACGTCGTAGACCATCTTGATCCGGCCTGGGCGTCGCGTCATGACCACGATGCGGTCGGCCAGCGTGATCGCTTCCGAGAGGTCGTGGGTGATGAAGACCACGGTCTGGCGCCTCTCACCCCACAATCTCAGCAATTCGGCGTGCAGATCGAGCTTGGTATGGAGATCGAGCGCGCCGAACGGCTCGTCCATGAGGAGTATCTCGGGCTCGACGACCAGCGTCCTCACGAGCGCGACGCGCTGGCGCATCCCGCCCGACAGCGTGGCCGGAAAGGCGTCCTCGAACCCTTCGAGACCGGCCATGCTCACGGCGGCCGCGACCCGGCGCGCCTGCGCCTCGCCCCGGATGCCGCGGTACTCGAGGCCGAGCGCGATGTTGCGGCGGACGCTGCGCCACGGGAACACGGTGTCCTTCTGGAAGACGTAGCCGACGTTGGCGGGCACACCCGAGACGGGACGGCCGTCGATCTCGATGGCGCCCGCGGTGGGTGCGACGAGGCCGCCGATCATGTTGAGGATCGTCGACTTGCCGCAGCCCGACGGCCCGACGATGGCGACGAACTCCTCGTCGCCGATCTCGAACGAGACCCCGCTGACGGCCGGCACCGCCCGCGCCGCCTCGCGAAACGTCTTGGCGAGATCGCGAACGACGATGCGCGGCCGCGGGCTCAGGACTTGATCTTCTGGTGGGCCTTCCGGACGAAGGCCATGTCGACCGCCTGGGCGTACGGGATGGGCTTCTCGACGGCCTCGGGGACGAACACCTTCATGCCGTTGTCGTAATCCTTGGGGTCGATCGCGAAGTCCCAGTCGAAGATCGTCTTGTAGTACTTCACCGACCGGAGCACGATCTCGCGCTTGAACGTGTCCATGTACGGCTTGTAGACGACATCCACGACCTCGTCGTCCTTGGCCCGGCGGATCCACTGCTGGGCGCGATAGCAGGCGTTGACGTAGGCCTGCACGAGATCGGGCGACTTCTCGAGCGTCTCCCTCAGCGCGTAGCCGACGGTCACCGGGATCGGGCCGCCGAAGACCCGGTTCCACGCCTTCTCGTCGAGCACGTCGTAGATGGCGCGGCCGAAGCCTTCTTCCTCGGCCGCCCACTGCCATTCGGGAACGGCCATGATGGCGTCGAACTTCCCCGCCTTGAGACCGCCGAGCATGGTCGTGGAGGCTCCGCCGCCCACCCACTCGACGTGGTCGTTGACCGGCTTGCCATCGGCTGCCTTCGTGTGCTTCAAGACGTAGACGCCGTACACGTACGTCCCCGAGCCGATTGCCGTGGCCGCGATCACCGCCTTGCGCCCGACCAGCTTCGCATCGGCCAGCGCCTCGACGGTCTT
>MNEG01000102.1 GCA_001917585.1 Candidatus Rokubacteria bacterium 13_1_40CM_68_15
TTGAACCCCCGACCCACTGCTTACAAGGCAGTTGCTCTTCCCCTGAGCTACGCCAGCACAGACAAAACTTCACTTTAGTTTTGAGTCTTTGTTAAGTCAAGGAGTTTCCGCGAGGGACGTCTCTGCCGAACGACCTCGTAGCAGATGACCGCGGCAGCGGCTGACACGTTGAGGGAACCGACCCGGCCAAGCATAGGCACGCTCAACAGGACGTCGCAAGTCCTCCCGATGAGCGGTCTCAGGCCACCCCCTTCGCTTCCGAGGACCAGACACAAGGGGCCCGTGAGGTCGGCGTCCCACGGGGCGACGCCACCAGTCGCTGTGGCGCCGTGGATCCAAACACCGGATTGTTTGAGCTTTTCGAGCGTTGCTGCCAGGTTCGTCTCGCGCGCGACTCTGACCGACTCGGCGGCGCCCATCGCGGTCTTGGCCGCGGCTCCCGTGAGCCCGACTTGATGATGTTTGGGAACGATCACGCCGTGGACCGCGAAGGCGTCGGCGGTCCGGAGCACGGCGCCGAGATTCCTCGGATCCTGGACCTGGTCCAACGCCAGAAAGAATGCGGGCTCACCTCGCTCGGCCGGGATCTCGAGAAGATCGTCCAGTTCCGCGTATTCCGCGGCGGCCACGCGCGCGACGACGCCCTGGTGATGGGGCGACCCGGCGATGGCCGTGAGCTGGTCGCGCGTACGATACGAGACCTTGACGCCGGCCCGGCGCGCCCGGGCCACGACCTCGGCCAGGGGGCCGGTCGCCCCGGCGAGGACGGCGATCTCGTCGGTCCTCCGGCCGCCGCCTTTGAGGAGTGCCAGCACGGGATTTCGTCCGAAGAGGACGTCACTCAACGGCGCGGAGTCAGTCGCGGCCCGCCTGGCGTGTCCTCGACCGACCATCCAAGCTTGTGGATCGCGTCACGCAGCTCGTCGGAGCGCCGCCAGTCACGCCGCTTGCGTGCCTCGCCGCGCTCGCTGACGAGACGGTCGACCTCGGCCGGCGCGCCCGGGGCGTTCAGGCTCCGCGCGAAGAGACCCAGCGCACCGCCCAGGCGCTTCAACTCCTCGACCCCGGCGACGAGCGCCTGTTGATGATCGGGCGCCTCCGCGCGCTCGAGATGCCCATAGAGGGCGCGCGCGAAGTCGAACAGGGCGCCGAGCGCCTGCGGGGTATTGAAGTCGTCGTCCATCGCCGCTTCGAAGCGAGCACGGAAGCTGCGCAACGCTTCCGGGACCGGCCCGGGTGGCCGCGTGTCGCGGGCCGCCTCGCGGAAGAGACGGTGGAAGCGCTCGAGCGCGCGACCTGCCTCGGTCAGCCGCTCCTCCGAGAACTCGACCGGGTGGCGGTAGTGTGTGCCGAGGAGCCAGAGACGCAGCGCGTCGGGGTCGTGACGCTTCACCAGCTCGCGGATGAGCAGCGTGTTGCCGAGCGACTTGGACATCTTCTCGGCGCCCAGATTCACGAACCCGTTGTGGACCCAGTAGTGCGCGAACGTCTTTCCGGTCGCCGCCTCCGACTGTGCGATCTCGCACTCGTGGTGCGGGAAGATCAGATCCTCGCCCCCACCATGCACGTCGAACGTCGGGCCGAGATATTCCATCGCCATGGCCGAGCACTCGATGTGCCAGCCGGGGCGTCCGTCACCCCACGGACTCGACCACGACGGCTCGCCCGGCTTGGCCGCCTTCCACAGGGCAAAATCGCGCGGGTCACGTTTGCGCTCGTCCACTTCGACGCGGGCGCCGGCGAGCAGCTCGTCGAGGTTCTTGCCGGACAGACGACCGTAGGCGGGAAACCTCGCGATCTCGAAGTAGACGTCACCGTCGACGACATAGGCGACGCCGGCGGCGACGAGCTGCTCGATGAGCCGGATCATCTGCCCGATGTGGTCGGTGGCCTTTGGCTCGACGTCGCCGCGCAGGACTCCGATCGCCTCCATGTCGCGATAGAACTCGGCGACGTAGCGTTCGGACACCTCGCGGGCACTCACCCCCTCGGCCTGGGCGCGTGTGATGATCTTGTCGTCGACATCGGTGAAGTTCTTGACGAACGTCACCCGATACCCCCTGAAGGCCAGGTATCGGCGGATCACGTCGAAGACGATGGCGCTGCGCGCGTGCCCGATGTGGCAGAGGTCGTAGACCGTGACGCCGCAGACGTACATCCTCACCTCGCCCGGCACGAGCGGGATGAACTCCTCCTCCTTGCGGGTGAGGGTGTTGTGGACGCGGAGGCTCACGTCACCTCTACTCCCACGACCGCCATGGCGGCGATGCCCTCCTTGCGACCGAGCAGGCCCAGGCCTTCGGGACTCTTCGCCTTCACGCTGACGGCATCCCTGTCCAGGCCGAGCGTGTCGGCCAGCCGCTTGGCCATCTCCTCGAGGTGGGGCTGCAGACGGGGAGCCTGAGCCAGGACGGTGGCATCCACGTTCACGAGGCGCCCCCCGCGTGACCGCACCAGGTCCATCACCTTTTCGAGCAGCATCAGGCTCGAGGTGCCTCGATAGCGTGGGTCGGTATCGGGAAAGTGCCGTCCGAGATCGCCCATGGCGAGGGCGCCCAGGAGCGCCTCGCCCACGGCGTGAGAAAGGACGTCGGCGTCGGAGTGGCCGTCGAGACCGACTTCGGACTCGAGCGTCACGCCACCCAGAACGAGAGGTCGACCGCGTCGCAGAGGATGAAGGTCGAAGCCGAGGCCGACGCGCGTCACGACCTGGCGCGAGCCCGCGCGCGCCGGAGATCCACCGGTGTCGTGATCTTCACGTTCTCGGCGAGGCCGGCGACCACGCGTACGTTCTGGCCGAGGCGCTCGACGAGCATCGCGTCGTCCGTCCCGGTGAAACCGTCCCGACGGGCCTTGTCGTGCGCCTCGCGCAGGAGATCGGCGCGAAAGGCCTGCGGCGTCTGCACCGCGACGAGCTCCGACCGGTCGAGCGTGCCTGCGACCAGTCCGCCGCTCACGCGCTTCACGGTTTCGGCAATCGGCAGCGCGCTGATGGCGGCGCCGGTGGTGCGCGCGGCGACGAGGACGGCATCGATCAGCGCGGGCGTGATGAACGGCCGCACGGCGTCGTGCACGACGACCAGCGCAGTGTCGGCGGACACGGCGGCGAGACCACGGCTCACCGATTCCTGGCGCGTCCCTCCGCCGACCACCACGGTCACCGGAACCCCGCGCACCCGACCCAGGATTCGCCGCGTCCGTTCGACGTGAGACGCCGGCGCGGCCACGACGACGCCGTTGACCCGGGGATGCCGAGCGAAGTGCCGGACCGTGGCCACGAGGATGGGCGTGCCGCCGAGATCCATGAACTGCTTCGGGGTTCGCCGGCTCAGGCGCGCGCCGACGCCGCCGGCCGGGATGACCACCGCCACGTCACGCACCGCGCGGTCCCGAGCCATCTTCGTCGCGCAGGCGCGTGAAGATCATGCGCCCGGCGGTCGTCTGGAGCACGCTGGTGACGACGACGTCGGCGGCCTGGCCGAGATAGCGCCGGCCATGGTCGACGACGACCATCGTGCCGTCGTCGAGGTAGGCGACGCCCTGCCCGGCTTCCTTTCCCTCACGCACGACCTGTACACGCATCGCCTCGCCGGGCAGGACGACCGGCTTCAGCGCGTTGGCCAGCTCGTTGATGTTGAGCACGGGTACGCCGCTGAGCTCGGCCATCTTGTTGAGGTTGTAATCGTTCGTCAGCACCTTGGCGCCCAGCGTCTTGCCGAGCTCGATGAGTTTGCGGTCGACCTCGCGCACGTGCGGAAAGTCGGCATCGGTGATCTCGACCTTGACCTTACGGCTCCGCTGCAACCGCTGCAGCACGTCGAATCCGCGCTTGCCCCGGTTGCGTCGCAGCGTATCCGGGGAGTCGGCGATCTGCTGCAGCTCGCCCAGCACGAACTGCGGCACGATCAGCGTCCCATCGATGAAGCCGGCCTCGCAGACGTCGGTGATGCGTCCATCGATGATCACCGATGTGTCGAGCACCTTCGAGAGCTCCCCCCGCCGTCCGCCCGGGAAGAGGACGGCCGACACCGGCTCGAGATCGGCCCGCCGGCGCAGTGCCGTGGCAGCGCCGAGATAGGCGCCGAGCAGCGCAGGCAACCCGACGCCGGCCATGCCGGCGTTGGGCACGAGCGACGCGACGGCGGTACCGATGGCAAGGCCGGCGATGATCCCGAAGAATCCGCCGACGGTGCCCCAAAAGAGTCGCTCAACCGGCACGCCGACGGCCCGGGTCTCCAGCCAGACTGCGACACCGCCGAGTATGGCGCCGCCGACGGCCCCGGCGGTGATGGGCACCTGGAGGGCGGGCGCCAGCTCGACGCCTGCCCACGCTGAGAGCGCGACGACCATGGCGCGAACGAGGAGGACAGTGGGAAGTTTCATGAGAGCAGCGCGTCCAGCGCATCGTGGACCGTCGCCACGCCATGCACCTCGACGGGCAAGCGGGGCGCCTCCAGCAGGTTGCTCTTCGGCACGACCGCCTGCGTGAAGCCGAGCTGCGCCGCCTCACGCAGGCGAGCCTCGAGTCCGGTGACGGCGCGCACCTCACCGGTGAGACCCACCTCGCCGAGGACCACGACCTCGCCACGCACCGGCCGGTCCATGTAGCTCGACGCCGCCGCTACGAGGACGGCGAGATCGGCCGCTGGCTCCGTGACCCGACCGCCGCCGGCGACGTTGACGAAGACGTCCTGACTGGCCAGTGGCACACCCGCACGCTTCTCGAGGACGGCGAGGAGCAGGCAGACGCGATTGTAGTCGGCACCGAGCACCGTACGGCGTGGCGTACCGAACGACGCGGGCGCAACCAGTGCTTGCAGCTCGAGCAGCAGCGGACGCGTGCCTTCGAGACCGGCGACGATGACCGAGCCGGGGACGTCCCGGGGGCGCTCGGCCAGGAAGAAGCCCGAGGGGTTCTTGACCTCGAGCAGGCCGCGCTCGGCCATCTGGAAGACGCCGATCTCGTTGGTCGAGCCGAAGCGGTTCTTCACGGCGCGCAACACGCGATAGGCATGGTGCTGCTCACCCTCGAAGTAAAGCACGGTGTCGACCAGGTGCTCGAGGACGCGCGGCCCGGCCAGCGCACCCTCCTTGGTAACGTGCCCGACGAGGAACGTCGCGATCCCTCGTCCCTTGGCGATTGTCATGAGGCGTCCCCCGCACTCCCGAACCTGGGCCACGCTGCCCGGCGCCGACTCGAGCGCGGGCAGGAAGACGGTCTGGATCGAGTCGATGACCAGGATCTGCGGCTTCACGGTGTCGAGCTCGGCCTCCACCGCACCGAGATCCGTCTCCGTCCACAAGAGTAGTCCGTCGCTCGTGATGCCGAGGCGGTCAGCCCGCAGCTTCACCTGGGCGGCCGACTCCTCCGCCGACACGTAGAGCACTGGCGGCGCCGCCGTGGCCAGCGCGCGAGCAGCCTGAATGAGCAACGTGCTCTTGCCGATCCCCGGATCGCCCCCGATGAGGACGAGGGAGCCAGGCACGACGCCACCGCCGAGCACGCGGTCGAGCTCGCCGATGCCGGTCCGGAGCCGGTCCGTGTGCTCCATCGTGATGTCACCGAGCGGGCGCGGCCGGCTGTGCGACAGGCCGGTCCGACGGCGACCGGGAGTGGGCGCTGCGCGCTCTTCCACCAGCGCCATCAGTTCTCCGGTCATGCGCTTGCAGTCCGGGCAGGTGCCCGGCTTCGGGCTCGCAAAGCCGCACTGCTGGCAGCGGTAGATGCTTCGCTCGTGGGCCATCACCGCTTCTCCGGCGAGGCGGCCGGCTCGTCCTTGCCCTTGTCCTTCTGCTCGCCGAGCCGCCGGAGGAAGAACTTCAAGATGGTGCTGCGCTGGGCACCGTCGAGGATGGCGACCAGCCGCTCGTACAGGGTGGGATCGGCGATGAGGGCGCCGAGGGTTCCCTCGCCGTCATTGATCTTCGTCGTGATCTCCTTCAGGTTGGCCACGGCCACCCGGAGGTCGTCCACCGCAGCGCGAAGACCGCCGTCGCTCGACTCGTCCTTCACGAGGCTGCCGAGGGTCCCTCGCCCGCCCAGGACGCGATCCGAGACCTCCCGCAGATTATGGCTGACGACACGAAGGTCCTCGAGCACCTGCTTGTACTTCGGATCGAAGAGAAGCCCGGGCAAGAGGCCGTCTTCGGCATTCGGCGTTTCCGCCGCGCGCCCGATGCGCTCCATCGCCGTCACCAGCTTCCGGGCCGCCTCGGTGGAGCGCGGCGACGCGAGCACCCCGACGGCGCCCTCGCCCTGCTCGACCCGGTCGAGCACCTTCTGCGTGGTCGTGATCACATCGTTGAGTTTCCGCAATGCCACCGGTTCCTCGTAGAGCAGCGCGTGGGCCCAGCCGCGGCCTGTCCGGGCCTCGGTCACGATCCGCTCGAGCTGCTCGGTCGCCCGACGGGCCGAGCCGGTGGACGCGGAGATATCGTCCATGATCTTCGATTCGTTGAACGACTTCGCGATCTTTCCGAGATTCTCGGTCAGGGCGGCCACGTTCTTCACGGTCTCGGTCCCTTGCGTCAGCACCTGGCCGAGGTCGACAGGATCCCGGGCGGCGATGACGCCGTCCGGGGGGACGACCGGCGCGTCGGGGGTGCCAACGGTGATCTCGACGATCTTGTCGCCGAGCAACCCCTGGGTCTCGATGCGGGCGACAGAATTCTGGCGGATGCGATCGGCGTACTCCCGCGAGATGTTCAGATTCACCCGAACCTTGCCGCCGGGCTGGGGGGGTAACTCTACACCCGAGACCCGGCCGATCTGCACGCCGGCCAGGCGGACCGTGGCGCCTTCGGCGAGGCCGCCCACCTCCGTGAAGTCCGCGTGGATCGTGTAGCGCGACTCGAAGAGACGCGCGCGCGCGCCGAGGGCATAGATCATCCCCAGGAATGTGGCGAGCGCGATGATGACGAACAGGCCCACGCGGAATTGCGTCGCGAGTCGGCCACGGTCAGACACGGTGTGACGTTGCCTCGCCCGTCAGGAACGCGCGGACGGCCGGCTCGTCGCTCTCGAGCACGGCGTCGCGTGACCCGAGTGCCGCGAACCGGCCGTCGATGAGGACGGCCACGCGGGTCGCCACGGCTCGCGCCAGCTCGAGATCGTGCGTGACCACGATGGAAGTGTCGCATACCCGTGCCTGGACTTCCGAGATGAGATCGGAGACGAGGTGAGCGTTTGTCGGGTCGAGGCCCGCCGTCGGCTCGTCGTAGAGCATCATCTCGGGCTCGAGCATGAGTGCCCGCGCGATGCCCACGCGTTTGCGCATGCCACCCGAGAGCTCGGATGGCAGGAGCGGCAGCACGTCCTTCGTGAGTCCGACGCGAGCCAGCGCCTCCACCACGCGCGCTCGGATTTCGTCCTCGGACAGGCGCGTGTGCTCGCGCAGCGGATACGCGACGTTCTCGTAGATCGTGAGGGAGTCGAAGAGCGCGGCCCCCTGGAACACGAACCCCATGCGGCGTCGGATTGGTAGGAGCTCCTCCTCGCTCAACGCCTCGATGTTCTGGCCGAAGACCTTGACCTGGCCCTGATCCGGTTGGATGAGACCGGCAATGTGCCGCAGGAGCACGGTCTTCCCTGAGCCGCTCCCGCCCATGACCACGAGCGTCTCGCCCTTGAAGGCTTCGAAGGACAGGCCACGGAGGACCTCCACGCTGTCGAAGCGCTTCCAGACGTCGTTGACCTCGACGATCGCCGTCATTCGATTTTCATCCCGCCGGCCCAGCCCGCTCGGGTCGCTCGGCTCCCAGTACCATTTCGAACCATTTCACCGCTCGGCTCGCCGCCCGACGCGGCTCACCTCGCACGGCCACTCGAACCATTTCACCGCTCGGCTCGCCGCCCGACGCGGCTCACCCGACGCGGCTCACCTCGCACGGCCACTCGAACCATTTCACCGCTCGGCTCGCCGCCCGACGCGGCTCACCTCGCACGGCCCCGCACGGCCACTACTGGCCCCAGAAGAAGATGAGAAACAGCTTGGTGAGGAAGAAGTCGGACACGATCACACCCATCGTGACGTGAACGACCGTGGCCGTCGTCGCCCGCCCCAGCCCTTCCGTGCCTCCCTCGACGCTGAGGCCGTTGTAGCAGCCGATCAGCGTGACGATGCCCCCGAAGAAGAAGCTCTTGCCCACGCCCATGAGAAAGTCGCGCGGCACCACCCAGTAGGTCGTCACGTTCCAGTAGGTGTACATGTCCGCGCCGCGCTCGAGATGCATGATGATCATGCCGCCGAGCACGCCGACCGCATCGGCCAGCACGGTCAGGAGCGGAAACACCACGATCGCGGCCAGGAGCCGGGGCACGATCAGCCGTTTGACGTAGTTCACGCCGAGCGTCCGGAGGGCGTCGATCTGCTCGGTGACCTTCATGGAGCCGAGCTCGGCGGTGATGCCGGAAGCGACCTTGCCGCCGACGAGGATGGCGGTGAGCACCGGCCCCAGCTCGCGGAGAATCGCCAGGGCGCTCACGGGCCCGACGTACGCCTCCGCTCCGAACCGCGCCATGTTGATGGCGCTCTGCAGCGCGAACACCATGCCGGTGAAGACAGCGGCGGTGAGGGCCACGCCGAGCGAGCGCACGCCCATCACCTCGATCTCGTGGACCACGTGCTGCAGATAGGCGGGCGGAAGGGCCAGATTCCTGAGCACGCGGGCGGCGAGGATACTCAGGCCGCCATACCACAGCACCGTGCGTCGCAGGTACGCCTCCATCCATCACTCCGTGGCGAACGACTGCACGAGGCGCTCGAAATCGGCGCGGCCGGCCGCGAAGACCGAGGGCTCGGCGGCGTAGATCAGGTCGTACACGCAGCGCCCGTCGGTCACGACGAACGTCTCGATCTTCATCCGCGAGCCGGTACTGCCATTGGCCGCCTCTAGCACGCTGTGGGCGGCCCGGTGGCCATTGACGGTCGCCTCACCCTGCTCGACGGTCCTCCGCTGCGTCAGTCCAAGCAGCAGCCGGCGCTCCAGGAACACCAGAGGCCGGCGCGCCCGGCGGGCGTCACAGTCGGCGTGGACGAGGATACCCGCGCGGTCGCTGGCATCACGCAGCTCGAGGTCGCCGCGAGCGTCCAAGACCATGGTCCACCCGGGACCGGGCACCGTCACGCGATAGCCCTTGGCCGAGTGGAACACGCCGGTGTCGAGGCGATGGGTCGCGCAACCCGCGAGGAGCGCCGCCGCAACCACCGTCAGGAAGGGCAGGCGCCCTTGCCGCACGGGATCACGGGCCTGGCGTCGTACGCGCCTGGTGTCGCCGGGCCAGCTCCTCGAGCACGTCGTGGACGGCGATGCCGCGCGCCCCGAGCAGTACGATCGTGTGGAACCAGAGATCGGCGACCTCCTCCACCACCCGGCGATCGCCTTCGCCGCCGAGCGCGGCGGTGATGACTTCGCTCGCCTCTTCACCGATCTTGCGGGCGATCGCCGGCTCGCCGCGCGCGAGCAGCCCGGCCACGTAGGAGCCGGCAGGGGCTGCGGCCTTGCGGCTGGCCACGATGCGCTCGAGGCGCTCGATCATCGTCGCGCCGGCCGTGCCGGCCTTGATCGCCGTGAAAAAGCAGGTCCGGTTGCCCGTGTGACAGGCCACGCCGTCCTGGTGAACCTGCACGAGTAGCACGTCGGCGTCACAGTCGACGTAGACGCCCTGCACGTGCTGGACGTGACCTGACGTCTCGCCCTTCTGCCACAGCCGCTCGCGCGACCGCGACCAGAAGTGCGTCAGACCCGTCCGGAGCGTCGCCTCGAGCGCTTCCCGGTCCATCCAGGCGACCATCAGTACCTCGCCGGTGTCCCCCTCCTGGACCACGGCCGGGATCAGGCCGCGCTCGTCGAACTCGAGGCCGTCGGTCGTCATGGCTCGACTCGCACCTCGACCCCACGTTCGCGTAGGTAGGCTTTCGCTTCCGCGATCGTGTGGAGCCCGAAATGGAAGATGGAAGCGGCGAGGACGGCGTCGGCCGATCCATCGACAAGCCCCTCCCAGAGATGCTCGAGCGCGCCGGCGCCACCGGAGGCGATGACGGGAATGGACACCGCAGTCGAGACGGCCCGCGTCAGCTCGAGATCGTAGCCGTCCTTGGTGCCGTCGCGGTCCATGCTGGTCAGGAGTATCTCGCCGGCTCCGAGCCGCGCCGCCTCGCACGCCCACTCCACCGCGTCGCGCCCGGCTGGTCGGCGACCGCCGTGAGTATAGACTTCCCATCTCCGAACCATTTCACCGCTCGCCTCGTCCGCCGGACGGCCTCGGCTCGCACTGCCACGCGCGTCGATGGCCACCACGATGCACTGACTGCCGAACCGTTCGGCGGCCTCGCGGATGAGCTCGGGTCGCGCGAGCGCCGACGTGTTGAGCGAGACCTTGTCGGCCCCGGCCCGGAGAAGCGTGCGGACGTCCTCGATGCCCCGGATGCCCCCGCCCACCGTGAGCGGCATGTAGATCCCTTCGGCCGTCCGGGCCACGACGTCGAGCATGATCTTCCGGTTCTCGTGGGAGGCCGTGATGTCGAGGAAGACCAGTTCGTCGGCGCCCTGGGCGTCGTAGGCCTCGGCGGCCGCCACGGGATCACCGGCGTCGCGCAGATCGACGAAGCGCACGCCCTTCACGACACGGCCGTCCTTGACGTCGAGACACGGGATGATGCGCTTGGTCAGCATGCGAGAGCCGTCAGCGCCTGGCGAAGATCGATGGCGCCCGTATACAGAGCGCGACCGACGACGGTGCCGATCACGCCGGCAATCGCCGCCAACCGCCGCAAGTCGTCGAGCTGGGCGACGCCACCGGAGGCCAGGACCGGCATCTCGACCGCACGCGCAAGGGCTTCGGTGTGCTCGACGTTCGGTCCATGCTCTGTTCCATCGCGCGTGATGTCCGTGTACAGCAGCGCCGCGGCGCCCGCGTCGCGCGCGCGCATCCCCAGTTCGGCCGCCGTGGTGTCGACGACTTCCGTCCACCCCTTCACGGCGACGCGTTCGCCTCGAGCATCCACGGCGACGATGATCCGGCCCGGAAACGCTCGGCACACGTCGCCGAGGAAGCGGGCGTCCAATGCCGCCCGCGTGCCGACCACCGCCCATCGCGCGCCGGCCTTGATCGTGGCCTCGACGGCGGCCAGATCGCGCAATCCACCACCGACCTCGACCGGCACCGGCGCCACGGCGGCCACCACGGCGGCGACGAGCGCGGTCTGACGAGCGGCGCCGAAGGCGCCGTCGAGATCGACCACGTGCAGACGCTCGGCGCCGAGCCCGGCCCAGCGCGTGGCCATGGCCACCGGATCGTCGGAGAACACCGTGGTCTGGTCGGCGCGGCCCTCGCGCAGGCGGACGCAGCGGCCGTCCTTGATGTCGACGGCCGGGATGATGGTCACGCGCGCGTCGCTGTCGCCGCCCGCACGAGCGCGGCAAAGTTCTCGAGAAGACGAAGCCCCCAGCGCTGGCTCTTTTCGGGATGAAACTGCGTCGCGAAGATCACGCCGCGCTCGATGGCGGCGGCAAAGCGCACCCCGTAGTCGCACCACGCCGCGGCGACGCCGTTGACCGCCATCGCCGGGTAATAGGAGTGGACGAAGTAGAAGTGGGCGCCGTCCGGAATCCCCTCGAACAGGCGCAGCCGCCCGCCGTGCTCGACCTGATTCCAGCCCATGTGCGGGACCTTGCGTCCGGCCGGGAACCGGCGCACGACACCGGACAGGACGTCGAGGCCCCGGCCCTCGCCGAACTCCTCGCTGCGCGAGAAGAGCAGCTGGTAGCCGAGACAGATGCCCAGAAACGGGCGGCTGCCGTCGAGCGCGCGGCGCAGCGACGGTGTCAGTCCCAGGCGGTCGAGATTGGACATGGCGTCGTGAAACGCGCCGTCGCCGGGAAGGACCACGGCATCGGCGCCGTCCACCGCCGTCGCGTCCTGGGTCACGACGGCGTCCATGCCGACACGTTCGAAGGCCTTCTCGACCGAGCCGAGATTGCCTCGACCGTAATCGATGATGGCGATCACAACGCCCCTTTCGTCGAGGGAAGAATGCCGGCGATCCGTGGATTGAGCCGGGTCGCCTCGGCCAGCGCGCGCCCCACCGCCTTGAAGACGGCCTCGGTGATGTGATGGAGGTTGTGGCCGTAGTGCATCGTCACGTGCAGCGTGATCTCGGCGTTGAAGGCGAAGGCGCGAAAGAATTCCTGCAGCATGTCGAGATCGAAGTTCGATACGCGCGTTCGGGCCACCGGCACGTTGAAGACGAGGAAGGGCCGGCCCGAGATGTCGACGGCGGCTTGCACGAGCGCCTCGTCCATCGGCACGAACGCCGTGCCATAGCGCACGATGCCGCGCTTGTCGCCGAGCGCCTGACGCAGCGCCTGCCCCAGCACGATGCCGACGTCCTCGACGGTGTGGTGGATGTCCACCTCGACGTCGCCGCTCGCCTCCACGCTCAGATCCATGAGGCCGTGCTTGGCCCAGGCTTCCAGCATGTGACTGAAGAACGGAATGGGCGTGCGGACCTTGACCGCGCCCGTGCCGTCGAGGTTGAGCTGGAGCCCGACTTCCGTCTCCTTCGTCTTGCGCTCGATGCGCCCCTGGCGGCCTTCGCCCTGGCTGCTCATGGCCCTTCCCCTCCGCCCTTCGGGTTGACCCGCACCTCCGCCGCCGTTCCATGCCCGGCGAGGCCTTCGGTCCGCGTCAAGGCGCGCAGGTGCGGCAGCGCCGCCTGGAGTCCCCCGGCGGCGTACTCGATGACGCTCGTCCGCGTGACGAAGTCCTCGGTACCCAGCGGCGAGGAGAACCGTGCGGTCCCCGCCGTCGGCAGCACGTGGCTCGGCCCGGCAACGTAATCGCCGACGACCTCCGGCGTCTGCCCGCCGACGAACACGGCGCCGGCGTGGCGGATGCGACCGAGCAGCGCTTGAGGAACGCGGACCAGCAGCTCGAGATGCTCGGGCGCGAGACGATTCGCCAGGTCGGCGGCCTCATCGAGCGAGTGGACACACACGAGGGCGCCATTCGTCGCCAGCGATTCAGCGGCGATGGCGCGGCGGGGCAGACGCTCGAGCTGCTCGGCCAGCGCGGCCTGAACCCGCCCCGAAAGTTGCGGGTCGTCCGTGATGAGGACGGCACGCGCCATCGGATCGTGCTCGGCCTGAGCCAGAAGATCGGCCGCGATCCACACGGGATCGGCCATCGCATCAGCGACGACGACGACCTCACTCGGCCCCGCCACCATGTCGATGCCGACTTCGCCGAACACGCGGCTCTTGGCGAGCGCGACGTACAGGTTGCCGGGGCCGACGATCTTGTCGACACGGCGGATGGTGGCCGTTCCATAGGCGAGGGCCCCGATGGCCTGCGCGCCCCCGATCCTCCAGCCTTCGGTCACGCCGGCCATGTGGGCGGCGGCGAGCACCGTGGGATCGACGCGGCTGTCACGCCCGGGCGGCGTGACGAGGACGACGTCACGCACGCCGGCGACCCGGGCCGGCACCGCAGTCATGAGCACGGTGGAGGGATAGGCCGCTCGCCCGCCCGGGATGTAGACACCGACGCGGTCGAGCGGGCGGATTTCCTGGCCGAGCACGGAGCCGTGCTCGTCGGTGATCCTCCACGACTTCGGCAGCGCGGCCGCGTGATAGCGCTCGATGCGCTCGGCGGCGTAGGCGAGGGCGGCTCTCACGTCGACGGCCAGCGCGCGCTCGGCGGCCTCGAACTCGGCCGGCGCGATCGACAGCGCCGCCACGGACGGCATGGCA
The DNA here is from genome assembly GCA_001917585.1 of Candidatus Rokubacteria bacterium 13_1_40CM_68_15. GTDB lineage: Bacteria > Methylomirabilota > Methylomirabilia > Rokubacteriales > CSP1-6 > 40CM-68-15. The sequence goes on from MNEG01000102.1 coordinate 13,753, forward strand.
TGGCCGTCGAAGCGCCGCGTGAACTCGAGGACCGCGGCATCGCCGCGTGTCCGCACGTCGGCGAGGATCTCGTCTACGGCGCGCTGGATCGAAGGATCGACGGCGGCCGGCGGCCGGGCCAGCTGCCTGACGACTTCGTCGGCGCCGATCTTCCGCGCGTCCAGCGTCCGGATCATTGGACCGAGGTCCGCGAGATCGGCTTGTTTCGCGGGTGGCCTGTTCGAGGCGCGCCGGGCTTCATTGGAGCGGGCGCCGCGAGGCCGGCTCGATCCGCGGGTGGCCTGTTCGAGGCGCGCCGGGCTTCATTGAAGCGGGCGCCGCGAGGCCGGCTCGATCCGCGGGTGGCCTGTTCGAGGCGCGCCGGGCTTCATTGGAGCGGGCGCCGCGAGGCCGGCTCGATCCGCGGGTGGCCTGTTCGAGGCGCTGGTGGCTGCGTTCGTTTCCCCAAATCATCGATCAACTGGGTCACGGCGGAGTACTCGGTCTTCATGGAGGCGCGGTTGACGATCAACCGCGCCGTCGAGCGCGCGATCTCCGCGACCTCCACGAGCCCGTTGGCCCGCAGCGTCTCCCCGGTCTGGACGAGGTCGACGATGCGCTCGGCCAGCCCAACCAGCGGCGCCAGCTCGATCGACCCGTCCAAACGCACGATCTCCACCTGGATGCCGCGCTCCGAGAAGTACCGTTCCGTCATCCGTGCGTACTTCGTGGCGACGCGGACCCACGACCACTTGGCGGGATCGTCGCGTTGCCACAACTCGCGCGGCTCCGCGACGACGAGCCGGCAGAATCCGAAGCCGAGATCGAGCGGTTCGTAGACGTCCGGCTCCTGCTCGAGCAGGATGTCCTTGCCGACGATCCCGAGGTCGGCGGCGCCATACGTCACGTAGGCGGGAACGTCGGCCGGCTTGAGGAACAGCAAGCGGAGCCCGCGCGCCGGGTCGGTGAAAATCAGCCGCCGGGAGTCAGCATCGATACCATCCACGCCGATGTCGCGCAGGAGGCCCAGCGCGCCGTCGAGGAGACGGCCCTTGGGGAGCGCCAGCGTGAGCCGCTCGCTCATGTTCGCCGGTCGATGCGCGCGCCGAGGCCGGCCAGCTTGGTTTCCATCCGCTCGTACCCTCGGTCGAGGTGATAGACGCGGGCCACCTCGGTCCGACCGCGCGCCGCCAACCCGGCGAGGACCAGCGCCGCGGAGGCACGGAGGTCCGATGCCATCACCTGGGCTCCCTGGTAGTACGGCACGCCTCGGATGATCGCCGTCGAGCCCTCCGTCTCGATCCTGGCGCCCAGCCGCACGAGCTCGGCCGCGTGCATGAAGCGGTTCTCGAAGATCGTCTCGGTCACCCGCGACGAGCCGTCGGCGAGCGCGAGCAGCGTCATGAGCTGAGCCTGCATGTCGGTCGCGAACCCCGGAAACGGGCTCGTGACGACGTCGGCCGGCCGCGGCCGTTCGGGCCCGCGCACCCTCACCCACGTCGGCCCGACCTCGATGGCCACGCCGCACTCGTCGAGCTTCGCCAGCACGGCCTCGAGATGCTCGGGCACGAGATCGCTCACCGTCACGTCTCCGCGGGTGATGGCCCCGGCGACGATCAGCGTGCCGGCTTCGATCCGGTCGGGCACGATGCGGTGAGTGGCGCCTCCGAGGGTCGGCACGCCCTCGATCTCGATGCGCGCCGTGCCGGCGCCGCTGATGCGGGCTCCCATCGCGTTGAGGAGCGCGGCGAGATCCGAGACTTCGGGCTCGCGGGCGGCGTTCTCGATGATCGTCGTGCCCTGAGCCAACGCGGCCGCCATCATGAGGTTTTCGGTGCCGGTCACGGTCACCATGTCGGGAGCGATCGACGCGCCCCGCAGCCGGCTCGCGCGGGCGACGACGTACCCGTTCTCGATCGCGATCTCCGCGCCGAGCCTGGCCAGGCCTTTGAGGTGCTGATCGATGGGGCGTACTCCGATCGCGCAGCCACCGGGCAACGCGACGCGTGCCGAGCCGTGGCGGGCGACGAGCGGACCGAGCACGAGGACAGAGGCGCGCATGGTCGAGACCAGCTCGTACGCTGCCTCGTCCTTCATCACCCGCGCCACGCGGACGGTGACGCGGGCGCCGTCGCGGTCGATCGTCGCTCCCAGCGTTTGGAGCAACCGGATCATCGTGCGCACGTCCTGCAAGTCGGGGAGGTTGGGAAAGACGAGCGGCTCGGCCGTCAGGAGCGCGGCCGCCAGCGCCGGCAGCGCAGCGTTTTTCGCCGCGCTCACCTTGACGGTGCCCTTCAGTGGAATACCGCCCTCGATCTCGAGTCGTGCCGGCATAGCTCACCCTCCGCCGTCTTCGGTCGACGGCAAAAATCCCGCAATGAATCGTTCGACCCCGACCAAATCACGCCGCGTCGCAATGTTCGAAAACCCCGCCGCGCGCATCAGCGCGGCGCTCTCCGGAACCTGGTCACCACCGGCCGTCTCGAGGACGAGCGCGCCGCCGGCCGTGAGCCAGCCCGGCGTCTCGGCGATGAGCCGGCGGATCACGCTCAGCCCGTCGGCACCGCCGTCGAGGGCAACCAGTGGGTCGTGGGCAGCCACTTCGGGGGCCAGGCCGGCCAGCGCCGCCGCCGGCAGGTACGGCGGGTTCGCCACGACCATATCGGCGCGCAAGCGGCCGAGGCCGGAGAGCAGGTCGCCTTCCCTCACCGTCACGCGGCCGCCGAGCTCGAGCGCCGACACGTTGCGGCGGGCGATCTGCACGGCGGCGGGTGAGGCGTCCACGGCGACCACCTCGAGATCCGGGCGGGCCGCGGCCAGCGCGCACGCGATACATCCCGACCCCGTCCCGACGTCGATGGCCAGTCGCCTGATGCCGCCGGGTGGTGGTAGCAGCGAGAGCGCCCACTCCACGAGCGTCTCGGTCTCGGGCCGTGGCACGAGCACGTCAGCCGTCACCGTGAAACGCAGCCCGCAAAACTCCTCCCAGCCGAGAACGTGCTGGAGCGGCTCGCGCCGCTCTCGCCGCGTCACCGCGGCGTCGTAGCGGGCAGCCAGCGTCGGCGTCAGCTCGTGGTCGAGATTCGCGGCGAGCACGGCGCGCCCGACGCCAAGGAGACCGGCCATCAGCCATTCGGCGTCCACGCGCGCGGCTTCCACACCGGCATCCCGGAGCCGGACCGTGGCCGCCTCGATGGCGGCGCGGGTGGACGCTGTCGTCACGGCGCTCACTGGGCGACCCGCTCCAGGCGCTCGGCCTCCTCGGCGGCGGCGAGGGCCTCGATCAGCTCGTCGATGTCCCCCTCGAGAACCTCGGGCAGCCGATGCAAAGTGAGACCGATCCGATGGTCGGTGACACGGTTCTGGGCGAAGTTGTAGGTGCGTATCCGCTCGCTCCGCTCACCGGTGCCGACCTGGCTGCGCCGGTCGGCGGCGATCGCGGCCTGCTGCTCCTCCTGGGCACGCTCCAGCAGGCGGGCTTTGAGGACACGCAAGGCCTTCGCGCGGTTCTTCAGCTGCGAGCGCTCGTCCTGGCATGTCACCACGAGGCCAGTGGGAATGTGCGTCAGGCGCACCGCCGAGTCGGTCGTGTTCACGCCCTGGCCGCCCGGACCGGAGGAGCGATAAACATCCACGCGGATGTCCTTCTCGTCGACCTTGACGTCCACGTCCTCGGCCTCGGGCAGCACGGCCACCGTGACGGTGGAGGTGTGGATCCGGCCGGCGGACTCGGTCGCGGGCACGCGCTGAACACGATGGACGCCGCGCTCGAACTTCAGACGGCTCCACGCCCCTTTGCCCTGGATGAAGAGGATGACTTCCTTGTAGCCGCCGACGCCGGTGGTACTGGCGTCCATGATCTCGAACTTCCAGCGCTGGCGCTCGGCGTACTTCGTGTACATCCGTATCAGGTCGGCGGCGAAGAGGCCGGCCTCGTCGCCGCCGGCGCCCGCGCGGATTTCGACGAAGACGTTCTTGTCGTCGTTGGGATCGCGCGGCAGCAGTAGCCGCTTGAGGTCGCTCTCCAGTGCGGTCTGGCGAACGGAGAGCTCGTCGATCTCGAGCTGGGCCAGCTCGGCCAGCTCGCGGTCGCCGCCGTCGGTCAGGAGATGTTGAGCCTCGCCGAGGCGGCGCAGGACCTCACGGTACTCACGGAAGCGCTCGACGATCTCGACGCTGTCGGCATGCTCTTTACGGAGGCGCGCAAACTCCGCCGGCTGCCCGTAGATCTTGGGGTCGGCGAGCGTGCGCTCCAACTCCTCCGAGCGCTCCTCGATCTGCCGCAGCTTGTCAAACAGCATCGTGGATCACCCGGCGAGCGTCCCGCCCGGCCGGCAGCTCAGCTGGCCGGGGTCGTCTGGCGCTTGTACTTCCGCTGGAACCGCTCGACGCGGCCCGCGGTATCCATGAACTTCTGCTTGCCGGTGTAGAACGGATGGCACTTCGAGCAGACTTCCACCCGGATGTCCGGCTTCGTCGAGCGGGTCTGGATGACCTCGCCGCAAGCGCAGGTGATCTTCGTATCGATGTACTCCGGATGAATGCCAGCCTTCACGGCCCACCTCCCTCGCGAAGTCCTGAGAATACCAGGGCGGCCACAAAAACGCAAAAACTCCCCGGATTTCAGGGAGTTTCGCGCCACCGGCGGGACGCCGGAGGGCTAACCCATCGAATGCATCGAGGCCAGGAACTCTTTGTTCGTCTTCGTGAGCTTGAGCTTGTCGAGCAGGAGCTCCATCGCCTCGACGGGATTGAGCTGGGACAAGGCCTTACGGAGCAGCCACACCTTCTGGAGCTCGTCCTTCTCGAGGAGCAGCTCTTCCTTGCGGGTGCCCGACTGCTCGATGTTGATCGTGGGGAAGATGCGCTTGTCCATCAAGCGACGATCGAGGTGGACCTCCATGTTGCCGGTGCCCTTGAACTCCTCGAAGATCACGTCGTCCATCCGGCTGCCCGTGTCCACGATCGCCGTCGCCATGATCGTCAGCGAGCCGCCCTCCTCGATATTACGGGCCGTCGCGAAGAACCGGCGGGGGCGCTGCAGCGCGTTGGCGTCGAGGCCGCCCGAGAGCACCTTGCCCGACGACGGGATGATGGCGTTGTGGGCCCGGGCGAACCGCGTGAGCGAGTCGAGCAGGATCACCACGTCACGCTTGTGCTCCACGAGCCGCTTGGCCTTCTCGATGGCCATGTCCGCGACCTGGATGTGACGCTGCGGCGGCTCGTCGAAGGTCGAGGAGATGACCTCACCCTTGACCGTCCGCTGCATGTCGGTCACTTCCTCCGGGCGCTCGTCGATGAGCAGCACGATGAGGTAGACCTCGGGATGATTGGCGGCAATGGCGTGGGCGATGGACTGCAGCATCATGGTCTTGCCGGTCCGCGGCGCGGCCACGATCATTCCGCGCTGGCCCTTGCCGATCGGGCACAGCAGGTCCATGACCCGCGTGGTCAGGTTTTCCGTCGTATGCTCCAGGCGCAGCCGCTCCATCGGATAGAGCGGCGTGAGGTTGTCGAAGAGAATCTTGTCGCGCGCCGCTTCCGGCGCCTCGAAGTTGATCGACTCCACCTTGAGCAGCGCGAAGTACCGCTCGGAGTCCTTGGGCGGCCGGACCTGGCCGGAGATCGTGTCGCCCGTGCGCAGGTCGAAGCGCCGGATCTGCGAGGGCGAGACGTAGATGTCGTCAGGGCCGGGCAGGTAGTTGTAATCGGGCGCGCGCAGGAAGCCGAAGCCGTCGGGAAGGACCTCGAGGACGCCTTCGGCGTAGATGAGGCCGTCCTTCTCGGCCTGCGACTGAAGGATCTTGAAGATCAGCTCCTGCTTGCGCAGGCCGCCGACATTCTGGACGTTCATGTCGCGGGCGATGGCGTTGAGGTCGGGGATGCTCTTTTCTTTCAGCTCGGAGAGGTTCATCCCTCCGGCGGAAGACTGAGCGGCGTTCTCGGCGGTCGGGTTGCTGCCTTGGCCTCGTTCTCGGCGGGCGCTCATGAGACGGCTCCGGGGGCGGCGTTTGCTGCCGCGTCAGTTAGTGGTTCGCGCAGTGGCTCGCGTGTATCAAGCAGGGCGTTGCGGGGTTGGACTGCTAACAGCACGTTCATGCTCTCACCCGGGTCATAATCTGTCAATGTTTTTCACATCCGCACCTCGATAATGGCGCGCTCCTTCATTTCCTTGATCCAGGCCTCCAGCCGGGCCTCGTATTTCTCGCGGTAGAGGATGTCCTTGACCTGTTGCCGAGCCCGCTGGAGGCCGTCCCCTTCGAGCATGTCCTTGGACTCCAACCGGAAGACGTGCCAGCCCAGCGCCGACCGGAACGGCCGCGAGACCTCGCCCGCGCTCAGGGCCAGAATGCGGCTCTCGATCTCCTGGGCCAGCTCACCCCGTTTCAGGCTGCCGAGATCTCCGCCGTCCTTGGCGCTGGCGTCTCCCGAATTCTTGCGGGCGAGCTCCGCAAAGTCCGCGCCTTCGACGATCTGGGTGCGGATGACGTCGGCGCGAATGCGGGCCGCCTCCACGTCGGCATCCGTGGTGCCATCGGGCAAGACGAGGATATGGCGCGCGTGGTACCCGAGGCCGGCCTCGAGCTTCTCGCGGTTGTCTGCGATGTAGCGATCGATCTCCTGCTCGGTCACCGACACCCGGAGCGAGACCTTCCGCCGCGTCACCTTCTGGACGAGCAGCGCGTCGCGAACGCGCTTCTTCACGGTGTCATAGGAGAGCCCCTGCGACTTCACCAGGGCCTCCAGCTCCTCCGGCGTTTTGGCGCCGAAGCGCTTCATCCGGTCGGCCAGCTCTTCGTTGAGCTCGGCGTCGTCGATCGTGATCTTCTCGCGTCCGGCTTCCTGGATCTGCAGCCGCGTGTCGATCAGCCGGCCGAGGAACTGCTTCTGCAGCTCCTCGTCGGACGCTCCGACGCGTCCGCGATTTTCCTGACGGAAGAGTGCGATGTTCTCCTGCAGCTCTCCGAGCGTGATGGCGTCGTTGTTGACGACGGCGACCACACGGTCGGCGACGTCTTCGCTCTCGGCCGGACGCGGCCGCATCACGACGGGGGCCGGTGTCGCCTCGGGCGGGGCCGGACGCGCCACCGCGGCCTCGGGCGTCTTCTTGCCGAAGGAGGGTACCCAGTCCGGCATGGTCGGCATGGCCAGGATGGAACAGCCGCCGAGGGCAGGGGCGAGCACAGCGACGAGCCAGCGCCCCCTCATCCGCGAGCGATCTCGGCCAGCAGCGCGAGGACTGCGTCCCGCACCGCCGGCCACTCTCCGCGAGCGATCACGGCGTCGAGGGTGAACTCACGCTTCATGGCCAGACGCCCGCGGCTCTTCTGCACGAGCCCGACGAGCGTGGCCGGCTCCACCTTGGTGGACGGGGCGAACGTGAGGAGCGCGCGGCCGGCCCCGGCCTCGATACGCTCGATCCCGAGGTTCCGCGCGGCCCCCCGGATGCGCACGATGTCGAGGAGCTGCTCGACCTCGTGCGGCGGAGGCCCGAAGCGGTCGGCCAGCTCGGCGCGGAGATCGGCGACGGCGTCGTCGCCGCTGGCACCGGCCAGACGCTTGTAGAAGGCCAGTCGCTGATTGACCTCGGGGACATAGTCTTCCGGCAAGAATCCTTCAGTGTTGACGCTGATCACCGGCTCGATGGTCGCAGCCGCCGGTTCGCCCTTCAATTCTGCCACGGCCTCGGCCAGGAGCTTCGAATAAAGATCGAAGCCCACGGCCGCGATGTGACCATGCTGTTGCGCCCCCAGGAGGTTCCCGGCCCCACGGATCTCGAGGTCACGGAGGGCCAGCTTGAAACCGGAGCCGAGCTCCGTCAGCTCCTGCAGGACGCGCAACCGGCGCTGGGCTTGCTCGTCGACCCGCCCGTCGGCGGGGACGAGCAGGTAGCAGTACGCCTGCTGGCGCTCGCGCCCGACCCGGCCCCGCAGCTGGTAGAGCTGGGCGAGTCCGAACCGGTCGGCCCGGTTGACGATGATCGTGTTGGAGGCCGGGATGTCGAGCCCGGATTCGATGATCGCCGTCGATACCAGCACGTCGGCCTGGCCGCTCACGAACTTCACCATCGTCGCTTCCAGCTCACGCTCGCGCATCTGGCCGTGCGCCATGACGATACGCGCGTCGGGCACGAGCTCCTGGACGAGGCGCGCCATCGACGGGAGCGACTGGACCCGGTTGTGGACAAAGAAGACCTGCCCGCCCCGGCGGAGCTCCCGCTCGACCGCCTCCTTGATCACGGCTTTCGAGAAACGCCTGAGCACGGTGTCCACCGGTAGCCGATCGAGCGGTGGCGTCTCGATCACCGACATGTCACGCACACCGGAGAGCGACATGTACAGCGTCCGGGGGATCGGCGTGGCCGTGAGCGCGAGCACGTCCACCGCGGCCCGGAACTGTTTGAGGCGCTCCTTGTGCGCGACGCCGAAGCGATGCTCCTCGTCGATGATCAGAAGGCCGAGGTTCTTGAACTCGACGTCCTTGGAAAGCAAGCGATGGGTGCCGATGACGACGTCGACCGTGCCCTGCCGGAGTCCCTCGACCACGGCCTTCTGCTCGACCGGCGAGCGGAAGCGTGAGAGCAGCTCGACCTTGGCCGGGAACGCGCCGAAGCGATCCACGAACGTCGACCAGTGCTGCTGAGCCAGCACGGTGGTGGGGACCAGCACCGCGACCTGGGTGCCGTCGGCCACGGCCTTGAACGCGGCGCGGAGCGCGACCTCGGTCTTGCCATAGCCGACGTCGCCGGCGACGAGGCGGTCCATTGGCCGCTCGCCTTCCATGTCGCGCTTGGCGTCCTCGATGGCGCGGAGCTGGTCGGTCGTCTCCTCGAACCGGAACGCCGCCTCGAACTCGCGCTGCCAGGGCGTGTCGGACGCGAAGCGATGGCCCTCGGCAACCGTGCGCTTGGCGTAGAGCCGGAGGAGCTCCTCGGCCATCTCCCGCAGGGCCGCGCGCACGGAGTCCTTCACCCGCTGCCAGGACGCGCCGCCCAGCCGGTCGAGGCGCGCCGCGGTGACATCGCCGCCCATGTACTTCGAGATCAGGTCGAGCCGATCGACGGGGAGATAGAGACGGTTGTTCTCGGCATACTCGAGGAGCAGGAAGTCGCCGTCACGGTCACCCACCGCCATCGTCTTGAGCCCGAGATACCGTCCGATACCGTGGTCCTCGTGGACCACGAGGTCGCCGACCTCGAGGTCGGTGAAGGCACTGATGGGCGAGCCCCGCTGGTACTTCGGACGCCGCAGCGTGCGCCGCCGGGCGCCGAACATCTCGGTCTCGGTGAGGAGGATCAGGCCGAGCGCGGGGATCGAGAATCCCGACGAGCATTCGCCGACGACGATGGCCAGTCCTTCGGGAGCGTCGATAGCCGCGGCCCGCAGCGCCTCCACGCCGTGCTCACGCAGGATCTGCTGGACGTGCTCGGCTTGCCGGTCGTCGGCCGCCGCCAGCCTCACCGTGAAGCCTTCGCGACGCCAGCCGGCGATCTCCTCCGCCAGCTGGGTGAACTTCCCCGCGTACTGCGTCACCGAGCGCGTGTCGAGCGTGAGACCGGCCGGGCCGGTGGCGCCCTCGACCAGCTCCAGCTCCACCCGTTGGCGGCCGGCGATGCGCTGGGCGAGCGGTGGTCGCTCGGGCGCTTCCGCGTCCGTGGCGTCGAGCAATTTCGGCGAGTCGACGACCACGGCGGCCGTCGGCGGCAGATAGTCGAGGAGGCCGCGCCCGCCCGCGTCGACGCCCTCGTCGTGCAACGGAAGCACGAGCAGCTCGTCGAGCGTGGCCTGCGAGCGCTGTGACGTCGGATCGAAGAGCCTGATCGATTCGATCTCGTCACCGAAGAACTCGAGCCGTGCCGGCGCGGCCTGGGCCGGCGAGAAGACGTCGACGATGCCGCCGCGCACGCTCCACTGGCCGACCTCGACGACGGTCTCCGTCCGCTCGTAGCCGGCCTTGTCCAGCGCTTCGACCAGGAGCTCGCGATCGAGGCTGTCGCCGGTCGTGAAGCGCAGCGTCGCCGCGCGAAACGCCGCCGGCGTAGGCAGCGTGACGTCGAGGGCCGCCGGCGTGGTGACGACGACGAGCGACTCGCCGGCGAGCAACCGACGACAGACGACCGCCCGCTCGGCGTCACTCTCGCGTTGCCGTCCGCCTCGCCACAAGCGAGGCTCGCGCTCGGGAAACTCCACGGCGGGCGCTCCGAAGAACCTGAGGTCCTGGGCCCAGCGGTGAGCGTCGGGGAGAGTGGCGGCGACGACGAGGAGTGGCCGGGGCTGGGTCTGGACGAGGCCGGCGATGGCCAGCGCTCGGGCGGACCCGTTGAGTCCGGCGACGCGCAGGCAGGCCTGTCCCTCGGCGAAGGCTTTCGCCAGCTCGCTGAAGGCGGCCCACTCACTCAACATATTGGACTCGGGCACGGGCACCCAGCCCGCCGCGACTATCCTACCGCGAACCTTTCGCCAGATAGAACGAGAGGGTCTCGAGCTCGATCGAGAGGTCGACGTCCTTGAGCCGGACGTCACGCGGCAGACGGATCCGCGTCGGCGCAAAGTTGAGCACGGCCTTGATCCCGGCCGCGACGAGCTGATCGGCCACCGACTGCGCGGCCTCGGCCGGCACGGCGACGATGGCGATCTGCACGCCGCGCGCCTTGACCTCCCGCGCCAGGTCGCGCGTGGCGAAGATCGGGACCCCGTTGGCCTCCCGGTTGGTCTTCGCAGGATCGTCGTCGAAGATGACGGCGATCCGGAAGCCCTGGCGCCCGAGCCCTTTGTAATGGAAGAGCGCCGAGCCGAGATTGCCGAAGCCGATCAGCGCGACCGGCCACTCCCGATCGAGCCCGAGGATGCGCTGGAGCTCGGCCTTCAGGCCGGCGACGTAGTAGCCGATCCCTCGAACGCCGAACTCCCCGAAGTACGCCAGGTCCTTGCGCACCTGCGCCGAGTTCAGGTTGAAGCGCTCGGCCAGGTCGTGCGAGGACACCGTCTTCACGCCGTCTTCCTCGAGCTGGAGGAGGCAGCGCGTGTACACGGAGAGCCGACGCACGGTCATCTCCGGGATCCTCGGGAGCCGGGAGCTGGGACGGCGGGGCATCGTCAGGGACGCGGGCGCCTCGCGGCGCCCGCGCTGGTGGACCTTCTACCCCTTGATCGGTTGCACGAACAGCAGAATCATCGCAACGACGAGGACGTAGATCGCGAGGGACTCGATGAGGGCCAGACCGATGATCATCGCGGTCTGGATGCGCGCAGCCGCGGCCGGCTGCCGAGCCATCGCATCGACCGCCGCGGCCACCGCCCGCCCCTGACCCAGTCCGCACAACCCGGCGGCGAGCGCCATTCCGACCCCGGCCGCGATGACGGCGAACGGGCCGACCCATCCACCGGTGGCGGCCGCGGGCGCCTGAGCGGCCGCAAGCCCTGGAAACGCGAACACTGCCACGAGTGCCAGCATCAGTGAACGTGACACGACCTTCCTCCTCTCCGCGTGGTGATCTGCTAGTGGTGTTCCGCGTGATGGTGCTCGGCCCCTTCGGTCGCGCCGGCGATGTAGAGCATCGTCAGCATCACGAAGATGAAGGCCTGAAGGACCGAGACCAGGATCTTCAATGGATAGAGGAAGCCCACCGTGAAGACGACCATGATGAGACCGCCCAGGCCGCCGACGATCGCCCCGGCCTTGCTGCCGGAGAGCGCCCACCCGATGAGACCGTCGAGGCCCATCAGGAAGAAGATGATGGCGAGGAGGATGTGGCCGCCCGTCATGTTGCCGAAGAGCCGGAGCGAGAGCGACAGCGGCCGGGCCAGGTGGCTGATCAGCTCGATGGGAATCATGAGGGGCGCCAGCAGTGGCACCGGGCCCATGAAGTGCTTGAGGTAGTTCACGGCGCCCTGTCTGTGGATGCCGATCGCGTGGTACGACACGAAGACGATGAGCGCACAGGCCGCCGTCGTGTTGAGGTTCGCCGTCGGCCCCGCGACCCCCGGAATGAGGCTGAGCAGATTCCCGGTGAGAATGAACAGACCCAGCGTCGCGATCAGCGGAAGGTACGGCCGGCCCTCCGGACCGATCACGTCATCGATCAGCGCCTGGAACTGCTCGAGGACCACCTCGAGGAAGTTCTGGGCGCCGCGCGGAACGAGCTCCATGCGGCGCGATGCCACAAAGGCGACCCCGACCAGGATGATCATCACGACCCACGTATAGGTGACGTGGTCGGGAATTCCGGGCAGGCTGAAGATCGGTGGATGCTCGATGGCTTCCATCAGCCCTCGCCCTGAACGCGGCCCAGGCGCAGCCCCTGGGCCACGAGATCGAACGGCAGGATCGTGAGACCGAAGACGAGCGCGGCGGGGTGTGCCCAGTCGAGCACGAGAAGCACGCCCGTCACGGCCGCGAGTCCACCGAAGCGCAGAGCGCTCGCGATCAGCCAGCGACCGGATGCCGTCGTCCCGGACGATGCGCTCACCGCATCGCCGGCCAGCCGCCAGAAGCTCCCGACGGCCAGGGCGCCGCCGGCCAGGACACCGAGGCCCACGCGGGCGCCGCCGAGCGTCGCGGCGACGAGGGCGAGCACGACGACGATCACCGCGCTCTCCGCCGTCACCCGCAGACGAAGCTCACTCAGGGTCATCCAGATCCCGCTCCGCGTCCTTCGCGGCTCGAAACAGGCTCACGAATCCCGCCGCAATCCCCAGCCCAAGACCGATGAGGGTGAGCCACGGGCTCGTGCCGAGCCAGCGATCGGCGTAGTATCCGCCGGCAAGCCCGATCACCGTCGCGAGCACCATCGTCATTCCGATCGAGGCGAGCTCTCCGACGGACTTCCAGGCAGGTTCGCCCGGCGCCATGTGAAGACGAACACTAGCACAAGCGCGAAGTCGCGACAAGGAAAGGCACGCCAGGAATATCACGGCGTTAACGCCTATCCGAACATCCCGCCCATGCGCGTGCCGGCGACGCGATTGATCGCGAGCACGGTCACCGCGGCGACCGCGAGGAGGATGACGCCGAGCGCGGCCGCTTCGCTGGCGCTCCCGGCGATGTAGAAGGAAAAGATGCCCACCGTCATCGTTTCCCAACCGCCCAGCGAGAGGAACAGCACCGCCGACGCCTCCTGGAGCGACGTCATGAACGAGAAGAGCGAGCCGACGAGGATGCCGCGCCACATCAGCGGCAGGGTGACGTCACGGAACGAACGGAGGCGGCCGGCACCGACGCTGGCCGCGGCTTCCTCCATCGAGCGATGAACGAGGAGCAGCGAGGCGTACGAGCCCCGCACGGTGTACGGCAGGCGGCGGATGGCCAGGACGAGCGGCAGGATGATCCAGAAGCTCGTCAGCCCACGCTCGAACCCGGGCGGGGCCTCATGGAAGGCGCGAACGTACGCGATGCCGATGGCGGTCCCGGGGACGGCCAGGATGAGGGTGTTGAGCCCATCGAGGACGTCGCGGCCGGGCACGCGCGTTCGCGCGAGCAGCCACGCGATCGGGACACCGACGACGATGCAGATCAGCACCGCAAGGGTCGAGTACAGGAAGCTGTTGACGATGTACTTCGGCGTCTCGACGATCACGCGCTCGAAGAACTGCAGGGTGTACTGCACGGGGATGGGCGTCATCGACCAGCCGCGCCCCACAGAGGCGAGGAGCACGCCGGCGTACGGGATGAACGACGCCAGCATCACCAGCGACAGGAAGAGGACGGCCAGCGCCTGCCGCGCGGGCGAGAGCCGCCGACGCGCCACGCGAGAGTACGAGAGCGACGAGTAATCCTTGATGGCCACGTACCGGCGGGCCGCCACCAGGAAGAGCACGGCAAGGAGAACCATGAACGCCGAGATGACGATCCCCATCCGGAAGAGCCGGCGGTCCACGAACTGGACGATATTGAGATAGGCCTGCGAGGCGAGGAGATCGTGGACGCCGAGGACCAGCGGCGTGGCGAAGTCGGAGAAGGTCCAGATGAAGACGAGCAGCGCGCCCGCGACGTAGCCCGGCGTCGTCAGCGGCAGCGTGATCGTCGCGAGCTTCCACCAGCCGCACGCGCCGACACTTTCGGCGGCTTCTTCGAGGGCCGGATCGATCTTGGCGAGCGCGTCGACCACGTTCAGCGTGATCATCGGAAACAGGTGCAGCGTCTCGACCAGGAGCACGCCGTGGACGCCATACACGAAGTTGATCGGCGTCAGCAGGTCGAACCAGTCCATGAGGAGAACGTTGACCGTCCCCGCCCGGCCCAGGATGAACGTGAAGCCGAGCACGCCCACCAGTGGCGGCGAGATGATCGGGATCAACGTCAGGTTGCTGAACAGCGTGCGGCCGGCGAAGTCGTAGCGAACGAGGAGGAAGGCGATGGCGAAGCCCAGGACACTGGTCGCCGCCACCGTCCCCAGCCCGAGGAGCAGCGAGTTCCAGAGCGAGCGCCGATAGAACCCGTCGGCGGCGAAGTCGAGGAAGTGGCGGATCGTCAGGCGTCCGGCGTCGTCCGTGAAGGCGTCGTAGAAGATCCGGGCCAGCGGGTAGACGAGGAAGACGGCGAGGAAGATCCAGATCGCGGCGACGCCGATGGCCGGCCACAGCGCACCGCTCGCCCCCGCGCGCGGCCGCGCCTCAGCTCGCGCCGACGTCATCCTTCAACACGAGCGCCGTGGACGTCCCAAACCCGATGCGAACCCGCTGTCCGGTGGCCAGCAGTTCGTGGTGCAGCGGATCGCGCACGTCGACCTTGAGCCGCACGCCCGCGGCGGCCTCGAGGTCGTAGCGGAGGGCGTGACCGAGATACGAGGCGAGGACGACGCGCGCCTCGACGGTGTTGTCGCCACCGTCACCGACGACGAGGCTCTCGGGACGGACCGCCAGCACGCAGCGGCCGCCCGGCGTGACTCCATCGGCCGCCACCCCGCGCACGACGCCCAGCGCCGTGTCGATCGTGGCTCGCTGGGCGGTCACGTCGCGGCACACGCCGGGCACGAAGTTGTTGACGCCGACGAAATCCGCGACGAAGCGGCTCCGCGGCCGCTCGTACAGCTCGCGGGGCGGCGCCGTCTGGAGGATGACGCCGTCACGCATGACTGCCACCCGATCGGAGAGGGACAACGCCTCCTCCTGATCGTGGGTGACGTAGACGGTCGTGATGCCGAGCTCCTTCTGCAGCGTACGGATCTCGGCCCGCACCTGGACCCGGATCTTGGCGTCCAGGTTCGAGAGCGGCTCATCGAGGAGCAGGATGTCGGGGTTCAGGACGAGGGCGCGGGCCAACGCCACGCGCTGCTGCTGGCCGCCGGAGAGCTGGCCGGGGTAGCGATCGGCCAGCCCCGCGAGATTCACCTTGCGCAGGCCCTCGGCCAGCCGGCCCGCGATCTCCCCGGCCGACAGCTTGCGCAGCTTGAGACCGTACGTGATGTTCGAGGCCACCGTCATGTGCGGCCACAGTGCGTAGTTCTGGAACACCATGCCGATGTTGCGCGCGTGCGGCGCGAGCCCGTCGACCCGGCGCTCGCCGAACCAGACCTCACCGCCGTCGGGCCGGTAGAAGCCGGCGATGAGTCGCAACAGTGTCGTCTTGCCGCACCCCGAAGGGCCGAGCAGTGTGAAGAGCTCACCGTCGCCGATGTCCAGCGTGGCCTGATCGACAGCGGCGGCGGCCCCGAACTTCTTGGAGACCGCGCGCAGCCCGATCTTTATTGTAGGGGGCTCCGCGAGCCCGGCTCGCTCTGCAGGTGGCCTGTTCGAGGTGCCAAGTGGCTGCGTCCGTATCTCTCATTCATCGAGTCGAAGAAAATCAAGATCTGACGTTGGTGACGGCCATCTGAGCCGCGAGCTTCAGGGCGGCGATCATGGCGCCGGGGTTCGCCATGCCCTTGGCCGAGATGTCATGGGCGGTGCCGTGCGCCGGCGTCGTCACCGGGAAGGGAAGTCCGGCGGTGAGCGTGACGCCGCGGTCGAAACCGAGCAGCTTCATCGCGATCTGGCCCTGGTCGTGGTACATGGTCACGACCGCGTCGAACTCCCCCGCTCGTGCGCGCACGAAGACGGTGTCGGCGGGAATGGGGCCTCGCGCATCGAGCCCCTCGTCTCGTGCCTGATCCACGGCCGGCTCGATCACCCGCAGCTCCTCGTCTCCGAAGAGCCCCTGCTCGCCCCCGTGCGGATTGAAGGCGGCAACGGCGATGCGTGGCCGGTCCCAGCCGGCCGCACGCTGAGCGCGCTCGATGAGGCGCACCGCCCGCACCACCCGGCCAACCGAGAGCTCGGCGGCGACGCGGGCCAGCCCGATGTGCGAGGTCACGCGCGAGGTCCACAAGCGCTCGAGCGCGTTGATCTCCCCCGCGTCCGCGCTGCCCGTCCAGTGAGCGAAAAGGTGCAGCTCGTCCTCGAACGGGTAGCCACCGTCGTGCAGCGACCGCTTGTGGAGCGGTGCGTAGCACACACCGGCGACCTCGCCCCGAGTCGCCATCGCGAAGGCACGCTCGAGCGCCTGGCCTGCGGCGCGTCCCGCACGCGGAAGCGCCGCGCCCAGCGGCACTTCTTCGGGCGGACAGTGCGCGAGGTCGATGACGTCGGCGGCCGGCGGCAACGCCGTCCCGGCCAGCCTGGCGCCGCGCGCGACGATACGCGCGTCCCCGACGACGACGGGCGTGAGGGCGGCCGCTACGTCGCTCCGGGCGAGCGCCCGCACCAGGATCTCCGGGCCGATCCCGGTCGGGTCGCCCATGACGACGGCCAGCCGCGGCTTCACGCGTCTACTTCCAGGTCGCCTGGCTGGTGTTGACACGCCATGCTACTTCTTCCAGGTCGCCTCGATGTCCGAGCGGAACCGGGTCTTCAGCGCCTCCGATCGCTTGGCGGCGACGGTCTCGTCGTACACGTTGGCCACGTCCCCATCGAAGTACGAGCGGATGCCGCCGGTGAACTGCACGGCCAGCTCGGCGGTCGAGCCCGGCGGTCCCTGGACCTTGTACTTCGGCGTCACCGGAAACAGGCCTCGTTCCATGAAGACTCTCTGGCCGCGCTCGGTCAGGAGGAATTCGACGAAGGCCCGCGCCGCCTTGGGGTTGCGCGAGCCGGCCAGGATGGCCATCGGCTCCGGCGTCACGAACGCGTTCTTGGGCGCCACGTAGCGGATGTCGAAGCCGGCCAGCTTCTCCTCGAAGGCCATGTAGGACGGCACCGCGAAGCCGGCAGCGTACTCGCCCTTGGCCACGACGTTGGGCACGTCACGGCTTCGCGCAGTGAAGTGCCCGGTGTTGGCGGCGAGCTTCTTGAGCCACTCCCAGCCCTTGTCCTCGCCGTGCAGCGAGAGGATGACCTCGTAGGTCGCATTCGACGACGACGAGCGCGTGGGCGCGCACTGCGCGACCTCGCCCTTGAGCTTGGGATTGAGGAGATCATCCCAGTCGCGCAGATTCGGGACGCCCAGACGCTGGAGCTTTCGCGGATGCCACACGAGCCCGTACGGCTCGAGCGCGGTGCCGACCCAGTACCCCTCGGGGTCCTTGAGTGGGATGGGCTTGGGCTTGCCGATGGAAGACGGGATCGAGTCCCAGGCCTCACGCGAGATCTCGAGCTTCTGGAGGAGCTTTTGATCGGCCAGCTTCTCGAAGAGCGCCGACTCGCCACCCCAGAAGATGTCGGCTTCGGGCCTGCCCTTCCACTCGGTGATTCGCCCGTAAGCGATGGGCGTCCCGGCCGGGATGGCGTTGACCTTCACGACGACGTTCCAGCGCTCCTTGGCGTAGTCGGCGAAGGCCTTCAGCGCGGCGTCGTGGATGAACTTCGAGACCGGTGTGATCAGCGTCAGCTCGCCTTCGATCGGCGCCTGAGCCGCCGCCATGCCCACCGGGCTCAACGCGAGCGCCAGTGCCATTACGACCCCGCAGAACCGCCGCATTTGGCTCCTCCTTATATATGGGCCCGCCCAGGACCGCCTCGCGACTGGCGGCATCTCATGTTCGCTCGCCTCCAGGCGCGGGGCCCCAGCCCCGACCGCCCTACGGCTCGCTCGGCTCCCAGTGCCGGGCTCGTTCAACTGCGCGGCGCCAGCCCTCGTAACGACGCGCGCGCGTCGCGGCGTCCATCGCCGGCTCGAAGGTCCGCTCGATGCTCGCGCGCGCGGCCAGCGCATCCAGCGAGCGCCAGAGGCCGGCCCCCACGCCGGCCAGATACGCGGCACCCAGTCCCGTTGTCTCCGTCACCACCGGCCGCACCACGGGGATGTCGAGGATATCCGCTTGGAACTGGCAGAGGAAGTCGTTCGTGGCGGCGCCGCCATCGACGCGCAACCGTCGCGCGACGATCCCGGCGTCGGCGGTCATTGCCTCGAGGACATCGCGGCTCTGATACGCGATCGCCTCCAGCGCCGCGCGCGTGAGATGAGCAGCGGTCGTGCCCCGCGTCAGCCCGAGGATGGCCCCCCGCGCTCGCATGTCCCAGTACGGTGCGCCCAGGCCCACGAAGGCGGGCACGAGGTAGACCCCACCGGTATCCGGCACGGACTCCGCCATCCGCTGGCTCTCGGCGGCGGTGCGAAGGACGCCGAGGCCGTCGCGCAGCCACTGGATGGCGGCGCCCGCGATGAAGACGCTGCCCTCGAGCGCGTACGTGATCCGTCCGTCAAGGCGCCACGCGATCGTGGTCAACAATCCATGGCGCGAGGCGACGGGAGCGTGGCCGGTGTTGAGCAACAGGAAGCAGCCGGTGCCGTACGTGTTCTTGGCGTCCCCGGGGACGTAGCACGCCTGGCCGAAGAGCGCCGCCTGCTGGTCACCGGCGACGCCGGCGATGGGCACGCCGTCGGGCAACCAGGCGAGCCCGCGCGTGTCACCGAAGACGCCGGCCGATGAGCGAACCACCGGAAGGAGAGGTCTCGGCACGCCGAGGATTCCGAGCATCTCGTCGTCCCAGTCGCCCGTGCGCAGGTCGAGACAGAGCGTGCGCGACGCGTTCGTGACGTCGGTCGCGTGAGCGCCGCCACCGGTCAGCTTCCACAGCAGCCAGGTGTCGACCGTCCCGAACGCGAGCTCGCCGGCCTCGGCACGCTTGCGAGCGCCCGCCACCTCGTCGAGCAGCCACCGGATCTTCGTCCCCGAGAAGTAGGCGTCCAGGACCAGGCCCGTCCGCTCCCGGACGCAGGCCTCGAGGCCGTCGGCACGCAGGCGCTCGCAGAACGGTGCCGTCCGGCGGCACTGCCACACGATGGCGCGATGGATCGGCACGCCCGTCCTCCGGTCCCAGACGATCGTGGTCTCGCGCTGGTTCGTGATCCCGATAGCGGCGACATCGGCGGCGCGCACGCGAGCCTGGGCGAGCGCCTCGGTCGCCGCCTGCTCCACCGTGGACCAGATCTCGTCCGGGTCGTGCTCCACCCAGCCCGGCTGCGGATAATACTGGGGCAGCTCCGCATACCCACGCGCGATGACCCGCCCTTCGCCGTCCACGACGAGCGCGGTCGTGCCTGACGTCCCCTGGTCGAGCGCGAGGATGAAGCGCGAGGTCACGGACGCACGAGGCGAAGCGCGAGGTCGGGGCGATCGCTGATGACGACGTCGACGCCGAGACCGATGACGCGTCGGATGTCCGGCTCCTCGTTGACCGTCCATGCCGCCACGGTGAGGCCGGCCGCCCGCGTGGCCGCCACGACATCGGCGTCGAGCAGCCGGAAGTCGTACCCGATGGCGCTGGCGCCGAGCGCCGTCGCTCGCTGGGCGGCGTCTCGGGCGCCGGCGCGGCGTCCGACGAGCAGCACGGTGCGGATGACGGGATCGAGCTCGCGCACGCGTCGAACCGTCTCAGGCTCGAAGGCCATGACGAGCGTTCGCTCGGCCATCCGGCGGCTCCGCAACAGGGCGAGCGCCTTCTCCTCGATTCCGGGATAGCGCCGGCCGCGCGCGTCGACCTTGATCTCGAGCAGGAGCTGGGCGCGCTGGGGAGCGAGCAGATCCAGCAGCTGAGCCAGTGTCGGCACCCGCTCGTCGCTGGGCCGGCCGGCACGGTCCTTGAGCCGCGTCGCCGTCACGTCGGTGGTCGGGAGGTCGACCACGGCGCCGCGCCCCGCCGTGGTGCGGTCGAGGGTGGGATCGTGAATGACGACGATCTCACCGTCCGCGGTCAGGTGGACGTCCGTCTCGACGGCATCGACGCCGAGGCCCAGCGCGTTGCCGAAGGCGAGCAGGCTGTTCTCCGGCCACAGGTGGGCGCCGCCCCGGTGCGCGGCGACGAGAATGGCGAGACCGATCACGCTCTTCATTTCTCTGTCTCCACCAGGCCCCTGACGAACCAGCGTTGCATGACGATGACGACGACGACGGGCGGCAGCATGGCCAGCATGGCCGTGGCCATCACCCGATGCCACTCCACCTGCGCCTCGGCCACCGACACCATGCGGTGGATGGCCACGACGATCGTGTACATCGCCTCGTCGGTGGTGATGAGCAGCGGCCACAGGTACTGGTTCCAGCCATAGATGAAGAGGATCACGAAGAGGGCCGCGATGCTGGTGCGCGAGACCGGCACCAGGATCGCCGTGAAGAACCGCAGCGGCCCGGCGCCGTCGATCCGCGCCGCCTCCAGCAGCTCGTCGGGGACGGTGAGAAAGAACTGCCGGAAGAGGAACGTCGCGGTCGCGGAGGCAATCAGCGGGACGGTGAGGCCGGCGTAGGAGTTCAGCAGCCCGAGGTCGGCGATGACTTTGTAGGTCGGCACGATGCGGACCTCCACGGGCAGCATGAGCGTCAGGAAGATCAACCAGAACGCAGCGGCGCGGCACGGAAACCGGAAGTAGACGATCGCGAAGGCCGAGAGGAGCGAGATGGCGATCTTGCCGGCCGCGATGGCCGCGGCCATCACGAGGCTGTTCACCAGCATGCGTCCGACCGGCGCGCCGCCCGCGCTGCGCAGGCCGTGCCCGAGCACCGCCTGGTAGTTCTCGAGCAGGCGGTGGCCGGGCAGGAGCGGCATCGGCGCCCGCACGACGTCGTCGAGCGTGTGGGTCGACGCCACGAAGGTCACGTAGATCGGAAAGGCCACCACCACGATCCCGAAGACCAGGATGACGTGGGTGAGCAGGGTGAGGCCCGGCTGACGCTCGACCATCAGTAATGGACCTTGCGCTCGACGTAGCGGAACTGCACGACGGTGAGGCCGATCACGATGGCCATCAGGATGACCGACTGCGCGGCCGATCGGCCGAGATCGAGACCGACGAACCCGTCCTTGAAGACCTTGTAGACGAGGATCTCGGTCGCGCGGGCGGGGCCGCCGCCGGTGACGGCGTGGACGATGCCGAACGTCTCGAAGAACGCATACACGATGTTGACGACGACGAGGAAGAACATCGTCGGTGAGAGCAACGGGAACACGATGCTGACGAAGCGGCGAGCCGGCCCTGCCCCGTCGAGGGCGGCCGCCTCGAGCACGGCCCGTCCGACGCCGGCCAGCCCGGCCAGGAAGAAGATGAAGTTGTAGCTCACCTGCTTCCAGGCGGCGGCGAGCACGACGAGCAGCATCGCTTCGTGGCCGTTCAGCAGGTGGTTCCACCGGTAGCCGACCTGGCGCAGGGCGAAGGACACGAGGCCGATGGTGGGATTGAACAGGAACAGCCAGAGCACGCCGGCCACCGCCGGCGCGACCGCGTAGGGCCACACCAGCAGGGTCCGATACACGCGGCTGCCGCGCACGACGCGGTCGGCCATCACGGCCAGCACGAGCGCGCTGCCGAGCGCCAGCGCGGTCACCGCCGCGCTGAAGATCGCCGTGACCGTCACCGCGTGCAGGTAGTCGCGATCGCCGAAGAGCCCGGCGAAGTTCTCGAGGCCGACGAAGCGCGTGCTGAGCCCGAAGGCGTCCTGTCGCAGGAGTGATTGATAGAGCGCCTGCGACGCCGGCCAGACGAAGAAGACCAGCGTGACGGCGATCTGGGGAGCCAGGAGGACGTAGGGCAGGACGCGGTGCGGGAAGACCGCCCGCTTCTCCATCGCCCCGCTTACTTGTTGGCGCGCTCGAACTGGCGCAGCAGGTCGTTGCCGCGCCGCACCGCGGCGTCCAGCGCGTCCTTGGCCGGCGTCTTGCCGGCCCACACGGCCTCGAGCTCCTCGTCGATCACGTCGCGGATCTGGGCGAAGTTGCCCAGCCGCAGGCCCTTGGAGTTCTCCGTCGGCGTCTTGCCCGTCATCTGGAGGATCGAGATCTCGGTGCCGGGATTCTTCTCGTAGAATCCCTGCTTCCTGGTCAGCTCGTAGGCGGCGCGCGTGATCGGCAGGTAGCCGGTGAACTGGTGCCAGTCAGCCTGCACCTCGGGCGACGACACGTAGCTGAAGAACTTCGCCACGCCCTTGTAGGCCGGGGGCTGATGACCGGACATCACCCAGAGGCTGGCGCCGCCGATGATCGTGTTCTGGGGCGCGCCCTTCGTGTCCGGCCAGTAGGGCAGGGTGCCGATGCCGAACTCGAACTTCGCCGTCTTCTTGACGCCGGCGTACCCCGCCGACGACTCCATCAGCATCCCGCACTCGCCGCTGGTGAACTTCGCCGTGGCCTCGTTGCGCCGCCCGCCGTAGTCGAACAGCTTCGTCTTCTGCCACTCGCCGAGCTGGGCGACGTGCTTGACGTGAAACGGGCTGTTGAAGCGCAGCTCGGTGTCGAGGCCGCCGAAGCCATTGGCCTTGCTGGCGAACGGCACATTGTGCCAGGCGGAGAGGTTCTCGAGCTGGATCCACGACTGCCAGTCGGTGGTGAAGCCGCACGGAAGACCGGCCGCCTGGAGCTTCTTGCCCGCGTCGCCCACCTCCGGCCACGTCGCCGGACCCTTGAGCGGATCGAGGCCGGCCTTCCGGAACGCGTCCTTGTTGTAATAGAGGACCGGCGTCGAGCTGTTGAACGGCAGCGAGAGCATCTTGCCGTCGGCCGTCGTATAGTACGCGGCCACCGCCGGCAGGTAGGCGGAGGGATCGAAGCGCTCGCCCGCCTCGGCCATCAGCGCGTGAACCGGCTTGATCGCGCCACGGGCGGACATCATGGTGGCCGTCCCGACCTCGAACACCTGGACGATCTGGGGTTGCTGGCGGGCACGGAAGGCGGCGATCGCCGCGGTCATCGTCTCGGTGTAGTTGCCCTTGTAGACCGGCGTGACCTTGTACTCGCTCTGGGTCTTGTTGAACGCGTCCGTGATCTCCTTCACCTTCTCGCCGAGCGCGCCGCCCATCGCGTGCCACAGCGTGACGTCGGTCTCGGCGGCGGCGGGCGAAACGAGCGCAAGAAGCAACACGACCACGGCGAGCGCCATCACATCCTCCTCGCGAGCGGTGGCGGGACTATAGCACAGGCGTCGGTTACGCCTTGAAGCGCTGAGCGCGGGCGACGTGAGCGCGGTAGGCGTCGAGCTCGGCCTCCCGCCGGCGCGGGCGCCAGCCGAGGAGCGTAGCCATGCGCTGAGCGATGCTCTCGGCGCAATCGAGGCCCTGGCACGCGCTGGTGCCGATGCCGGTACGCCGGAGCAGCACGTCCTGAAGCGAGACGGCCAGCTCGTCCTGCACGGCCAGGTGCAGCTCGGCCACGATGTCGGGATTCGTGGGACAGAGGCGCTCGCCGCCCCCGGCCACCTTGCCGGCCATCTCGATGACGCGACGATAGCCGCGGCCGTACGTCGTCACCAGGATTTCCAACGTTTCACGCGCGAGGCCCGTCGTCGCCGTCTCCGGAGAGACGTCGAGCCAGGCATGCGCCTCCGTCCGGCCGGCCTCTTCGTCGGCGCCGTCGAGCGTGAGGTCGGCCGTGCGGCTTCGCGCGCGACGGTCGAGCGTGCCGAGGACGTGGTCGCCCAGGTCGGCGGCCAGGCTCCGGAAGCACGTCAGCTTGGTGCCGGTGATGGACAGGAACCGGCCGTCTTCCTCGCTGATGACCTTGTGCGCGCGCGAGACGTCGGACGCGCGCGCATTGTCTTCCCACGTGAGCGGGCGGACGCCGGCGTAGGTGTAGGCGACGTGGCTGGCGGCGACCCGCGGGTCGGGAATCGCCTTCCGGACCTCGGCCAGCAGGTAGTCGACCTCGGCACGGGTCGCTTGAAGGCGGTCGAGGTCGCCGTCGAAATCGGTGTCGGTGGTGCCGACCAGTGAGAAGCCGCGCCACGGGATGACGAAGATCATGCGATCGTCGCTGGTCGCGTGATACACCGCGCGCTCGGTGAGGGGCGGCAACAGGCAGTGGATGCCCTTGGTCGTACGCACGAGCCGGCGGCCGCGCTCGGTCACCTTGGCTCGATCGCGGATCTGA
>MNEG01000058.1 GCA_001917585.1 Candidatus Rokubacteria bacterium 13_1_40CM_68_15
CGACGGCCGCGAGGAGGCCGAAGCGTTGCTGCAGCGCCGGTCGGGCGACGGCGACAAGCCACGCATCCTGGGCGCCTTCAACGAGCAGACGCCGGACTGGCTGTCGTTCTTCATGTTCTGCTTCTTCACCGATCGCGACGGCAAGTACCAGCTGGCGAGTTTGCAAGAATCCGGCTTCGACCCCCTGTCGCGCACGTGCCGCTTCATGCTGACCGAGGAAGCCCACCACATGTTCGTGGGCGAGATGGGCGTGGGCCGCATCGTGCAAAAGAGCTGCGAGCTCATGCGGCAGCACCGTAGTGACGACGTGCGCCGATACGGAGGCATCGACCTGCCGACGATGCAGAGGTACATCAACTTCCACTACTCGGTGTCGCTCGACCTCTTCGGCTCCGAGATCTCCACCAACGCCGCCAACGCGTTCACGATGGGCCTCAAGGGCCGCTTCGAGGAGACCAAGAAGGACGACGACCACCGGCTGGCCGAGGCCACCTATCCGGTGATCTGCCTCGAAGGCGATCGCATCATCACTCGCGACGTGCCGGCGCTGACCGCGCTCAACGAACGGCTGCGCGACGACTACATCGCGGACTGCCAGCGCGGCGTCGACCGCTGGAACCGCACGATCAAGGAGCACGGCATCGACGTCGAGCTGCGACTGCCCCACCGGGGCTTCCACCGCGCCATCGGGTCATTCGGCGAAGCCAAGATCTCGCCCGACGGCCGTGTGATCACCGAGGCCGAGTGGGACGCCAAGCACCGCGAGTGGCTGCCGACGCCGGAGGACGCGCAGTTCGTGGCGACGCTCATGCGGCCGGCGGTGGAGCCTGGCCGCTTTGCCGGTTGGATCGCGCCGCCGGCCCGTGGGATCAACGGCTTGCCGCTCGACCACGAGTACGTGCGGCTCACGCGCAAGGAGGGCTGAGCATGGCCAAGGCGATCACACCGAAGGGATTTGGCGCGCCGCTCGGGATGTACTCCCACGGCATGATCGCGCCGGGCGGTGAGCTGGTGGTGGTGGCCGGGCAGGTGGGGATGGCGGCCGACGGCCAGGTGGCCGCCGGCGACGTCATCGCCCAGACGAAACAGGCGCTCGAGAACGTGCGCGCCGTCGTGGACGCGGGCGGCTGCACGATGCGCGACGTCGTCCGCCTGCAGACGTTCCTCACGCGCGCCGACGACATCGCCGGCTTCATGAAGGCGCGCAGTGAGGTGTTCCCGCAGTACTTTCCCGACCGCGTCTATCCGCCCAACACGCTGCTGATCATCAGCCGGCTCGTGCGGCCCGACTTGCTGGTCGAGATCGAAGCGATGGCGATCCGTCCGCGCCGCGCCGGTGTTCGGCGCGCGACGCGCAAGCCGACACCGCGCCGTCGCCGCTGACCGTGTTCACGGCCGCGGGCTCGGGTCGCGCGGCGCCGGTGTTCCGGGGTCGCCGCCGGGACTCGGTCGATTCGGCGGACTCGCTGGCTGATCGGGCGTGAACGGGTCTCTCGGCCCGCCCGGGTGCTCCGGGTCGGGCCGGGGAGGCGTCGGGATCGGAGCCACTCAGGGCCTCCGGTCCACGTCGACGTGCGTGTCGGTGCGGGACGCGCCACGCGACATCGATACGATCGCGAGAATGACGACCACGAGGAGCGCAGCGGCGATGAGCGCGGCCGCCGTCGGGTTGAGCCCGAAGATACGCCCCGAGTCCGTCGAGGTGCGGGGCGATGCGTCGACGCTGTCGCGACGGACGTCTTTCGACGAGTCCGACGACGACGTGCCTGGCGTGGTCACCTGCGAGGGGCTGCTGCTGCTCGATGGCGGCTGCGCCGATGGAGCACTGCCGGGCTGCGTCGTCGTATTGCCGGGTTGCGTGGTCGCGCCGCCGGGCGGTGTCGTCGACGTCTGAGCCACGGCGCCGGCGACGATGCCGAACGCGAGAACGAGTGTGAGCGTGCCGATCGCAAGAGCTTTCATGGTGGAGCCCTCCCTCGGTTGGGACGAAGCAACGGCGATGCCATGAGGCTCGCGTAACGGTTACAAGAGGAGCCACGATGGACGCGTCCGACCACCTGCCCGCGCAATTCAACGTCGCCACCTGGTTCGTGGATCGTCACGTGACCGAAGGCCGCGGCGGCGCGCCGGCGTTCCACTACGAGAGCCGCGTGCTGACGTACGGCGCTGTCTTCGATCTCGCCAACCGCACCGGCAATGCGCTCCGCGCTCTGGGCGTCGGCATGGAAGATCGCGTCTTGATGTTGTGCCTGGACGCACCGGAATTCCTCGGCACGTTCTGGGGCGCCATCAAGATCGGCGCGGTCCCGATCCCCGTCAACACGCTGATGCGCGCGTCCGACTACCTGTATTTCCTCAACGACAGCCGGGCGAAGGTCGCTGTCATCTCCGCGCCGTTGATGGCGGAGGCCGGCGCGATCCTCGGCCAGGCGCCCCTTCTCCGTCATGTCCTGATCGCCGGAGGCGCCGCCGGCGGCCACCTCTCGTTCGAGGAGCAGGTCGGCAAGGCCTCCGCGACCCTGGACGCTGCCCCGACGTCGAGAGACGACGCCGCGTTCTGGCTCTACTCGTCGGGCTCCACCGGATTCCCCAAGGGCGCCGTCCATCTCCATCACGACATGTGGGTGTGCGCCGAGACGTATGCGAAGCAGGTCCTCGGCATCACGCGGAGCGACAAGGTCTTCTCGGCGGCCAAGCTCTTCTTCGCCTACGGCCTCGGCAACGCCGGCTATTTCCCGATGGCGGTCGGCGCCCAGAGCGTGCTCTACCCTCATCGGCCCACACCCGAGGGCGTGTTCGAAGTGTTGGCCACCCACCGTCCGACGATCTTCTGCGGTGTGCCGACGCTCTACGCCGGCATGCTCGCCGTCAAGGAGGCGGAGAAGCGCTTCGACCTCTCCTCACTGCGCGTGTGCGTGTCGGCCGGAGAGGCTCTGCCCGAGGAGATCTACACGCGCTGGCGTGAGCGCTTCGGCGTCGAGATCATCGACGGGATCGGCACCACGGAGATCCTTCACATCTTTCTCTCGAACCGTCCGAAGCAGGCGCGCCCCGGCTCCTCCGGGCTGCCCGTGCCCGGCTACGAGGCGGTGATCGTGGACGACGATGGTCGGCCGGTGCCGCGAGGCGAGATCGGCAATCTCCGCGTGAAGGGCGACTCCACGATGGCCTTCTACTGGAACAAGCACGAGAAGACCAAGGAGACGCTCTTCGGCGCGTGGATCCAGACGGGGGACAAGTATTCCCAGGACGAGGACGGCTACTTCTGGTACGCCGGTCGCGCCGACGACATGCTCAAAGTCGGCGGCATCTGGGTGTCGCCGGTCGAGGTGGAGGCGACGCTTATCAAGCATCCGGCCGTGCTGGAGGCGGCCGTCGTCGGCAAGGAGGACAGCGATCGGCTGGTGAAGCCACAGGCCTTCGTGGTGCTGAAGGAGCCGGCGGACGCCACCGCGGCGCTGGCCGAGGAGCTCAAGGGGTTCGTGAAGGACAAGATCGCGCCCTACAAGTATCCGCGCTGGATCGAGTTCGTGAGCGACCTCCCCAAGACCGCCACCGGCAAGATCCAGCGCTTCAAGCTGCGCGCTCGTTGATGTTCGACTCGACGCTCGAGACGCTGCCGTCAGAGCGCCTGCGTGACCTCCAGCTCCGGAAGCTGCAGGCCCTGGCCGCTGAGCTCCTGGCGCCTGGCGGCAATGCATTCATCCGACGGAAGTGGGCCGCGGCGGGTCTACAATCAGCCGGCGATCTCAGGACGTGGGACGACTTTCGCCGGTTGCCCGTCACCTTCAAGCAGGAATTCGTCGCCGACCAGGCCGAGTGTCCGCCGTTCGGCACCAATCTCACGTATCCACTCGAGCGTTACGTCCGGCTCCATCAAACGTCGGGCTCGACCGCGCAGCCGATCCGCTGGCTCGACACGGAAGCATCGTGGGAGTGGTGGACCCGGTGCTGGGGCTTCGTGCTCCGCGGTGCCGGCATCACGCCCGCCGACCGTGTGTTCTTCCCGTTCTCGTTCGGTCTCTTCATCGGATTCTGGGCGGGATTCGACGGCGCGCGCGCGATCGGCGCGATGGTGCTGCCCGGCGGCGGCCAGGATTCGCCCACGCGCCTGGCCTGGATGGAGAAGCTCGGCGCCACCGCGCTGGTCTGCACCCCGTCGTACGCGCTGCACCTCCTCCAGGTGGCCCGCGAGCATGCCGTCGAGCCGGCCAAGCTTCCGGTGCGTGTCACCGTGCATGCAGGGGAGCCGGGGGCCGGCATCCCGGCCGTGCGTGCGCGGATCGAGGAGGGCTGGGGCGCTCGCGCGTACGATCACGCCGGCATGACCGAGATGGGGGCCTACGGTTACGAGTGCGCCGAGCAGGCCGGTCTGCACGTCAACGAATCGGAGTTCATCGCCGAGATCGTCGATCCCGTCAGCGGCGCACCCGCCCCCGAAGGCGAGCTGGTGCTGACCAATCTCGGGCGCGCCGGCTCGCCGGCCATCCGCTATCGCACCGGCGATCGCGTCCGCGCGGCGAACGCGCCGTGTCCGTGCGAGCGCACCTTTCTGCGCCTGCAGGGCGGCATCCTCGGTCGCCTCGACGACATGCTGATCGTTCGCGGCGTGAACGTGTTTCCCTCCGCCATCGAGGGTATCGTGCGGCGGTTCACGGCCATCGAGGAGTTCCAGGTCGAGGTCTTTCGCGATGGCGAGCTGGACGAGGTGCGCGTGCTGGTGGAGGTCGAAGACGTGAGGGTTGCCGACACCTTGCGGCGGACGTTCAGCGCCGACCTCGGCATCCGTCTGGACGTCCGTCCGGTGCCGCTGCGCTCGCTGCCCCGCCATGAGCTGAAGGCCAGGCGCGTGGTGCGTCTCCGCTGAGTGAGGAGGTGCTGACGGCCGCCGGACGCGCGCTCGGTGGCGCCCGCCTGGCCGATCCGCAACCCCTGAAGTCGTGGGCCCGTAACGACGTCTGGCGCTGCCGCGTCATCGCCGGGCCGCAGAGCCTGCCCGCATCGATCATCGTCAAGCACTTCAAGGCCGAGCGCGATCGTGGCTTCGACGACTGGGCGAGCCTGGAGTTTCTGACCCGGGCCGGCGCCGCGCCAGCGCTCGGCCCGCGGTTCCTCGCCGGCGACGCGACGGCGCGAGTATTCGTCACCGAGGACCTGGGCGCGGGGCGGACGCTCGAGGACGTGCTCACCGGGAGCGATGACAAGACGGCGAGCGATGCAGTGGTCACTCTCGCGCAAGCCACTGGCCGCCTCCACGCCGCGACGCTCGACCATCACGCCGAGTTCGATCGTCTGAGGGATGCACTGGCGCCGCGCGAGCTCACGCCGATCTCGAGGGCGGCGGCAGTCCTGCGCGCCGCCGAGCCTGCCCTGACTGGCTGGCTCGCGGCAGTCGGTGCTCGTGTTCCTCGCGGTCTCGCCGACGGCCTCGCTGCGCTCGCTGACGCTGTCGAGCAGCCGGGGGCCTTCACCGCCTTCACCCACGGCGACATGGCGCCCAGCAACAACCACATCTCGGCGGTCGGCCTCCGCCTCCTCGACTTCGAGTACGGGGGCGTGCGCTCGCAGGGCGCTCGCCGCGACCTGTACAGCGGCGCTCGACGACGCCGTCTACGCTGCCGCTCGGAGCGTGGCCGTGGCCTGGAGGACCGTCAACATGCTGCAGTGGTTCGGGCCGGAAGCGCTCGAACGAGACGGTCCGTGGGCGCCTAGGCTCACTGTTCGCCAGGCCTTGCTCTGGCACGTCGAGCGCTTCATGGCCTTCGGGATCGGCGGACCGCTGGCCGCAATGACCGATGCCGTGGATGGGCTCGCGCACGCGCTCGGGCGACGATGGTGCGGTGAGCGCGAACGCATGTACGTGTGGCCAGCCCTGCGCACCGCCGGTCAGTCGTAGTTTCTGGGACCCATCACGCGCAAGGCTCGCGGTCCACGCTCTGCCTCGTATACTGAGCCGGGCCATGATCTACGACGCCAACACGTACTGGGGCCGCCAAGGGCTGGAGCGCGCGATCCTCGACGCACTTGCCGCGGCCGGGAAGGAGATCGACCGGCTGACAGTCGACGACCTGGCGCCGGCGGATCAGTTTCACAGCGGCGGGAAGAACTCGACCGTGCGGCTGGCGCGCCTGGCAAGTCTGAAGCCCGTCATGCGCGTGCTGGACGTGGGTGGTGGGCTCGGCGGGCCGGCGCGCACGCTGGCCGCGGAGTTTGGCTGTCAGGTCACCGTGGTGGATCCCACCGAATCGTACGTCCGCACGGGCGAGGCGCTCACCGCCCGGCTGCGGCTGACGGATCGGGTCAGCCATCGGGCCGGCGACGCTCTGGCGGTCGACACGGCCGGCGGCATGTTCGACGTCGTCTGGACGCAGAACAGCGGCATGAACATCGCTGACAAGGAGCGCCTGTATGCCGGCTTTGCCCGCGTGCTTCGGCCGGGCGGTCTGCTCGCCTTCCAGGAGCCCATGGCCGGTCCCGTGCAACCTCCGATCTTTCCGGTGATGTGGGCGCCGGACGCCACGACGAACTTCCTGCGCGCGCCGGATGCGATGCGGGCGGTGATCGAGGCGGCGGGGTTCCGTGTGAGCGCTTGGGACGATGTCACCTCGGAGCTCGCCGGGCCCAGCACCGGCGCGGCCGTGCCCGCCCACGCCATCCAGCGCATCATCATGGGGGAGGCCGTCGACGCGATCACACGCGCGGGCAAGCGCAATCGCGACGAGCGGCGCATCGTGATGACGCAGGCCGTGCTGGTGCGCGCGTAGAAGGGCTGAAGAGAGCTGCGCGGGAGCGCCGCCGCGCCGGCCGGTTCGACGACTCCCTCCGATAGGCGCTCACCGGTCGCAGGCTTCCAAATTCCTTGCTGACGGGGTCGCACGGGCCAGTATGGTTCCCGGCCGGCGGCCAGGACATCAGATTTCGGACGACGGCGTCAGCTCCAGCACCACCCGTTCTTGATAGAGTCCTCGCAACCGGTAGATCGCCATCGACAGCGACAGCTGCCAGCCGTATTTGCGCTTCAGGGCCGCCAGGGCTTCGCTGCGGCGCGCTTCGTCCTGGACGATACGCCCGGTCCCCTCGCGCCAATCCCCGAGAATACGGCGACCGCTGGCATTACACGCGGCGAAGCGCACCCGGCTCGTGGCGCGCAGCCGCCGAGCCTTGCCGGTGCTCGCGCCGGTTACGACGTAGATCTTGCCCCCCAGCGGCGCCGACCACACAGGTGTGGTCACCGGGCGCCCGTCGCGGCGGTACGTGGTGAGCGCGATGTATCGAGCGTTGCCAGGCGTTGCGTTCGCCATCATCACCTCTGCGCAGCCATGCTGTCACGACGTCGACATCCCGCGAAGGATGTTTGCCCGGGCTCGCTCCACTTGACGCGCCAGAACGGCGTTGAGCCGCTCGAGGTCGCGCTCGATCTTGCGCTTGTCCTTCTCCAGGCACCGGAGTTCGGCCCCGAAGCCGGCGGATCTCCTCCCGCAGCTCGTCGGCTGAGAGCTCCCGCGTTCTGCGCACGGTCGTCTTCCGGGACGCCGCCCGTGCCAGCTCACGTCGCATGTTCATCGCCGCAACAACCCCACGACTCCGAGCATAACCGCGACAGCCACAAGGGCGATGAGTGCCGCGAGGATCAGGTCGTTCGGATGTCGGTGCCGCATGGGGGGTATACGATGTCGAGATGCCCCGCGGGATCTTGGTCCGAGTCTGCTCCAATTCTCGCCGCATCGAGGCGAGGCGCCGCTCGAGGTCGCCTTTCTCCTCCTGAAGTTCCAACACCTCGGCGCGTACCCGTCGAAGCTCGCGGCGCAGGTCATCGACGTCGACGACGTCGTCGCGTTCGGGTTTAGGCCGGCTCGCGACCGCCGTCCCCCGTCGGACCGTGATCTTCTGATGTGCGGCCCAGTACTTCTCCCGGGCGGTGCCGGGATCGCCTGGCCGTTGGACGCGCGCTCGGACCTCGTGGCCCTTCTTGAACGTGACCGGCCGCGAGACGACTTCCCACTCATGGGCCTCGTCTTCGGTGTCCGCGTCGGTGAACCGGTCGCCGATGTGGAGCTGCTTCGGGAAGATCGAAAGGGGGGGCCAGCAGCCTGGTCTACGCACGTCAAGAAAAGTGAAGCGCCAGCCAGATGGTCGGCCGCGCCGCGTCCGTCCACTCGACGCGATGCCGGCGGTGGGCGGCGATGACGAGATGGTCACCAGGGCGCATCTCCACGACGTCGTCGCGGTCGGCAAAGCGCAGCCCGGCGCTGCCCGAGAGCAAGGCCACCCATTCCGGCCGTTCCTGGTCGTACCACTCGCCGGGTGGCGTCGCGTGCCCAATGGAGACGATGCGCTCGAGGCGAAGCGCGTCCGTCTCGAGTAACGTTTCGACGAGCTCGTCGGGCAGGGATGCTGGGACCTCAGCGAACAGGTTTCTCACGAGCACCAATCTACCGGCTGTGCCGGCCCGTAGTAAATGAGGCGGGCGGACCTTGTTCGTCGCTGGAGGGTCTGATACTCAGGGGGGGCATGGGAACTATGGGCGAGGAGCTCGTCCGGCGAATGGCCGCCGGCGATGGCGACGCGTTCGCCAGGTTCTACGATCGCTACTCTCCCCTGGTGTATCCGCTCATCCTTCGGATCGTCCGCGACCGTACCGACGCCGCCGACGTCTTGCAGGACGTGTTCTGGGAGACCTGGCGGTCGGCCACGACCTACGATCCTGCCCGTGGCACGCCGGAAGCCTGGGTGGTGACGCGCGCGCGCACTCGGGCAATCGATCGGGTGCGTTCCGTGCGTAGAAGAAGTGAGACGTTCGTGGCGCCCTTGGACGAGGCGATCGCCGCCGCCCCGTCGGAGACCGGGGGTGACGCCGCCGACCGCGCCTCCGATCGCTCGGTCGTCACCGGCGCGCTGGGCCGCCTTCCCGGCCCGCAGCGCGAGGTGCTCGAGCTGGCCTATTACGGCGGGCTGACCCAGACCGAGATCGCGGAGCGCATCAAGCAACCGCTCGGCACCGTGAAGACGCGGATGCGACTGGGGCTGGAGCGGCTCCGGGAGATGATGAAACGGTGAGCGGCATGAGCCACGAGACGTTCGACGATCAGGTCGCGGCCTACGCGCTGGACGCGCTCGACGCCGGCGAGCGCGCTGCGTTCGAGGCTCACCTGGCCGGATGCACGCGTTGCGAGAGCACGCTCCGCGAGTCGCGCGAGGCGCTGGCCGCCGTGGTTCTCGAGGGGCCCGCCGCGGTGCCGCCGCCGGACGTGAAGGCCGCGCTGATGCGCCGGGTCGCCGGCGACGCGACGCCCGTGCACCGTCGCACCGACACGCGCCGGCTCTGGCTGCGCGGCGTGCTCGTGGCGGCCGCCGCGATGGTGGTGGGTGGCTTCCTCACCGGCATGTTCGTCGCCGCGCGCTACGAAGCCGAGCTGGGCCGCGTGGCGCGGGAGACGAGTCGGCTCCGCGAGGATCTCGCTCGTCAGGAAGCGGCGCTTCAGACGCGCGTGGCCGCCTACCAGGCCATCGTCGATCTTCTGCGCGATCCGGCCACACGCGTGATCGCCATGCGGGGCGCCGGGCCCAGCCCGACCGCCGAGGGCCGCGTCGTGTGGCACGAGACGGCGGGCGGGCAGGTGTTGGTCGCCAAGCTGCCGCCGGCCCCGGCGGGCAAAGCCTACGAGATGTGGACGATCGCGGGCGGTAAGCCGACGGCGGCCGGCGTGTTCCAGGTCGATGAGTCTGGGCAGGCGATCCATCGCGTGCCGCCCGGCCGCGGACCCGTGGACGTCTTCGCGATCACGCTCGAGCCCGCTCCCGGCGTGCCCGCGCCGACGGGCCCGATCGTGCTGGCATCGACGAAGTAACCCGGCTCAGCGTCGTACGTCCGCTCAGCGTCCGAAGCGTCGGGCGGCGTGGAGGACGGCGACCACGGTCATCGAGTCCTTGATCTCGCTGGTCTCTACCATGCGCAGCACATCCATGAAGGGGAAGGCGCGGATCTCGAAAAACTCGGTCTCGTCGGGACGGGCCGGCACCGGACGCAGGCCCTCACCGAGATAGAGCCAGCAGCGCTCGTCCATGATGCTCTTGGACGTGTCGTAGACACAGAGCTCGGTGAGGCGCGCGGCCTCATAGCCTGCTTCCTCACGCAGCTCGCGCTGGGCCGTCGCCTCATGGCTCTCGCCCCCGCTCGCGCCACCCGTCGGGATCTCCCACATGAAGGCGCGGGCAACGTAACGGTACTGCCCGACGAGGATCACGGTATCGGCGTCGAGCATCGGCAGGACGCCGACGGCGTCGGCGCAGGTTACCACGCCATAGATGGTCGTGCGCCCGTCGGGGAGCTCGGCGACGTCCTCGCGCACGCGGATCCAGCGGTTCTCGTAGATGGGGCGGGTGGTCAGCGTGCGCCAGGCGGCGCGCGCCAGCTCACGACGGCGGTCGGTCACGGAAGAACCCTAGCATGGAGGTATACTCGCGAGCATGACACTTCCGCGAGCGATCCAGGCCCTGTGGGACGATCTCGAGGCGGCGCGCGCCGATGTCATGCGCGAGGTGGCCGGCCTCTCGCAGCGCCAGGCCGACTGGAAGCCCGCCGAGAAGGAGTGGTCCGCCGGCGAGGTGATCAATCACCTCACCATTGCCGAGATCGCGACGGGCAAGTTGACCACGAAGCTCACTCGCGAAGGCGAGGCGGCGGGCGGGCTCGCGCCCTATCCGGCCAGCTTCGCGATCCGGCCGTTGCCGCCGTGGCCGCCCGGACCGGGCGAGGCGCCCCCGGTGGTGTGGCCGGAGCACGGCAAGCCGATCACCGAGCTGATCACGACCATGAAGGTCACGCGGGAGCGTAGCCGGGCGTCCGTCGAGAAGCTGGCGACGCTCGATCCGCAGCGACTGATCTTCAAGCACTTCCGCCTGGGCGACCTCGACCTCGCCCAGTGGTGGTTGCTCCAGGCTCAGCACGACCGCATCCACCTGGGCCAGCTCCGTGACATCAAGCGCCAGCCAGGATTTCCACGTGACGGTGCCGCTCGCACCTAGGCCAGGCCACCCACGGTTCTCGCCGGGCTGGCGGTATTCGCTATGAAAGTCATCTTGAGAAACCCGAAGCGCGAGGTCCAGGTCGCCGGAGGGCGGCGGGTGAAGGACGTCCTGCGCGAGCTCGACATCGTCCCCGAGACCGTGCTGGTGATCCGCGGCGACACGCTTGTGACTGCCGATCAGATGGTCACCGACGACGACACGATCGAACTGCGCCCGGTCATGTCCGGAGGCCGTGCGCAGCCGCAGCCCGTCGCGGGCGAGGCGAGCGGTGAGATGATCGGAGATGGCCGTGCGCAGCCGCAGCCCGTCGCGGGCGAGGCGAGCGATGAGATGTTCGGAGATGGCCGTGCGCAGCCGCAGCCCGTCGCGGGCGAGGCGCCGTCATCGAGCTGCGACGCCACAACGCCGCATTCTGCCAGCCCGACTTCATCGAGTTCTTCCGCAACCAGGTCCGCGAGGCGATCCGCAAGCACCGGATGTTCACGCGCGAGGAGCTGGTGCTGGTGGCGGTGTCCGGGGGCAAGGACTCGCTGGCGCTGTGGGAGGTGCTGATCGAGGAAGGCTACCGGACGACCGGACTCTATCTCGACCTCGGCATCTTCGACTATTCAATCGAGTCCAAGGCGCGCTGTGAGAGGTTCGCGGCGGCGCACGGCGTGCCGCTGATCATCACCGCCGTCGCGGACGAGATCGGCGCACCGGTGCCGATCATCAAGAACGTGACGCGCCGGCCGCCATGCTCGGGCTGCGGGCTCAGCAAGCGCTACCTGATGAACCGGGTCGCCCTCGAGCACGGGTTCCCCGTCGTCGCCACCGGTCACAACCTCGACGACGAGGCGGCAACGCTGTTCGGATCGGTCATGCACTGGCAGACCGACGCGCTGCCGCGACAGTCGCCGGCGCTGGCGGCGACGCATCCCAAGCTGGTGCGTCGCGTGAAGCCGCTCTATCGTTTGTCCGAGCGGGAGACGGCGGCCTATGCGTTCCTCCGCCGCATCGACTACATCGTCGAGGAGTGCCCGTTCGCGGCGGGCGCGACGTCGATCGCCCACAAGGAGATCCTGAGTCGGATGGAGGAGGCGTCGCCCGGCGCCAAGCACAACTTCCTCTTCGGCTTCCTCGACCGGGCGCGCGCGGCCTTCGAGCGCGTGGAGACGGTGGCGCTCCAGGAGTGCGCGCGCTGCGGCCAGGTCACCACCGGGACCGTCTGCGCGTTCTGCAAGCTCGCGGACCAGGTCAAGCGCGCGACCTGACGGCCTGTCCACTCGCGCCCGAGCGACTCGATGGCATTGTCGTTGCTGCATTTCGCGGGTTTGGGATCTTGGAACAGGGAGGAACGGCCGATGAAAGTGCCCAAGTTCTGGCTCGCAGCGGCTGTGATCGCCACCGGTGCCGTCACGCTCGGTGCTCGCGCGCGCCGGCGGCTGGCCGGACGCCGTGACTACGTCAGGGACGTGATGGTCGGCGACGTGGTCATCATCGACGCCTCGGCGTCGCTCGTGGAAGCGGCCCTGAAAATGAAGGAAGCCAACATCGGCATCCTGCCGGTCGTCTCAGGCGGCCGTCTGCGTGGCCTCATCACCGATCGCGACATCGTCGTCCGTGCGATCGCCGACGGCGCCGACCCAGCGTCCACGCTGGTCAGCGACTGCGCGACGCGCGACTTGATCTGCGCCAGGCCCGACACGGCGGTGGGCGAAGCGATGGAAGTGATGGCGGAGTGTCAGATCGGGCGGCTGCCCGTGGTCAACGACGAGAACCAGATCGTCGGGATGGTGACTCTGAGCTCCCTCGCGCTTCGGGCAAAGGACGAAAACGACGCACTCCACACGGCCCAGGAGGTATCGAAGCGCTCGGCCAAGGCCGCATGATCACTCAGGCGGCAGCGCGCGACTGTCGCTCCATGCGCTCCTGACAGGAAACGCACGTCTCGGCCTCGGGGATCGCCCGCAGCCGCTTCGGCGCGATGGCGTCACCACACTCGACACACACCCCGTAGACGCCGCGTTCGATACGCTCGAGCGCGGCTTGCAGGCGCTGGAGCCGCGAGACCAGCCGCTGGCGGGTCATGAATCCCATCTCCCGCCGGGTATGGTGCTGCACGTGATCGCCCAGATCGCGGACGGCGTCGTCGCCTTCGAGACCCGTGCCCGTGTCAGGTGCTCCGGCCTGGAAGTCGCGCAGCCGGGCGACAATGTCGTCACGCTGCCGCTGCAATTGACTCCGAACGTCCTGCATCTCGAGCCTCCTCGAACAGCTCCGAGCGAGAAGAAGCTGCTCCGAGCCAAAAGTCGGAGAGCCGGATATGCACGTGGCGTGCCGTCGGGTACAATCGATACATACCTCAGGAGGAACTCGATGAGAGACGCCGTCATCGTAGGAGCCGCTCGCACCGCTGTCGGCAAGAAGAACGGCAGGTTATCGCCCGTTCGCCCCGACGATCTGGCCGCGACGGTCCTCGGTGACCTCGTCGCACGTGTGGGCGTGGATCCGGCCGAGGTCGAGGACGTGATCCTCGGCTGCGTCGATCAGCTCGGCGAGCAGGGCTTCAACATCGCGCGCAATGCCGCGCTCATCGCCGGCCTGCCCCTCGACGTGTGCGGCACCACGCTCGACCGCATGTGCGGTTCCGGGCAGCAAGCCGCCAACTTCGCGGCCATGGGAGTCATGGCCGGCCAGTACGACGTCGTCATCGCCGGTGGGGTGGAGCACATGACTCGGGTCCCGATGGGCTCGAACGCCAGTGGACCAGGTGATGGCCCGCTGTCGCCGCGCCTGTCCGAGCGTTACAACATCGTGCCGCAGGGAATCTCGGCCGAGCTCATCGCCGAGCAGTGGGGCCTCAAGCGCGAAGAGCTCGACGCGTTCGCCGCGCGCAGTCACGAGTCTGCCGGCCGGGCCATCGCCGAGGGTCGCTTCCGGCGCGAGATCGTGCCGATCAGGCTGCCCGATGGCACCGTCTTCGATACCGACGAGGGCGTGCGAGTGCCCGTGAACCGCGAGAAGATGGCCGCGCTCCGGCCGTCGTTCAAGCCCGACGGCGTGATCACGGCGGCCAACTCCTCGCAGATCTCCGACGGCGCCGCGGCGCTCATGTTCATGTCGGGCGAGCGGGCCAAGGCGCTCGGTCTTCACCCGCGTGCGCGGGTGGTGGCCACGGCGCTGGCCGGTGTCGATCCCACTATCATGCTGACGGGACCGATTCCCGCCACGCAGCGCGCGCTGAAGAAGGCGGGATTGCGGCTCGACGACATCGATCTGTTCGAGATCAACGAAGCCTTCGCGTCCGTCGTCCTGGCATGGGAGCGCGAGCTCCATCCCGATATGAACCGGGTCAACGTCAACGGCGGCGCCATCGCACTCGGTCATCCGCTCGGCTGCTCGGGCGGCAAGCTGATGACCACGCTGCTCCACGAGCTGGAGCGGACCGGCGGCCGCTACGGATTGCAGACGATGTGCATCGGGTTCGGGCAGGGGATCGCCACCATCATCGAGCGGCTCTGACCACGCCGGTGCTCCTCGCTCGGGCCTCGGGCGGCTCGCGCATCGACGCGGGCGAACGTGTTACTTCGATCAGGCTCAAGGAGGCGTCAGATGGCGGGTTTCCGCTGCGCGAAGTGCGGCAAGGTCGCGATGGCCCAGAAGGTCTGTTGCGGCCGCCCGATGAAGAAGGCGTGACGAGCTAGATCTTCCAGCCCACCCATTCGGCGCAGGCGCGACCGGCGACCCACTCGCGATCGCCCGCGCTCAGGAAGTCCATCCCTTCGCGGACGTGGCGGACGGCGTCGCGGTAGGGCACCGTCAACCGCGTGTAATCCGTTCCCCACAGCATCCGCCGCGCGCCGAACGCCTCGTGGATCCGTCGGAGGTACTTGTCGAGGTTCCGGAACGGATAGGCCTCGGTCGAGTAGCAGGGGATCGACGAGGTCTTGACGGCGACGTTCGGATGGCGGGCGAGCGCGAGCACATCGTCGAGATCGGCGAAGGCGGCGTCGTCCTTCAGCCCACGCGGGCGCGCCATGTGATCGACAATGAAGCGCAGTCGGGGATGCCGCTGGGCGATCGGAGCGATTTTCGCCGTCTGCCCCGGCACGTTGACCATCAAGGGCAGCTGGGCACGCTCGGCCGCCGTCCAGAACCAGTCGATCGAGCCGTCGGCCAGCCAGCCCGAGGACGGCGGCAGGTGGAACGTGAACCGCATGCCCCGCATCCCCGGCTGCTCCCGCCAGCGCTGCACGCGCGCCTCGGCGTCCCGCGCGGTCGGGTCGAACCGGCCCATCACCCCGAACCGGTCAGGCCAGCGTCGCGCCGCGTCCAGCGCATCCGTGTTGTCGTCGCCGACCCATGACGGCGGCACCAGCACCGTCCGCGCGACGCCGGCATCGTCCATGACGCGCAGGACCTGCTCGGCGCTGCACGCGGCACCCTGCGAGCGCGGAGTACTGCCGGGCCGCCACGGGCGGGTCGAGACATCGGGGCTCCAGACGTGGATCTGCGCGTCGATGATGACCATGGTCGTCTCCTGCCGTCCTGCTCAGGCGGAGTGAAGCGCGGCCTGGATCGCGGCGTCGAGATCGGGAGGCGGAATCGGCTTGAAGAGACAGCGCTGCACCTTGAGGGCGCTGAGGCGCGGGTTGTCCTCCTCGCGCAGGCCCCAGCCGGTGATGAAGAGCAGCGCCACCTGGCGGTCCACGGCGCGCAGGCGCTCGGCGAACTCCCAGCCGTTCATGCCGGCCATCCCGAGGTTCGTCAGCACGACGTCGAAGCGGTCGCGAGCGTAGGCGGCGAGCGCGGCCGGGCCGCTGGGCACGGCCGTCACGCGATGACCGAGGCTGCGCAGCAGCTCGGCCAGCGTGGCCAATACCTGAGGATCGTCGTCCACCAGGAGAACGCGCGCGATCCGGCGCGGCGCCGTGCTGTCGGGCGCCTCGCTCGGCTCGCTGATCTCGGTCGCGCCCGGGAACGTCAGCGTGAACGTCGTGCCGCGGCCCGACTCGCTCTCCACGCGAATGTCACCACCGTGCCGCTTGACGATCGAGTACGCCATGGCCAGGCCCAGGCCCGAGCCTCCCTCGCCCTTGGTGGAGAAGAACGGCTCGAAGATGCGCCGGCGTACGGACGGCGGCATGCCGATGCCGGTGTCTCTCACGACGACGACGGCGTCGTTGTCGCCGCCGCGCCGGGTGGCCACCGACAGCACGCCGCCCTCGGGCATGGCGTCGATGGCGTTCAAGAAGAGGTTCGTCATCACCTCCGCCAGCGCGGCCGGCCGGCCGTTGACGCTGGGAACGGCGCCGAGGTCGAGCCGGAGGTCGAGCTGGCGGTTCTCCTGCGCGAGCTTCTCCTCCCAGCGCGGACGGATGATGGCGATGGCATCGTGGACGATCTTGTTGACGTCCACGGGGACGAATTCCTCGTCGGCGCGCAGGCGTGCGAACTGCTGGATGCGGCGCACCGTCTCCGAGCCGTCCATGGCGACCGACTCCAGCACCTGCAGTGAGCGGCTCACGAGGTCGACGTCGCCGAGGTTCTGCTTCATGAGCTGGGAATAGCCGAGGATGGCCTGGAGCAGATTGTTGAAGTCGTGCGCGATGCCACCGGCCAGCTGGCCGAGGGCGGTCAGCTTCTCGGCCTGGTTGAGCTGGCCCTCGACCTCGCGCTGCACGGTGATGTCGCGCACGATGGCGATCAGACCGGTGACGGCGCCCTGGCGGCCGCCCAGGGCCGACAGCGTGACGGCCAGCGCCGCCGGGCGCGCGCCCCCGCGCGGCACGCTGACCTCGAAGGCGTGCATGGGCGTGCCGCCGGACAGGCGCCGCTTGGCGTCGGCGTAGTCGGGCGCCGGCAGCAGCGTCGTGATGGCGCGGCCCAGCGCGTCGGCGGCACTCAGCCCGAAGATGCGCTCCGCCGCGGGGTTCCAGCCCTCCACGCGGTCGTCGCCCCCGACGG
Organism: Candidatus Rokubacteria bacterium 13_1_40CM_68_15; assembly: GCA_001917585.1. Taxonomy (GTDB): domain Bacteria; phylum Methylomirabilota; class Methylomirabilia; order Rokubacteriales; family CSP1-6; genus 40CM-68-15. The sequence goes on from MNEG01000058.1 coordinate 16,978, forward strand.
GGATGATGGCGTCGCCGGCAGACGCGATGAGCTGCTCGAGCGAGCGCTTGGTGGTGGCGATCTCCGTGTAGAGGCGCGAGTTGCGGATGGCCACGGCCAGGTACTCGGCCAGCATCTCGAGCAGCTCCCGCTCGCTGCGATCGATCGGCCGGCCGGAGGCACGATTGTCCACTACCAGGTGGCCGAGGAGGCCGCCGGCGTCGCGAATGACACACGCGACCACGGCCGGCCCGTCGGGCGCCGGCGCTGCGTCGGTGATGCTGACGGCGTCGTAGTCGAGCGCGCGCCGGAGCTGATCGGTGACCGCTGCCGTCATCTCACGCAAATCGAGCTGACTGACGATCGTGCGCGCGATCTCGCGCAGGAGTGAGAGCTGGGTGACGCGCAGCGATTGCTCGGCGGCCTCGCGCCGGGCCGCCTCCTCGAGCCCGCGCGTCTTGGTGGACAGCGAGCGCATGTCCTCGACGAGGCGCGCGACCTGCCCGCGGGTACCCAGGTCGGCCTGGCGGCGCAGCACGGCGCGGCGAACGACGTCCTCCAGGTCCTGCCGCGAGAACGGCTTGATGAGGTACTCGAAGGCGCCATGGCTGAGCGCCAGCTTCACCGTCTCCAGCGAAGCGTAGGCCGTGATCATCACGACCTCGATGGTGGCGTCGATCCGCTTGATGCGGCGTAACACCTCGAGGCCGTCGATCTCCGGCATCTTGATGTCGAGGACGACCAGATCGGGGCGGAACTCGGGCAGCTGGTCCAGCGCGCCGCGCGCGCTGTCGGCTGTCTTGATCTCGTAGTGCGGCTTGAGGAGCATGCGGAGCGATTCGCGCGGACCCATCTCGTCGTCGACGACGAGGATGCGGGGGCGCGTCCGGGCCGGAGCGGCGATGCTCACGACTCGACCGGCGTCAGCGAGATGTGGAAGGCGAGCTCGTGACGGCCCTGCCGGAACTGGAGCCGACCGCCCTGGGCTTCGATCAGCCGCTGGCTCACCGCGGGGCCCACGTCGATCAGGCTCTCCTGCACCATCTGCACGGGATCGAAGAGGCGCCCGAGCTTGTCCACCGGCACGGCGGCGGTGCGCGAGCCGATGATCACGCGCACGACTTCGGGCTCGTCGGGCCCGGCGTGGCGGCCGACCGACAGCGTGACCTTCGCGTCCTCGACCGGCGAGTTGTGGGCGAGG
>MNEG01000041.1 GCA_001917585.1 Candidatus Rokubacteria bacterium 13_1_40CM_68_15
GGGCGTGCCCCACGTCGCTCCGAACAGCTCGATCCTCGTGTCGACCGTGGAGACGTCGACGAGACGACGCGGCCGCAGCTGGAATTTCAGGAAGCCCTCGCGATTGGCGCGCAGCGTGACTTCGTCGTCGATGCCGGACGCCATGTAGCCGAAGTGGGCGGGGGGGACGTTCTTGCGGGCGACGGGCTCGAAGTCGAAGACGTTGATCGCATCCTTCGGGCTCGCGATGAGGGCCTGTGGGTCGAGCGGCGCCCACACGAGCGGATCGGGAACCTTCGTGGCCGGCGTCGGGCCTTCGGCCGCGGCGCTGGCGAGGCCCCCGTACGCGAACAGAGGGCTTCCCGCCAGGAATTGCAGGAGCCGGCGCCGGCTCGCGGACCTAAGCGCGCGAGACATATCCATAACGGGCGTTGCTCCGCATCCCACCCATCGCGACGTACTCGGCCTTGATGGCCGCCACCTTGTCGTTCGTGATGTCGCCGAGGACGGCCTTGACGTGAAGGCCGTAGAGCCGCGCCGCGTTGGTCCCGAAGATGGCGCTCTTCACGAGGCCGTCGGCCGGGCCGAGCGGTGCGAAGCCGTGCTTGCGCGCCATCTCCTCGGGGATCTCCAGCCGGCGCAGCGCCTCGATCTGCCACTGCGGGGAGCCGTACCAGAGCGAATCGGTGCCCCACAGCACGTGCTCGGCTCCCAGGCCGCGGACGAGCGTTCCCACGAACGCCGCCGCGAACCGCGGATTGGCCACCGCGGAGTTGGCGAACGCCGTGCCGATCTCGGCGTACACGTTCTTCACGCCGTACTTCGCCGGGATCTCGGCGAGGTCGGTCGCCCACTTGATGCGGCCCGTCTGCTCGAACTCGGTCAGGGCCGCGTCGGGCGTCTCGAGGAAGGGCCGCAACGCGGCGTGGTACATGACGAAGTTGATCTGCGGCCAGTCCTTGGCCGCCTTGCCGACGTCGCGCACCGTGGCGTACTCCCACACTCCGGGCCAGGACTTCTCGTAGTCGGCGGGGAGCAGGCCCTTGTGGATGCAGACCGTGGTGATGCCGGCCTTGACGATCTTCTCGTAGAACGGGTACATCAGCTTCTCGTCGTCGAGCCACCAGTACGAGCCTTGCTTCGAGGGGAAGAGCGGATCCCCGATGGTGTAGCCCTTCCAGCTGTCGGGCTTGAGGGTGCTGATCGCCCGATCGACCTCGTCCATCCACCCCGCCTTCTTCGGCGTGAAGACGGCATGGCCGAGCAGGCGACGCGAGCCGGCGATCTGGTTGATCGCCGCGCGGGCGGTGGCGATCTGGTCATTGGTGAGGAGATTCCACGTCGGGTCGTCGAAGGGCGCCCCGGAGAGCAGCGCGACCTTCGTGTCGCTGTCCACGAAGATCTCCTTCACGTAGTTCTCGAACTTGTAGCGGGCCAGCGTGGACTCGCCCCAGAGCGCCCGGTTCCAGTGTTGCTTGGCGTACTTCGCCAGGTCGAGCAGGCCGTCCTGCTTGAAGTCGTCGCGGACGAAGTGCGTCTGCACGTCGACGACGAGCTGGCCGGCCAGGGCTTGCGCCCGCGCATCGGCCACCCCGGGCGTCGATGCCTCGGCCCGACTCACGTCGAAGACCGGTCCGAACACGTCGTTCATGGCGAGGAAGGCCGCGGCCATGCCGGCGCTGGTGGCGAGGAACCGACGCCGACTCAGCCCGTGGCGCGGCGCGAGATCGCCGGCCAGCGCATTGATCCGCGACTCGACGCGGCGCTGCTCCCGCGTCTGCGGCGGCGGGTTGAACTCACCATTGGAGACGATCTGGGTCGGCACCGGGCCCTTGAAGGACGCGATTTCGGCCGGCGCCGTCCGTTCGAGCTCCGCGTCGGTCAGGTAGTGCGCCATCGCTGGCCTCCTTGGTCGGACGGGCGGATGGCACCGAGCACTATCGCTCTCGCGACGCGAAGTCAAGCCACTCGTTGTACTCTCGGACCTGCCGTAGACACCTCGACCTGGGGAGCGAAACGATGAGCGAGCGCGTCCGCGTTCACATGCGAGTGCCCGGGACTGCACCGATGCCGCAGCTCATGCGCCTGATCCAGGACATCGAGGCGGCGGGCTTCGATGGCGCCGGGATCCTCGACAGCCAGGTGATCTCCCGTGACAGCTTCGTGACGCTCGGCCAGGCGGCCGCGCACACGTCGCGGCTGACCCTGTTCCCCGCCGTCACGAATCCGTTCACACGCCACGCGTCCGTGCTCGCCGGCGCGATCCAGACCGTCGAGGAGCTGGCGCCGGGGCGCGTGAAGTTCGTGATCGGCACCGGCTACACGTCGGCGAGCACGATCGGCCGCAAGCCGGCCACGCTGGGCGAGATGCGCGCGTGCATCGGGACCGTCAAGGGTCTGCTTACGGGCAAGGCCGTCGACTTCGACGGCACGCCGGGGCGGCTGGGCTTCACCGCGGGCCGGCGCATCCCGGTGATCATGGCCGCCTCCGGGCCGAAGGCGATCGAGGTCGCCGGCGAAGTCGCCGACGGCGCGCTGCTCCTCGTCGGATTCAACCGCGGCATCGTGCAGACCGCGCTCGAGCATCTGGAGCGGGGCGCGAAGCGGGGCGGGCGACGGCTCGACGACCTCGAGGTCATCTGGGCGGTTCGAACGGGCACGGCGGCGACCACCGCCGAGGCGCGTCGCCTGGCGCGACCAACCGCGGTGCACTGGGGCATCCTGCGCTGGGGCGGCCACTGGCTCGGGCCGGCCGGGCTCAAGCTCCCGCCGCTCGAGATCCCGGACGCCGTGCACAAGATCTACCCCGATCTCTCCCACGCTCCCGACTGGGAGGCGGCCATCAAGGCCACCTCGTTCGTCCCTGACGAGATCGTTGCCCAGCTCTGCGATGCGTACGGACTCATCGGGACGCCGTCGGATGTCGCCGGCCGGATCCTCGAGATGGCGAAGCTCGGCGTGCGCAGTCTCTACCTCATGCCGCTTCAGACCTTCGCGCCGCCGGAGCAGGAGGTCGCCGCATTCCGCGACGTCGTGTTCCCGAGGCTGCGCGCCTAGCCGTCAGCTTCCTCGAAGACGTGGGTCGAGGACGTCGCGAAGCGCGTCGCCGAGCATGTTGAAGGCGAACACCGCCAGCGAGATCGCGACCCCGGGCCAGATCGCCATCCAGGGCGCTCGGAACATGTACGTCCGTCCGGATCCCGAGAGCATCGCTCCCCACGACGGAAAGGGCGGGGGGACGCCGAAGCCCAGGAACGAGAGCGCGGATTCGGCGAGGATCACGCCGCCCAGGTTGATGGTCGCGAGCACGATGATCGTCGGCATGACGTTGGGAAGGATGTGGCGCACGATCACGCGGCGGTGCGGGCAGCCGGCCGCGTAGGCGGCCTCCACGTAGGGCTGCTGGGCGACCGAGAGCGTCGCGCCGCGGATCACGCGGGAGCTGGTCGCGGCGATGATGAGCGCCAGCGAGAGGACGACGTTGAGGAGCCCGGGGCCGAGCACCGCCATCACCGAGAGGATGATCACCAGATAGGGGAACGACATCCAGGCATCCACGATGCGCTGGACGCACAGGTCATAGACTCCGCCAAGGTAACCCGTGGACACGCCGACCACCGTGGCGACGACGATGCCGAGCAGGACGGTCGCGAAGCCCACCATCACCGACACGCGCGCGCCGTAGACGATGCGACTCCAGATGTCGCGGCCGAGGTTGTCCGTCCCCAGCCAGTACGCGGCGCTCGGCGGCTTCATGCGGGCGCCGCGGATGGTCTCGTCGTAGGCGTGGGGCGCGATGCGCTCGGCGAAGACCGCCATGACCAGCATCGCGATGACGATGACGGCGCCGAACGTGCCGAGAGGCTTCCGGCGCGCGGCGCGGGCGATCGTCGATCTAGTAACGGATGCGGGGATCGAGGACGGCATAGAGCGTGTCCACGGCGAGATTGACGAGAACGATCGCGGCGACGACGACGAGGTTGACGCCCTGGATGACCGGATAGTCGCGCTGGGTGATCGCCTCGAAGAGGAAGCGCCCAAGCCCGGGCAACCCGAAGATCGTCTCGATGATGACGGCGCCGCCGAAGATCTGCGCGATCTGGATGCCGAACACGGAGAGCACGGGGATGAAGGCGTTCTTCAGGCTGTGCTTGAAGACCACGGCGCGCTCGCGGAGCCCCTTGGCCCACGCTGTGCGGACGTAATCCTGGCGCAGCACCTCGAGGAGCGTGGCCCGCTGCAGCCGCATGAGCGCTGCTCCGGCGGCCACGCCGAGGATGAGCCCGGGCAGGAGGAACTGCACGAGGTGGCCGGTGGGATCGCGGCCGAACTCGACGTACTCCGCCACCGGCCGCCAGCCCCACCAGATCGCCGGCAGCACGATGACGAGCGTGGCCAGCCAGAAGCCGGGCACGGACAGCCCGAGGATCGCGGCGCTGCGCGCGAGGTAGTCGCTGAGGGTGTCCTGGCGGGTCGCCGACAGGACGCCGATGGGCAGCGCGATGATCACGGCGAAGACGACGCTCGACGCGCCGAGCTCGAGCGTCACCGGGAGCCGGCGGGCCAGCTCCTCCCGCACGGGGCGCCGCGTCCACAGCGATTCGCCGAGATCGCCGCGGACGACGTGGCCGAGCCATTCGAGGTACTGGACGTGGAGCGGGCGGTCCAGGCCGAGCTTGGCGCGCAGCTCGGCCAGGTCGCGCGCGTACGCCTTCTCCTCGAGCATGAGGCTCACCACGTCGCCCGGGATGAGCCGGGGCAGCGCGAAGACGATCAGCGACGCGATGAGCAGCGACGGGACGGCGACGAGCAGGCGCTTGGCCAGATACCGCCGGAGCACGGCGTCAGCGGTGGAGCCAGGCTGCGGTCAGTCGTCCGCCGTAGTCGTAGCCGAGGTTGGGGCCGTAGTTCTTGAGCGCGCCGTCCCAGACGGCGGTGTAGGTGGGCGACGCGAGCTGCACGTAGTACTGCTGATTCGCCAGGTAGCGCTGGATGTCGTGGATCAGCTGGCGGCGCTGGGTGACGTCGAACGTGCGCCGCTGGCGTACGAGCAGATCGGTGACGACGGGATCGTTGATGTGACTCTGATTCTTGGGCTCGCCGGGATAGTACTGACCGTAGAGGAAGTTGTCGGGGTCCAGGAACGGCGTCTGTGGCCCGTACGTCATCGACTCGAACTTGCCCACCAGGCAGCTCGCGGCGTAGGCGCCGTACTCCTTCTGGTCCAGGCGGGCTTCGATCCCGATGTCCTTGAGGTGCTTGATGATGAGCTGGGCGGCGTCGACGAGAATCGTCGACCCGTACGTCGTGAAGCACATCGATCCGGCGAAGCCGTTCGGATAGCCGGCTTGAGCCAGGAGACGCTTGGCCTCGGCCGGATCGTACCGGTACCACTGCCCGCCCTCACCGAGCTGCGCCATCGGGATCGACCATTCCTTCAAGGCGGTCGGCACCGGCGGGTTGGGCGTGCCGGCTCCCTCGGCGATCGAGTCGAGAATCCCCTGGCGGTCGAGGGCGAGCGACATGGCTCTCCGAACGCGGACGTCGTTGAAGGGCGGGCGGTCGACGCGCATCGAGATGTGCGTCATCACGTTGCCGGGGAAATCTTCGGTCCGCAGTCCCGGGCGCTTCTGCTGGAGCGTGTCCTTGATCTGGACCCAGTCGGTGCGGTTGATCGTGCCGGGGAACTCCCAGCCGAGGTGGTATTTCCCGCTGAGAAAAGCGGCCAGGCGAGATGCGTTGTCCTCGTCGACGACCAGCTCGACACGGTCGATGTGGGGCAGGCCGGCCATGAAGTAGCCGGGATGGCGCACGAGCGTCATCCCGACGTTCGGTCGATAGCTGTCCAGCATCCAGGGACCGGTCCCGACCACCGACTCGGGTTTTCTGAGGTCACCGAACTTGTCGACGCATTCCTTGGCCACGATGGCGACCGCCATCGGGTTGGCCAGCGTGTCGAGGAACCAGGCGAAGGGTTGCTTGAGCGTGAACTTGACCGTGTACTTGTCCGGCGTCTCGACCTTGTCGACCGATTGCAGCATCTGCGCGTTGGCGTTGCCCTGCGTCGTGAGGAAGCGCTCCACGCTGTAGCGGACGTCCTCGGCCGTCAGCTCGCGGCCGTTCACGGGCGGCTTGGCGTGCCAGCGGACACCGCGCCTGAGCTTGAAGACGTACGTCGTGAGGCTCGGCTGGCTCCACGACTCCGCGACATCACCCTCGATCGGGAAGACGCCGGGCGGCACGGCTGGGCCGGCCTTGTGGCGAAGCAGCCGGCTATGGGTGAAGGAGAGGACGACCTGACTCTTGTACGAGAAGCCACCGGCGCCGTGGAGGTCGAAGTGCGGCGGATCCCAGGCCCGAATCGTGATCGTACCGCCCCGCCTTGGCGTGTCGGCACGGCCCCACGCGGGTCGGAGCGTGGTGGCCGCGAGCGTCAGGCCTCCGAGCGTCAAGACATCGCGACGGCTGCAGTCCATTGACTGCCGCGAGCCTAGCGTGCGCCCGCCGAGGTGGTCAAGCCGCCTCGATGACAGGCCGGCCACCCCCGAGTAGAATGCCCGCGCCCCAATCGTCCTTTACGAGGAGGAAGCCAATGAAGAAGCCGCTATCTTTCCTGGTCGCCACGATCCTGCTTCTCGCGGTCGCCTCGGTGGGCGCCCAACAGGCCCCGCCGCCGGCACCGCCGCCTGCCTACGGCACACCGATCAGCCTCGAGCAGGCCAAGAAGGTCATGGCCGGCGCCGAGGCCGAGGCGAAGAGGAACAACTGGAACGTCGCCATCGCGATTCACGACTCCGGCGGCAACCTGGTCATGCTTCAGCGCCTGGACGGCACGCAGTTCGGCTCCACGGACGTCGCGAAGGACAAGGCCTACTCGGCCGTGGCGTTCCGGCGGCCGACCAAGGCGTTTCAGGACGCCATCGAGCAGGGCGGCGGCAACCTTCGACTGTTGAAGCTCAGCGGCGCCAGTCCGCTCGAAGGCGGGATTCCGATCGTGGCCGACGGCAAGATCATCGGCAGCATCGGTGTCTCGGGTGTCACGTCTCAGCAGGACGCCCAGATCGCCCGGGCAGGAGTCGAAAACCTCAAGTAGCAGGTCGCGGCGGGGTCGGCTCGTCGAGCTGTCGGGTCAATAGAGGTGGCAGGCGACGAGCCGCCCCATCTGCGTTCTCAACGCGGGCTCCTCCCTCGCGCAGTGAGGCATCGCAAACGGACAGCGCGGGTGGAAGCGGCACCCGGAGGGTGGATCGAGCGGGCTCGGCACCTCGCCGGTGAGCACGACCTCTTCGCGCGGCGTGTCGAGGTCGATCGGCAGCGCCGCCGCGAACAGGGCCTTCGTGTACGGATGCTGCGGCGCGAGCGCCACCGCCTCGGCGTCGCCCCACTCGACGATCTTGCCCAGATACATGACGGCGATGGTATGGCTCATGTGGGCGACCGCGGCCAGGTCGTGCGCGATGAAGAGATACGACACGCCCAGGCGTTGCTGGAGATCGCGAAGCAGGTTCAGGATCTGGGCGCGGATGGACACGTCGAGCGCCGACACCGGCTCGTCCAGCACCACGAGCTTCGGGGCCAGCGCGAGCGCCCGCGCGATGGCGATGCGCTGGCGTTGACCGCCGGAGAACTCGTGCGGATAGAGCGTCGCCGAGCGCTCGGGTAGCCCGACGAGATCGAGCAGCTCGGCCACCCGGCGCCGTCGTGCCGCGGCGTCGAGATCGGTGTTGATCACCAGCGGCTCGGCGACGATCGAGCCGACACGCATGCGCGGGTCGAGTGAGGCGTACGGGTCCTGGAAGACCGCCTGGACGGAGCGCCGGTAGAAGCGGCCATCGTCGCGGCCGAGCGCGGCAACGTCCTTGCCCTCGAACCGGATGCTGCCTGCCGTGGGCCGCTCGAGACCCAGGATCAGCCGCGACGTCGTCGTCTTGCCGCAGCCGGATTCGCCGACCAGCCCAAGCGTCGTGGCCGCGTCGATGGTGAAGGAGATGGAGTCGACGGCTCGGACGAGGCCGGTATCCCACCCCAGCGCACCGCGACGCACGCTGAAGTGCTTCGTCAGCTCTGACGTCTGCAGCAGCGGGACGCCGTTCGGCGCGCCGGTCTCAGGCCGGGACATGGAGCCAGCACCGCGTCGTGTGGCCGGCGCCCAGGCTCGTCTCGGGCGGCGCGTCCACCGCGCAGCGAGTCATCGCCTGTGGGCAGCGAGGTGCGAAGGCGCACCCGGCGGCCAGCCTGGCCAGGTCGGGCGGCTGGCCGGCGATCGCCGTCAGGCGCTCGCGCCGGGCGCCGAACCGCGGGATCGACTCGAGCAGCGCCCTCGTGTACGGATGCGCCGGTGACGTGAAGATCTGCCGGACGGGTCCCGCCTCGACGATACGCCCGGCGTACATGACCGCGACGCGATCACAGGTGCGAGCCACGATGCCCAGGTTGTGCGTCACGAAGATCATGGCGAACCGGTGATGCTGCTGGAGCTCTTTGAGGAGGCCGAGGTACTGCGCCTGGATGGTGAGGTCGAGGCTCGTCGTCGGCTCGTCGGCGATGAGCAGGCGCGGCGGGCCGGCAATGGCCATCGCCCCGACGACGCGCTGGCGCATGCCGCCCGACAGCTGATGAGGGAACGCGCGCAGCCGCGTGGCCGGCGACGGGATCTTCACCGAGGCCAGCAGCTCCGCCGCGCGCCTCCCGAGCGCAGAGCCGCGCAGGCGGTGGTACATCGCCAGCGGCTCCCGCAGCTGCATGCCGATGGAGAACACGGGGTTGAGCGAGCTCATCGGATCCTGGAGGATCATCGCGACCCGGCGGCCGCGGATCCGCTGCATCTCGCGCTCGCTCTTCTGCAGCAGATCGTCGCCGTCGAGGAGCGCCTGGCCGCCCACGATGCGCGCCGCCGGCCTGGGCACCAGGCGCACGAGGCTGAGGCACGTCATGCTCTTGCCGGATCCCGATTCGCCGACGAGCCCGAGCGTCTCGGCCTCACCCAGCGCGAAGGTGACGCCGTCCACCGCCTTGATCGTCCCCCAGTGGGTGACGATGTGGGTGCGGAGATCGCGAACGTCGACGAGGGGGATCAGAGCTGGCGAAGCTTGGGGTCCAGGGTGTCCCGCAGCCAGTCACCCAGGAGGTTGAAGGCCAGTACGACGAGCAGGATCGCCAGCCCCGGGAAGAGCGACACCCACCACGCGCTCGTCACGACGTCGCGGCCCTCGGCGATCATCGAGCCCCAGGCCGGCGTCGGCGGCGGGATGCCGGCGCCGAGGAACGAGAGCGACGCTTCCACGATGATCACGTAGCCGACCTGCAACGTCACGAGGACCACCAGCGTGTTGAGCGTGTTGGGCAGGAGATGCCGCGTGATGATCCGGAACGCGCCGGCGCCGGCGATGCGCGCCTGGGCGATGAAGTCGAGCTCCATCAGGCCCAGCACCTGGCCGCGGATGACGCGCGCGTAGCGGGCCCACAGGATGACGGCGATCGCCAGCACCACGTTCGCGAAGCTGGGACCCGCCGTCACCGCCAGGATGAGCGCGAGCAGGATCACCGGGAAGGCCATCGTCGCGTCGGTGACGCGCATCAGCGTTGCGTCCACCCGGCCGCCGTAATACCCGGCCGCGAGTCCGACGGCGGCGCCAAACGCGCTCGCCACCAGGACAGTGACGACTCCCGCGGCCAGCGACACGCGCGACCCCCACACGATGCGCGAGAGGAGATCACGCCCGAGCCGGTCCGTACCGAGTGGGTACGCCCAGCTACCGCGCTCCTCCCAGACCGGCGGCCGGAAGCGGTTCCGCAGCGATTGCTCGTAGGGGTCGGCCGGACTCAGCAGCGGAGCGACCAGAGCGACGACGACGAAAACGACGATGATGGAGATCGAGAACACCGGCATCCGTCGCCCCCGTGTGGACGGTGGCGTTGCGGCTTCTGACTCGGCGAGGACGACGACTCTGCTCACCGACCGTACCGGATGCGTGGATCGATGAAGGCGTAGAGGCAGTCCACGCCGAGGTTCACGGCCGACACGATGACGGCGGTGGTGAGCACGACGGCCTGGATCACCGGGAAGTCACGAGACGTGATGCCGTCGTAGGCGAGCCGCCCGAGCCCCGGCCAGGCGAACACGGTCTCGACGACGATCGCGGTCGTGACCAGGATCGCGAAGTAGATTCCCGCGAACGTGACGACGGGGATGAGCGCGTTCTTCAGCGCGTGGACCCAGATCACCCGGTGCTCCACCACGCCCTTGAGCCGAGCGAGCTTCACGTACTCCGAGTCGAGGACCTCGAGCATGCCGGAGCGCAGCAGGCGCATGATGCCGGCGACCACGAACCAGCCCAGCGTGAACCCGGGCAGGACGTAGCTGGCAAAGCCCTCGATCCCGCCCGCGGGCAGCCACTGGAGCCGGCCGGCGACGAACTCGACCAGCACGATGGCGACCCAGAACGTCGGCAGCGACTGGCCGAGCACCGAGATCACCTGCGCCGTCCGGTCGATGGCGCTGCCCTTCTTCACGGCCGCCATCACACCGAGCGGAAAGGCCATGGCCAGCGACACCGCCATCGCGAAGGCGGCGAGCTTCAGTGAATTGGGGAGGCGATCCCGGATCAGCTCGATCACCGGACGCCGTGCGCGGATCGACATGCCGAAGTCGCCGGTGACCGCCCGGCCGACGAAGGAAAGATACTGCTCGACGTACGGCCGATCGAGCCCGAGATAGCGACGAGCGTTGGCGTAGTCCTCCTCGGTGGCCGACATGGGCAGGATCAGGTGCAGCGGGTCGCCGGTCGTCCGGGCCAGCACGAAGACCACGACTGACAGGATGGCCAGGGCGACCAGCGACTGCAGCAAACGGAACAGGACGAACCACAGCAAGGGTTACTTGCGCGCCAGCTCGTCGAGGAACAGGTCGTACATCACGGCGCCCGGGTTCCACTTGCCGAGGGTCTTGGCCGTCGCGTACGGCGAGTGCACGTAGACGACGGGCACGCCGTGGTGCTCGCTGCGCAGCCGCGTGAAGATGTTGCGCATGAGCGCGTTGATCTTCTCCCGGTCGGTCTGCCGCATGACCTGCGCGATCATGCCGTCGATCTCTGGATCGTTGACGGTGTCGTTCAGCTTCGACGGCGTGTAGCCCTGCTTCTCCAGCAGGGCGTAGGTGCCGATCCAGTCGCGATTGGCGATGTTGTAATAGCCCACCGCGCCCGGCGCCTTGCGATCCACCCACACCTTGCGGAAGGCCGGATAGTCGACCGGGATGAGCTTGCTCTTCACGCCGATCTTCTCCCAGTAGCCCGCTACCGCCTCGGCGAACGACTTGCCCTCGGGGAGCCCGGGGAGCTGGAACGCGTAGACATCGAATGTGAAGCCGGCGCCGAGCCCGGCGTCGGCGAGGAGCTTCTTGGCTCGCGGAGGATCGTAGGCGTAGGCCATGTCCGGCGTTACCTTGAAGCCGACCTCCTTGAAGGACCACGACAGCCCCATCGGAATCGCAGCCGGCTCCGCGTAACCGCCGAAGATCGACTGCGCGACCTCGGTGCGATCGATGGCGAGGTTGAGCGCCTCGCGCACGCGCTTGTCCTTCGTCGGCGGCGTCCGGCCGTCCGGGCCCAGGATCCACCACATGTGGATGATCGCTTCCTCCTTCCGCATGTGGACGGGGAAGCCTTCCTTCTCCAGCTCCTTCACACGCTCGCGGCTCACGTCGGCCACGTCGACTTCACCGCGGCGCAACAGGGCGATCCGCGTCGTCTCCTCGGGCACGAGCTTGAAGGTCACGTTGCGGTACTTGGGAACGCCGATGCGCCAGTGCTGGTCGACGGCGGTGAGCTTGATGTGGGAGCCGGTGACCTGCTCGACGAACTTGAAGGGGCCGCTGCCGACCGGCTTGCGGGCGAAGACGTCATCACCGTTGGCCTCGATGTATTTCCTCGGAAGCACCATGCCTTCTGTCGACAGCGACCGTGAGAGATAGGTCGGAATGATGAGCGTGGGATCCCTGGTGACGATCACCACCCGGTCGGGCGCCGGCGTCTCGATGTCCTGGATGAGGGCGCGCAGCGGCCCCGCGTAACCGGTGGTCGAGCGCTTGCTCATGGCGCGCTGGAGGCTGAACTTCACGTCCTCCGCCGTCAGCTCGTCACCGTTGTGGAACTTCACGCCCTTGCGGAGATGGAACGTCCACCGCCGGTAGTCGGCCGAGTTCTCCCACTTACTGGCCAGGCCGCCCATCTGCGATGGCTGGCCATCGGCCGTCGTGCCGACCAGATAGTCGAACATGAGCGACAGGTAGTACTTGACGTTGTGACCCTGCAGTGCCGGGTCGAGCGTCTCGGCCGAGAAGCTCGACAGCGCGATCGTGAGCTCCGACTTCGGCTGCGCCCAGGCCGGGGTCGCCGTGCCCAGGCTGATGAGGACGAGGATCATGAGCAGTGATTTCATAAGATGGCTCCTCCGCGGAGGCTCCGACCGTAACCCGGCCGGCGACGCTTGACAAGAGCGCACGGCTTCCTTGTAATGCCCGGCACGTCCACGCTTGGGAGGCTGCCATGGTCATGCGTGCGCTCCTCGTCATGCTCGTCGCGGGCGCCGCGCTCGCTCCGGAGGCCCTCGCTCAGGCCAAGAAGATCAAGATCGGCGTTGTGTACGACTACAGCGGGCCGCTCGCCGGGGGCGGGTCGGACCTGCACGCGCTCGGCGCGAAGATCATGATCGACCACTTCGCGAAGCGGGGCGGTGTCGAGGGCTACCAGATCGAGGCGATCTACGCCGACGCCCAGAGCAAGCCGGACGTGGCCATCAACGAGGCGGTGCGCCTGATCGAGCAGGAGCAGGTCGACATGCTGCTCGGCTTCTACTCGTCGGCCCAGTGCGTCCCGGTCGCCGCCCGCATCGAGCAGCTGCGAAAGTTCATGTGGATCACCACCTGCATCTCGTCGGCCGTGCTCGAGAACCGGAACCTCAAGTACGTGTTCCGGGCGCAGCCGAGCGGCCGGCAGTTCGGCCTGATGTCCATGGAGTTCATCGCGAGGAACGCCAAGGCCAAGCTCGGCAAGGAGCCGAAAGACCTCAAGGTCGCCATCATCCACGAGGACGGCGCCTACGGGATCGACGTGTCCAAGGGCAACGAGGAGGGCGCCAGGAAGGCCGGCTTCAACCTCGTGCTCAAGGAGGGCTACGCGGCCACCGCGCCCGACCTCGCCTCGCTGGTGATCAAGCTCAAGCGCGCGCGCCCCGACGTCCTGTTCCACACCGGCTACAACCCCGACATTGCGCTGTTCCTGCGCCAGGCGCGCGAACAGGGCCTGCGCTTCAGCGCGCTGGTCGGTCACGGCGCCGGCTATGGTGTCTACGACAAGCTCAAGGAGGCGATCGGCAAGGACGTCAACCACATCTTCAACGTCGACCCGATCTCGATCTGGCTCGCCAACGAGAAGGCGCTTCGGCCCGAGCTTCCGCCGATGATCAAGATGGTCGGCGACGAGTACGAGAAGGCGCGGCCCGGCGCGGTGATCAAGTCGGCCCACGTCGGCATGGCCGCCAGCAACACCTACGTGTTCATGACCGAGGTCCTGCCGCGGGCGATCAAGAAGTACGGCGGCATCGACGCGGACTCGCTGCGCAAGGCCGCCCTCGAGGTGGATTTGCCGGAAGGCGCCACCATGCTCGGCTTCGGCGTCAAATTCCTGGGCGATGGCGCCATGGCCGGCCAGAACGAGCGCGCGTTCCCCGTGATCGTGCAGTACATCGACGACAAGGCGCACGTCGTCTGGCCGAAGAGCCTCCAGCACCGCGAGCCGGTGCTGCCGCTGCCCTCCTCGTCGCCGTACGCGGCGAACTGAGCGGGCGGGGGTCGCGCGCCAGCCCTTCTACTTGAGTCCGGTGAGGTTGTACAGGCGCGCGCAGTTGTCCCAGAGGATCTTCGCCTTCGACTTGTCCGACACGCCCTCCAGGTGCACGAACTCCTCGATGGCGCGGGGGAAGAGTCCGTCCGAGTGCGGGTAGTCGGTCGACACGACGATGTTGTCGTCGCCGATCGCCTCGATGACCTGGCGCAAGGGCTGCTCGTCGGCATCGGTGGCGACGAAGCACTGCCGGAAGAAGTACTGGCTCGGAAGCTGCGAGATCTGCACCTCCGAGCCCGGACCGAACTTCTCCCACGCTTCGTCGAGCCGCCACAGGTACCAGGGCAGCCACCCGCACGTCCCTTCCAGGAACGCGCAGCGCAGCCGCGGATGCCGCTCGAGCACGCCGCCGGCGGCCATGCTGCCGAACGCCATCATCAGCTCGACGGGATTACGGCCGGCCACGCCGATCACGCGGCCGTTCGGCGTGTCGAGGTAACGCCGGGCGATGTCGTCGCGGAGGGAGGACTGCCCGGTCGGGTGGAAACCGACGGGCACGCCCAGCTCCTCGATCGCGTCCCACAGCGGTTCCATCTCGGGGTCGTGGATGTGGCGCCTGTGGATGGGGTTGGGGTTGCCGATCACGGCGAGAGCGCCGAGCTCGCGGACGGCGCGCCGGGCCTCGGCGATCGCGCCGGGAACGTCGTGGAACGCGACCTGGGCGGCGAACTTCAGGCGCGCCGGGTTGTGCTGGCAGTAGTCGTGGGTCCAGTCGTTGTGGGCGCGGGCCAGGGCGCTGGCCATCGGCGGCTCGAGGTCGTCGTGCATCAGCACCTGGCGGCCCCGGGTACCGTACAGGATCCCGACGTCGATGCCCTCGATGTCCATCGCCTGCACGTGGGACTCGGCGTCGTAACCGCGCGCGTGCGCCACCTCGTAGTGCGGGTGCCGCGCGAACGAGCGCTGGTGGAGGTCCTTGCCGACGACCGCGGTGCGCGTGCGCTTCGACATCTCGCCGAGCTCGAGGTCGCCGATCTTGATGACGGGCTGGTTGGGTGAGTTGGCAGTGAAGCGGAGGAACTGCGGGGCGAACTTCTTGAACGGCTCGTCGAGGTAGCGCTCCCAGAGGCCGTCGGGCTCCATCGTGTGGAGGTCCGAGTCCATGACCTTGAAGCCGTTTTTCATCGCGACTCCTCCTTACACCTGGTAGCGCTTCAGTGCGTCGGGGTCGACGGTGGCGCCGAGGCCCGGCGCGCTCGAGAGACGTAACACGCCCGTGTCGAGCCGCACCGGCTCGGTCACCACGTCACCCGCCATCTTGAGCGGCCCCACCGCTTCGCAGCCATCGAGCACCGCGGTGCTGGTGGCCGCGACGGCCGCCTCAGCCAGCGTCGAGAGCGTCAGCCCGAAGCCGTGGCCGATGACGACACGCAGCCCTGCGGCCGCCGCGCACTCGAGCATCGCGCGCGTCCGGAGGAGGCCGCCCTGCTTCATCACCTTGAGCTTGACGATGTCGGCCGCCTCACGACGGATGATGTCGACGAGCGAGCCGGGGCCGGTCACGCTCTCGTCGGCCATGAGCGGGATCGAGATGTCCCGGCGGATGGCGGCGAGCCCGGCGATGTCGTCGCGAGGAATCGGCTGCTCGACGAGCGTCAGCCGGTACGGCTCGAGGCGACGGATGAACGGTACCGCCTCGGCTCTGGCCAGGCTCTCGTTGAAGTCGACCCGCAGGGCCAGGCGATCGCCGACCGCCGCGCGCACCGCCGCGACGCGCTCGACGCCCTCGCCTGACGCGCCAGCCACCTTGATCTTGGCCGTGCGAAAGCCGCGCGCCAGCCACGCCGTCGCCTCGCGCGCGGCCTGGGCGGGCGGCACCGCCCCGATCCAGGCGTTGAGTCCCACCTCGTCGCGCACGGCACCACCGAGCAGGGCATGCACAGGTACGCCGAGCGCCCGGCCCTGGAGGTCGAGCACTGCCATCTCGACGGCGGCTTTCGCCTCGGACTCGGCGGCGGCGTCCTCGTCCATCCGGGCGAGCAGACGGTGCACGTTGGACGCGTCCATGCCGACGAGGCAAGACGCGAGCCGACCGACCGTTGCGTGGACACCGTCGGCCGAGATCTTCGAGTAGCCCGGCGTCGGATCCACGTTGCCCCAGCCCTCATGGCCGTCGTCGGCCACGACGTGCGCGAGCACGCTCCGCTGCAGAGTGGTGACACCATGCACGCCCTTGACCGGCTGGTGGAGCGGTACCTCGACGAGGATTGCCTCGAGACGGGTGATCTTCACGGCCTGCACCTCGACGCAGTGATCGGACTCTAGGTCGTGGTGGGGCCGAAGTCAACGTCGAGGCCTGATTCCGTGCACTTCGACCCGTGCTCGCGCTTGCGCCCAGAAACAAGGCGAATCCCAGTCGAAGAAACTTACAGAAGCGTCGGAAACTCGGACATTCGCCGACGGTCGCGTCCGGTCGCGACCATGCTTGCTCTCGATGGTCCTGCGTGGTGCTCCATGGGCGTCCAAGTCCGTGTGGGTGCGCGGTTTTCTTTCGACGGACCCGGGCGCGCCGGCCGCTTGTTCCTGATCCGCGATCGCCCTCGCCGTATATCGCAAGGTATAGAAACCTATACCCCGGGTTAGATTGCCTCGTCTAAGTAGAACGATATACCTTTAACAACTGAAAATGCATCAAGACGAATCTGCGCAGGCCTGAAAGGGGTACCGCGACAATGCTCGAGATCGTTCGTCGGCCTCCAGCCACCGAGTTTCGGAACCCCACCGCCCCACGGCTCAGCGCGACCGACCTGGTGGACAACCTCATCGATCGAGCGATCGCCCGACGCGCCAGCGACATCCACTTCCAGCCGGCTACTGAGGGCCTGCTGGTGCGCTTCCGCATCGACGGCCTCCTGCAGCACGCCACGACCATCCCGGTCAGCGAGCGGGCGGCGGTGCTGTCTCGCGTGAAGATCATGGCGAACCTCGACATCGCCGAGCATCGCCTGCCGCAGGACGGCCGCATCCATCTCGTCCGGGGGACGCGAGCGCTCGATGTCCGCGCGTCCTCGGTGCCGTCGCTGCATGGTGAGAAGCTCGTCCTGCGCCTCCTCGACCTCGATGGTGTGTCCATTCCGCTGCCCAGCTGCGGGCTGTCCGGCGATCACCTCGCCACGCTCCAGGCGATCATGCGCCGGCCGCAGGGCGCGATCTTCGTCACCGGGCCGACAGGGAGCGGAAAGACCTCGACCATCTACGCCTGCCTGAACGCGATCAAGGCGGAGACCACCAACATCGTCACCATCGAGGATCCGATCGAGTACGAGCTGAATGGCATCACGCAGATCGCCGTCCACGAGAAGATCGGCCTCACCTTCGCGTCCTGCCTGCGCTCCGTCCTGCGCCAGGATCCCGACGTCATCCTGGTCGGCGAGGTGCGCGACGTGGAGACGGCCCGCATCGCCATGCAGGCGTCCCTCACCGGCCACCTGCTCTTCGCGACGCTCCACACGAACGACGCGGTCGGCGCCATCACGCGGCTCGCCGACATGGACGTGCCGCGCTATCTCATCGCCTCGTCCCTGTCCGCCGTGGTCAGTCAGCGGCTCGTCCGCCGGCTGTGCTCGGCCTGCAAGCTCGCGACGGCGGCCGACGCCGAGACTCAGATGATGGCCGGGAGCGGCGAGCCGCTGATGGTGTATCGCGCGGTCGGGTGCAAAGCCTGTAACGGCACGGGCGTGATCGGGCGGACGGCGATCTTCGAAATGGTGCCGATCACCGAAGAGCTGCGGACGATGATCAACGACCGGGCCAGCGACCCCGAGCTGCGCGCCTGCGCGCGCCGCGACGGTGCCCGCTCGCTATTCCAGGACGGCTTTCAGAAGGTGATCGACGGCACCATCGCGCTGGAAGAGCTCAAGCGCGTCGCCGAGCCGGACGCCGCCGTCGTCTGAGCCGGACGCCGGGCAGTTGCCCCGGTGAGTTGACAGCCTCGGCCTCGAAGCATATGTAGGTGACGCCGTCCCGCCCGAGCCGCGGGACGCTCACCGCCGCGCTTCACGGAGGCTGTCATGGGATCGGACGAGCTACGCGTCGAGCACGATGACCGCGTCGTCACCATCACGCTCGATCGGCCCGCGGATCAGAACCGCCTCACCCGCGACGTCCTGCTCGGCCTGCAGCAGATCGTCGATCGCCTCGGCGGCGACGACGAGGTGCAGGCCGTCATCCTCACCGGAACCGGCCGCGAGTTCTTCTCGATGGGAATCCTGAACCCGACGGTGCGCGCGAGCTACACGAAGGAGCAGATCCTCGAGCTGGTGCGCATCGCTAACCGCCTGTACGACGCGATCGAGGCGCTTCCGCAGATCGTGATCGCCGCGCTGAACGGCGCTGCGCGCGCGGGCGCCGCCGAGCTGTCGCTGGCGTGTGACATCCGCCTGGCCGCCGCGCACGCGGCGTTCGCGCTGCCCGAGGCGCTGTGGGGAGGCTTTCCCGGCGCTGGCGGCCCCGTTCGCTTGCCGGCGATCGTCGGCCGGGCGCGTGCCCTCGAGCTCATCTGCACGGGCCGCGCGGTCGACGCCGGCGAGATGGAGCGGCTGGGGCTCGTGCTCGCCGTTCACTCCGCCGACCGGTTGCTTCCGGAGGCGCGCGCGCTCGCGGCTCGCATCGGCGCCAGCGGTCCACTCGCCACCCGCGGGGCCAAGCGCATTACGAATGCGCGCATGGTCTCCGGGTTCACGGCGGCCCGCACGCTGTCGGACGCCCTCCGCCACGCGCTCGAGTGGAGCCGCGACATCGACGAGGGGATGGCCGCGCATCGTGACGGGAGGCCAGCGCGGTTCGTCGGACGCTGATGCCGCGGGGCTGACGTTCGGGGTCGCTCACGCTCCGAGGTAAGCGTGCTGCACGCGGGGGTCGGCCAGCAGCGTCTGCCGGTCGCCGCTGAGCGCGACACGGCCCGTCTCGAGCACGTAGCCGCGATCGCACAGCTCGAGCGCCTCCACCACGCGCTGCTCGACGAGCAGGATCGTGATCGGACGGCTGCGCCGGATGGCGGCGATGGCCTCGAAGATGCCTTCCACGATCCGCGGCCCGAGGCCTTGCGAGGGCTCGTCGAGCAGCAGGAGATCGGGAAGGGCCATGATGCCGCGGCCGATGGCCAGCATCTGCTGCTCGCCGCCGGACAGTGAGCCCGCCAGCTGCTGGCGGCGCTCGCGCAGGACGGGAAAGAGGCCGAAGACCGTGTCGAGGCCTTCGCCGCGACGGCTTCGCGCCTCGGCGCGATACGAGCCCATCTCGAGGTTCTCGAGCACGCTGAGCGACGGAAACACCTTGCGGCCTTCCGGCACGTGGGCGACGCCGAGACGGGCGCGCGCGTGCGCTGGCAGTCCGCTGATGTCGCGCCCGCGATACTCGACGCGGCCGGCCTGGAGCGGCACGCCGCCGCCGACCGCCTTCAGCAACGTCGTCTTGCCGGCGCCGTTCGGTCCGACGATGGTTACGAACTCGCCCTCGGCGACGTCGAGTGAGACGCTCGCCACCGCCTGCAGCCCGCCGTACGCGACGCTGACTTCCGAGAGCTTCAGCATGGGTCCACGGGCGCCACGGCTTTGCCGGAGCGTCCCGAGTGGCCGGGGGAGTCCGAGGGGGGCGTAGCCCCCTTCGCTTGAACAGTATGGGGGGCCATTTCGGGGCCGATGGAAAGATTCTCCACATGACGGAGCCACCGCTGGCCGAGATAGGCCTCGATGACGGCGGGATCGCGGACCACGTCCGCGGGGAGTCCCTCGGCCACGCGGCGCCCGTGATCGAGCACGACGAGTCGATCCACGAGCTGGACGACGGCGTACATCGTGTGCTCGATGATCACCACCGTCACGCCCGCGTCCCGCACGCGACGCACCAGCGTCATCATCGTGTCGACGCCGTCGCGTGAAAGTCCCGCCAGCGGCTCGTCGAGCAGGATGAGATCCGGCGCGGTGGCCAGGCACCGCGCGAGCTCCATCAGCCGGAGGTCGAGCGTGGTGAGGCCGCCGGGCAGGACGCCGGCGCGGGCGCCGAGGCCCACCGCTACCAGCGCGGCGTGCGCGCGCTCACGCGCCGGGCCTGGCGCGGCTTCGCGAACGAATGCGCCGACCATCACGTTCTCCAGCACGGTCAAGTGGGGGAATGCGCGGACGACCTGGAACGTCCGGCCGACGCCGCGACGGCAGATCGCGCTGGGGCGAAGCCCCGCGATGGATTCGTCGCGATACCGAACATCGCCGCGGTCGGGGGTGAGGAAGCCGTTCAGCACGTTGAAGAGCGTGGTCTTGCCGGCCCCGTTCGGCCCGATGACGCCGAGGATCTCGCCGCCGCGGACGGTGAAGCTGACGTCGTCCAGCGCGTGAAGGCCGAGGAATGCCTTCGAGATCCCGCGAACGTCGAGGAGCGACGCCCCTCGCTCCGCGCGCGGCCGGCCGGTGACCTCGGCGACCATCCGTACCGTCGTGGCGGGCACGGTGGCCGTCTCCGCACCCGTGTCCGGCGCTCGTCGACGGCGGACGAGCGTGTGCACGCGCCAGTAGATGCCCTCGGGCGCGAACAGCATCACGAGCACCAGCGCTCCGCCGTACACGACGCCCTGGATACCCGGCAACCGGTCGCCGACGGTCGCGTCGAGGATCTCGCTCAGCGGCACCATGAGGGCTGAGCCGATCAGCGGTCCCCACTTGCTGCCGACACCGCCGACCAGACAGACCACGAGCGTCTGCACGATCACGAGCACCCCGAACACCGCTTCGGGCGTGACGATGAACAGGATCGCGTGGGTGTAGATGACACCGATCACCGCGGCCGGGGCGGCGCTCAGGACGTACGCCAGCATCTTCGCGCGGAAGGTGTCCACACCCGTCGCCTCGGCCGCCTGCTCGTTCTCCTTCAGGGCGCGGAGCGCGTAGCCGAGCCGCGAGGTCTCGATCCAGTGCGAGAGCACGAGCGTGCCCGCGAGGGCAGCCAGGGCGAGCACGTCGTAGAAGCGGGGGTCGCTGAACTGCATGAAGGCGACGGGACGGTCGCGCATCATCGGGATGGCGACCTCCTGGTACCCCAGGAAGTCCATCACGATTCTCAGGATCAGCGGATAGGCGAGCGTGGCGAGCGCGAAGTAGATGCCGGCCAGCCGGAACGTCGGGAACCCGATGAGGACCGCGGCGACCATGGCCGCGAGCATGCCGATGAAGAGGCCGATCCAGGGCGTGAGCCGCAGGCCGACGACGAGCAGCACCGTCACGTAGGCGCCCACACCGAAGAAGGCCTGATGGCCGAACGACGTCTGGCCCGCGTAGCCGCTGATGATGTTCCAGGCGAGTCCCATCGTCGCCCAGATGAACACCAGCGTCAGGACGCGATGGTGGTAGCGCTCGCCGAGCAGGAAGGTGAGAGCGAGGCCGGCGAGCACGACGACGGCGATCGGGACGAGGCCTCGCCGGCGCGAGGCGAGCGGACTCGGCATCACACTGTGCGCAGGCGCTGGCCGAACAGGCCCTGGGGCCGAAGATAGAGCACGAGCAGGAAGGCGATGAAGACGCCGACGTTCTGGAGCTGGAAGGGCAGCACGAGCAGCGTGAGCGACTGGACGACGCCGATCACCAGGCCGCCAGCGAACGCCCCCGGGATCGATCCCAGGCCTCCGAGCACGACGGCCACGAACATCAGCACGATGAAGTTGACCGCCACCGTCGGCTCGATCGGGTGATAGGTCGCGAGCAACCCGCCGGCGGCCGCGACCAGCGCGATGCCGACGCCGAAGGCGAGGCCGTGCATGGCCCGGACGTCGATGCCCTGGTAGCCGGCCGCCTCCGGCTCATCGGCCGCGGCGCGCAACGCCTTGCCGAGATCGGTCCGGGTGAGGAAGACGTACACGACGCCGGCGAGGAGCAGCGCCATCAGGAACGCGTACGAGCGCGCCTCGTTCATCAAGATGGGCCCGACGACGAACGCCTGGGTGGCGTACGACGTCTTGATCCCGCGGGGCATCGGCGTCAGCAGCATGGTGGCCCCGTTGGTGATGATCAGCGACAACCCGAGGGTGAGGATCAGCTGCGTGTCCATCAGGCGCTGGGGATCGCCGCCCCCGGTCACGCGGGCGAGCAGCACGCGGTGAACGGCGACCCCCACGAGGAAGAACGGCGGAACGATGAGGACGGCGCCGAGCAGGGGATCGATGCCGTAGGCCGTCGTCAGGAAGTACGTCACGTACATGCCCAGCATCATGAAGTCGCCCTGGGCGAAGTTGACGACCCGCATGACGCCGAAGATCAGCGCGAGCCCGATGCTCATGAGCGCGTACACGCCGCCCACGAGCAGGCCCGTCACGACGTACTGGACGAGGTCGCCCAGAGCCACGTCGGGCTCGCGCGGGTGCCCCTACCTCCCGGCCTGCCAGACGAGCTTGCGCGTCGCTAGCTCGGTCGGCGCCACCGTGAAGGGCTCGCCCCCTTGCCACTGGACGATGATCGGAATGGCGCCAATCCGCCGTCCGTGGTCGTCATACCGGATGCGACCGGGCGCCAGCGCGTTGGCCGCTGGGCCGCTGGTGAGGTCGAGCTTCGCCACGGCGTCGCGGATCGCCTTGGGGTCGGTCGACTTCGCCCGCTCCGCGGCTTCCTTGATGATCCAGACGTGGGCGTAGCTCATCAGCGGGTCCTGGGTCATGAACGGCTCTCCGGTCCGCTCCTTGAAGCGCTTCACGAGCTCGTCCTGCCCCTTGAGCGGGTGCGCGGCCACGACCGCCTTGATGCTGTCCAGCAGCTCGGGGCCGACGGCCTTGACGTACTCCGGGGTCACCAGCCAGGCGCCGACGCCCTGGATCGGCGACTTCACCCCGAACTCCTTGACCTTCTGGAGTACCTGGATCGAATCGGGGAAGTTGGTGGCGCCGTAGAAGACCACGTCGGGCTGGGTCGAGCGGAGCTTCTGGACGATGGCGGTGGCGTCGGCCAGCGGCGGCGTCCAGATCTCGTCGACGACGATCTCGATGCCCTTGGCCTTGAGGAGCTTCTCGCGCAGCGGCTTGAAGAAGAAGACGGTGGCGGCGGTGTTGTCACCGATGATCGCGGCCTTCTTGATCGGCTGGTTGTTCCGCTTGGCGATCTCGACGAGCTGCTCGAGCGCCTGCTCGGCCTGGGCCGAGGAGACCGGGCTCGACTGGAAGGTGTACTTGAACCCGCGATCGGTGATCGAGTCGGCGTAGGACAGCGTGAACCACGGAACCTCGAGCCGCTCGGCCACCTCGGTGACGCCGAGGGTGAAGGAGCTGAGCCAGGAGCCGATGCCCGCGCTGATCTTCTCCCGGGTGAGGGCGCGCTGGGCAGCGCTCACCGCCTTCTCGACGCTGTCGCCGGCATCGGCCTCACGGAGCACGATCTTGGCGCCACCGAGCGACTTGATGCCGCCCTGGGCGTTGACCTCGGCGATGGCCATCTCGGCGCCCATCTTCTTGAGCTGGCCCTGCCGCGCCCAGCGGCCGGACAGGGGCACCACCAGCGCGATCTTCAGATCCTCGGCGGCCGGCGACGGCACCGCCGTGAGCAGCATCGGCGCCGCGATGAGTGCGGCCATGACCATTGCGAGTCCGATTCCAGCTTTCTTCATCGATGTCCTCCTGGTCTGAGCTCGGGGGGCTACTGTACTCGGCTAGGTGTAGTTCGGGTTACGCTTTTCGAGGAAGGCCCGAACGCCCTCGTGGAAGTGGTGGCTTTTCCGCACGCGGTCGCCCAGCTCCTGGTCCAGCGCTTCGCGGGATTGCGCGTGGGCGGCGATCGTCGTGCTGATCTGCTGCTTGACCGCCTGCACGGCCGTCGGGCTGTTGGCGGCGATGGTCTCGGCCGTCTCGAGCGCCCACGCCATCAGCGACTCGGCGGGCACGACGCGATTCACGAGGCCGATCCGCGCCGCTTCGGTGGCGTCGATCAGCTTCGCCGTCAGCAGCAGCTCCATCGCGTGGACGTAGCCGATCTGCTGCACGAGCTTCACGGTGGCGCCTCCGAAGGGATAGATCGACCAGCGGACTTCTGGCAAACCGAAGCGCGCGTGGGGAGCCGCCGCGCGAATGTCGGTCGAGAGCAGCAGCTCGAGGCCGCCGGCGACGCAATCGCCGTTGACCGCGGCCACGATCGGCTTGGCATACGGGCGGTTCTTCAGGAGCGCGTCGGCGACCATGCGCGCGATCGCCGGATCGGCGGAGAGGTCGCCGCTCACGTCGGCACCCGACGTGAACGCGCGGTCGCCGGCGCCGGTCAGGACGATGCAGCGACAGGGACCGCGCTCGAGGCTCTCCCACAACCCCGCGAGCTCGGCCATCATCGCTCGCGTCATGGCGTTCCGGCGCAGCTGATGGTCGATCGTGATGATGACGACGTGCGGGCCGTGCTCGTGGACCCTGAGCTCCATCGCTACCGCGCCGGCAGCTCCGGCATGACGACGACCTTGCCGTGAGCCTTGCGGTCGGTGAGCAGGCGGATGGCCTCCACCGTGCGCTCGAGCGGCAGGCGATGGGTGACGCACGGCTTCAGCTTGCCCGCTGCGTACCACTGGAGCAGCTCGTCGACGGTCCGCCGCAGCTTGTCGGGCGCGTGCCATCGGAAGTAGCGGAGCGACGAGCCGAGAGCGGACCGGTGCTTCACGAGCAGGCGGTTCGCCGGAATGTTGGGGACGCCCGCCACGAAGCCGATCAACAAGATGCGCCCACCCCAGCCGAGCGAGGACAGCGCGGCGTCGAACAGCTCGCCGCCGACCGGATCGAAGCACACGCTGGCGCCCTTGCCGTCGGTGAGCTCCATGACGCGGTCGGTGAGCTTTTCGCTGGCGTAGTTGACGAGCGCATCGGCGCCTCGCTCGCGCGCGACGGCGAGCTTCTCGTCCGTGCTGGCGGCGGCGATGACGCGGGCTCCCATCGCCTTGCCGATCTCGACGGCCGTGAGCCCGACGCCGCCCGCGGCGCCGAGCACGAGCAGCGTCTCGCCGGATTCGAGCCGGCCCTGCCAGCGGATGGCGACGTGGCTCGAGATGTACGCGATCGGAAATGCGCCCGCCTCGTCGAACGGCATCGTGCTCGGGATGGCGAACGTCTCGACTTCGTCGGCGAGCGCCCGCTCGGCGAAGCCGCCGTAGGGGAGGATCGCCATGACGTGGTCGCCCGGCTGGTAGCGCGTGACACCATCACCGCATTGCGTGACGATGCCCGCGGCTTCGAGGCCGGGGCTGAACGGAAGCGTGGGGCGTGTCTGATAGCGCCCGGCCACCATGATCGAGTCGGCGTAGTTGACGCCGGTCGCCTGCACGTCGATCACGACCTGGCCGCGACCCGGCGCGGGCGGAGCGACGTCCTCGACGGTCAGATCATCGACCGCTCCCCATGCGCGACAGATCACGGCGCGCATGGCTCAGGGCTCCCCGACCGGCTACGACCGTCGGGCGAGGGGACCGCGGAGCAGCTGCCCGGGCAGCGCGCCGGTGTGCTTGCCGTCGCGCAGGAGCACCTCACCGTTCACGACCGTCGCCGCGATGCCGCGCGTGCGCTGCACGAGTCGCCGGGCGCCGGCGGGGAGGTCGTCCACCACCTCCGGCATCTCGGCAGCGATCGTCTCGGGATCGAAGACCACCAGGTCGGCCGCCATCCCCTGACGGACGAGTCCACGGTCGTGGAAGCCCCACAAGGTCGCCGGCACGAGCGTCAGCATGCGCACCGCCTGCTCGAGCGTGAACGCCTGCTTCGTGCGGACCCAGTGGTAGAGGAGATGCGTCTGGAGCGACGAGTCCATGAGCTGCGAGACGTGGGCTCCCGAGTCGGAGAACGTCGTGACGGCCCGTGGATGGCGCATGATCTGCAGCGCGATGTCCTGGTCCTCGTTGGCCACGGGCTGGAGGAAGAAGAGGTCCAGGTCCTTCTCGAGCGCGAGGTCGATCATCGTCTCGGCCGGGTGCTGGCCGCGCTCGCGCGCGACCTCGGCCACCGTGCGGTGCGGCCCCTCGACGGTGTCGAACACGAGCAGCCAGTCGTAGTCGGCCGCCCGCGCCTCGGTGCCGAGCGGACGCCGTCCATCGCGCTCGCCCGAGGCCTCGACGAGCTTACGGCGTGTCTCGGGGTCGCGCAGGCGATGCCGCTGCTCGGCGAGCGGGAGCTGGCGCAGCTCCTTCCACACCGGCAGATAGTCGAACGGCATCTGGGTCTTGAACGAGAGCAGCGCGCTCAGCGAGCGGCTGTGGGCCTGGGCGAACATGCGGCCGCCGGCAGCCGCGGTCTCGTCGAGCAGGTCCATGTACTTCTTCCAGACGCCCGGCACGCCACGCCGGCTGAAGACGCCGAACGTGACCGGGCGTCCCGTCTCGACGGCGAGGTTGCGCAGGCGGACGTGGTAGTCGCGTAGCCCCGGATGGTCGGGGACGCGGTCCACGTTCTCTCCGGCCAGCTCGAAGATGCCGGCGTTCAGCTCGCCCATGGCGCCGACCAGACGCCGCACCTCGTCCCAGGTGGCCTGGCGACTCGCGACGTGCCGTCCATCCGGCGTCTCGTGACTCGGCGAGCGCGACGTGGTGAAGCCGACGGCGCCCGCGCGGATGGCGTCGCGCACCTGGCGCTCCATCGCCTGCAGGTCGTCCTCGGTCGCCGGCTGGTCGAACGCGCGCTCGCCCATCACGTACGTGCGCACGGCCGAATGGCCGACGTAGCCCGCGTAGTTGATGCCCTTGGGCAGCGAGTCGAGGACGTCGAGGAACTCGGGATAGGTGGTCCATCGCCACTCGATCCCGGCTTCCATCGCCTTCGGCGAGATGTCCTCGGCCCGCTGCAGATTCTGGATGACGAGGTGCTTGTTGGCGGCGGCGCAGGGCGCAAGCGTGAAGCCGCAGTTGCCCATCACGACGGTGGTGATCCCGTGGAAGCACGACGAGGTCCCGAGGGGATCCCAGAAGATCTGGGCGTCCATGTGCGTGTGGCCGTCGACGAACCCCGGCGCGACGACGAGACCGTCGGCGTCGATCACTTCGCGCCCCCGCTCGCGGATGCGCCCGATCGTGTCGATCCGGCCGTATCGCACCCCGACGTCAGCCGGATACGCAGGCAAGCCGGATCCGTCGACTACCATTCCGTTCTTGATCACCAGGTCATACGGCATCGCGGGCTCCTCTCGTCGAAGGGGCCATCCGTCGACGTGACGGATATCGTACTATGAATGCGGCGCTCGCTCCGGGCGTCCTAAGTGTCGAGATGAAGCGGCGTTTGGTTGGTATCGCTCTCGCGATCCTCGTCACGCTAGCCGCGGCGGCTCCGGGATACGCCGCCTCCGGCCACGGCGGCGGCCGCGGCTTCTCGGGTGGGCACCACGGACACCACGGCCCTCACCCGAATTTCCATCATTTTCATCCCCGAGGCCACGGGCGAGTCATCGTCGGCCTCGTGCCCTTCCTGGCGTTTCCGTACTGGTGGGATTACCCGGCGTTCGCCTATCTTCCGCCGGTCATTCAGGCGGAGCCGCCCGTCTACATCCAGCAGCAACCGACCGCTCAGCCCTACTGGTTCTACTGCCCGAGCGCCCGGGCGTACTACCCGAACGTGAGCATCTGCCCGGAGCCATGGGTCCGGGTTCCCGCCACGCCGCGCTGATCCGCCTCGCGCCGAGCAGGTTTTACACCTAGCGCCACTCATCCACCGAGACGGTGTTCTGGTAGGTGCAGCCCATGATGCGCCAGTACCCGTTGGTCTCGCCCCCGACCACCACGACGTGGATGTCCTCGCGCCGAAACATCGGGATCAGCTCGTCCGGCGCCGCGCGGAGGTTCGACGCCCACGGCTCCTCGCCGAACGTCGCCCGCG
>MNEG01000107.1 GCA_001917585.1 Candidatus Rokubacteria bacterium 13_1_40CM_68_15
TCGTACGTGGACTGGTACTTCATCGTGATCGGTGGGGTCCTGGTGGTGATCGTGCTGTTCATGCCCCGCGGCTTGCTCGGCCTCCGCCGCCTGCTCTCGGCCCGTCCATGGCGCGCAACGGCGTAGCCGCGGCGTCGGCGCCGATGCTGGAGGTCGACGGGCTCTCGCGCCACTTCGGCGCGCTGGCCGCCCTCACCGACGTCTCGTTCCAGGTGAGCCCGGGTGAGATCTTCTCGGTCATCGGGCCCAACGGCGCCGGCAAGTCCACGCTGTTCAACGTGATCACCGGCCTCCACGCGCCGACGGCCGGCCGCGTGCGCTTTCGGGGCGACGACATCACCGGCCTGGCGCCAGAGATCATCAACCGGCGCGGCGTGGCCAAGACGTTCCAGATCACCAACATCTTCCCGGAGATCTCGGTCTTCGAGAACGTGCGCGTGGCCTGCCAGTCACGCGCGGCGGTCGCCGGCCGTCTGGCCTCGCTCTGGCGCCGGCCCGACGTCGATGACGGGGTCGTCGCGCTCCTGGACGCCTTCGGCCTGACGGCGCGGCGTGATGAGCTGGCCGAGAACCTGTCCCACGGCGAGCAGCGCTATCTCGAGATCTGTCTCGCGCTTGCGACCGAGCCGACGCTGCTGCTGCTCGACGAGCCGACGGCCGGCATGACGCCGGGCGAGACCCGGGACGCCACCGCGCTCATTCGCGCCATCGTTCGCGAACGCGGGCTGACGCTGCTGCTGATCGAGCACGACATGAGCGTGGTGATGGGAATCTCCGACCGCGTCGCGGTGCTGCACTTCGGCAAGAAGATCGCCGAGGGCCCCCCGGAGGCGGTGCGGACCGATCCCAGCGTCATCGACGCGTACCTCGGCGGCGCCGACGACTGATGCCGGCGGGTTGATCCCATGCTACGTCTGCACGAAGTCCACGCCGGCTACGGCGCGACGCCCATTCTCTTCGGCGTGTCGCTGGAGGTGCGGGAAGGCGAGGCCGTCGCACTGCTCGGCAAGAACGGCATGGGCAAGACGACGCTCATGAAGACCGCCATGGGCTTCCTCCGGCCGTGGCGCGGCACCATCGAATTCGACGGTCACTCGCTGATCGGTCTGCGTCCCCACGAGATCGCGCGGCGTGGTGTCGGCCTCGTGCCCGAGAACCGCCGCATCTTCCCCGGCCTCACCGTGCGTGAGAACCTCGAGCTCGGCCTGTCGCCGGTGCGCGGCCGGTCCTCCGCGCTGCGCCGCGAGCGGCTCAGCAACGTGTTCGATCACTTCCCGCGCCTGCGCGAGCGGCTGGACCAGCCCGGCAAGACGCTGTCGGGCGGCGAGCAGCAGATGCTGGCCATCGCCCGCGTGATGATGGCGGGGGCGCGCATCATCCTCATGGACGAGCCCACCCAGGGCCTGGCTCCGGCCATGGTCCGCCACATCCGCGAGATGATTACCGAGCTGAAGCGCCTCGGCGTGACCGTGCTGCTGGTCGAGCAGAACGCGCGCATGGCGCTCAGCGTGTGCGATCGCGGCTACATCATGGAGAAGGGAACGATCGTCTTCGAGGGCCCGGCCGCCGATCTGCGCGAGAGCGCGATCACGCGCGAGAAGCTCGGCGTGTGAAGAGCTGGGTATCGCACACCCTGGCCGTCACGCGCCGCCGGCGTCTGGTGCAGCTCGCGCTGGCGCTGGCAATGCTAGGCATACTCCTCTGGGGCCTGCCCGGCCGCCGCTCCGACGAGGACGGCGGTCATCATCGAGGCCATGGCAAGCGGGGCGCCGACGTCTTCGAGCGCGCTGGCGTGACCGAGCTCAAGGAAGGCCAGCGCAGCCCGGGCTTCCGGCTGGCGCGCCGCGGCGGCGGCGAGGCGACGCTCGACGCCTGGAGCGGCAAGCTCGTGGTCCTGAACTTCTGGGCCACGTGGTGCACGCCGTGCACCTCCGAGATGCCGACGCTGGAGGCCCTGTGGCGCGACTATCGCAACCGTGGTCTGGTCGTCATCGGCGTGTCCGTCGATCGCGGAGCGCCGGCCGCGCTGATCGATCCGTACGTCCGAAACCTCGCACTCACCTTTCCCATCCTCCTCGATCCCGATTCGAAGACCGCCGGCGCGTGGCGCATCAACGGTCTGCCTTCGACGTTCGTGGTGCGGCCGGGCGGCGAAGTCGCCGGCGTGGCCGTCGGTGCTCGCGAGTGGAACAGCGCCGAGATGAAGGCGCTGCTGGAAACTCTCCTGCCGTGATGTTGGACGGACGCGTGTCGCGGATCGCGCGAAACGGGGAGGTATAGGAGGGGGCGTCTCGCCCCCTCCTATGTTCATAGTCATAGCGTTCATGAATGACGCCGTCGCGAACTCCTCGAGTTAAATTAGTTCGCGCCGCCGCCGGTGCCTGGACCGCCCGACGGCCGCGCGGGATGGGGGTTTTGCTCAGCCGACGTGTTGGGATCGCTCCGCTGCAGGTTGTCGGAGTGCGGTTGCTTCGTCTCGGGCAACGCCGAGGGATCGTTCGACCTCGTCGGGCCCGCGCAGCCGATTGCACTCACGCCGATCAGCAACACCACGGCGAGAAACGCCAGGGACTTGGTCATCGCCAGTCACCTCCTCGATGCAAGGATTGCACTCCCGGTGCCAGCTGACCGGATCGTGATCAGTGGCACCGCGGTTGCCGCCCATCTTCGGCAGACGATGGTGATCCGAGAATCCCAATGGCCACGCGAGTTCCTGGACAAGCGCCTGCGGACGACGAAAGGCATCGCGAAGCGACGGCGGAACACGTCGGTGCTGAGCGCGCTACGCCGGAGGATCGCCCCGCGTCCGAGGAGCGCCGTCGTGACGCCTATCGCCTGAGCTGAGCGGGGCGGGCGAGACGTCTCGCCCGCCCCGACACTTCTCGATGGGTTGTCCCTACTTGCTGGGGCGGCTCTGCTTGTCCTCACCCGCGGGGCTGGCTGACGGCGCCTGGTCGAGCAATTGCTGGTCAACGGTGAAGACGAGCTTCCGCTGGTCCTGACCCGCCTTCAGCGACGTCCACGGCACGGCAACGGTGCGGCCGCCCACCCCGAGCTTCGAGCCCATCGAGATGACGGCGGTCGTGATGCGACCCTCGCGCGGGTCGATCATCAGGCGACTGATCTTGCCAAGCTCCTTGCCATCGGCCGAGCGGACGGGGCTGCCGATGATCGAGCTGCTGTCGATCTGGACCGCCGGCTGACTTCCGCTCGATGGCGCAGAGCCCGACGGCGCCGGGCTGGTGGATGGCGCTTGACCCGGAGTCTGGTAGGTCCCAGACGGCGACTGTTGAGCGAGAGCAGGAGCCACGAGAGCGAGAACCACGACAACGGCTGACACGAGCTTCATTGGCGTTCCTTCCCTTCTCGAGAGTGTTGCGAGCGATAGGCGCAGGAATCGTGCAACCCGTGTGCCCGGCGCTGCCTGGCGCTCGTCTTGCACTCGCGCGCCGGTGATGGCCCGGGTTCTGATCGGCACCAGTGGCTATGTCTACGGCTCCTGGCGCCGGCGTTTCTACCCCTCCGATCTGCCCGTGAGCAGGTGGCTGCCGTACTACGCCGCGCACTTCCCCACGGTGGAGCTGAACAACCCCTTCTATCGGCTGCCGTCGGTGCAGGCCTTTCGCGCGTGGCGCGACGCCGCGCCCGCGGGCTTCGTGTTCGCGGTGAAGGCCAGCCGGTTCCTCACGCACATGAAGCGGCTCAAGGATCCGCACATCCACCTGCGGCTACTCCTCGAGCGTGTGCGCCACCTGGGAGCCACGCTCGGCCCCGTGCTCTTCCAGCTCCCGCCCCAGTTCCACGCCAACGTCGATCGTCTCGATGCCTTCCTGCGCGCGCTCGGCCGACAGCGTCTCATCCCGCACTTGCGATCGGCCCTCGAGGTTCGCCACGAATCGTGGTTGATCCCCGACGTCTTCGCGCGGCTCCGCCAGGCCAACGTCGCGCTGTGCCTTCACGACTCCACGCGCCAGTCCGTCGACGACGGCGTGACGGCCGATTTCGTCTATGTGCGGCGCCATGGCCTGGGCTGGAAGCGCTACAACGACTATCCGGAGGAGCGACTGCGGGAGGATGCCGCGCGGGTCGCGCTCTGGCGCCGGGGCGGGCGCGACGTCTACGTGTACTTCAACAACGACGAGCGCGGCTACGCGGTGGCGAACGCGTTGCGGCTCGCCGCGCTCACAGGGGCGTCTAGGCGGCCTTCTTTTCGCGCCGTCGGCCGCGCTTCCTGACCGCGGTCTTCGGCTCCGCGGCGGCCCGCGGCGTGGCCAGGCTCTTCCGCAGCGCGTCGACGAGGTTGACCACCTTGGGCGGGCGGCTCGTCTTCGGCGCGGTGACCTCCTTGCCCTCGATCTTGGCCTCGATGACGGCGCGCAGCGCCTCGGTGTAGGTGTCGTGATATTGCTCGGGCTTGAAGGGACCGGCCAGCGTCTCGACGAGCTGGAGCGCGAGCGCCAGCTCCTTCTTCGGTGGCGGCACCTCGTCGGGCATATCCAGCTCGTCGGCCGCGCGGAGCTCGGCGGCGAAGCGCATCGTCGTGAGCATCAGGCCGGGCCCTTCCGGCTGCAGCGCGGCCAGCCGCTCGCGCTCCCGGATGACGATGGTGCCGATGCCCACGCGGCCGCTCTCCTGGAGCGCCGCGCGCAGGAGCGCGTATGCCTTGCGACCCGGCAGATCCGGCACGAGCCAGTACGGCGTCTCGAAGAAGGCGAAGTCGATGTCGCCGGCGGGGACGAAGTCGCGGATCTCGATCGTGTGCGTGCCGGGCACGCGAGCGCGCTTGAAGTCCTCGTCGGTCACGACGACGAACCGGCCCTTCTCGTACTCGTAGCCTTTGACGATGTCCTTCCAGTCGACCTCCACGTTCTCCTCGGTGCAGAAGCGCCGGTAGTCGATGGGCGCCTGGTCCTTGTCGTGGAGGAGCCGGAAGTGCAGCTCGGCCTGGCGACGCGTGGCCGAGTAGAGGCCGACGGGAATCGACACCAGCCCGAACGTGACCAGGCCCTTCCAGAGGGGCCTCACGCCGCGTACCTCAGGCGGGCCACGATGCCGCCGTGCCCGGCCAGCGGGCGGTGGCTCTCGAGCGTGGTCACGTCACCGCCGGAGGCCAGCACGCGCTCCACCAGCGCTTCACCGAGCTCGGTGGTGCGCGTGCCCCGGCCACAGAACGGGCATGTGAAGTGGACGCCGCGCTGCAGGGCGCCACAGTCCTGGCACACCGCGCCCGGCTCACGGAACGTGGTCAGCACGTAGAGGTGACGGACGGCGTTTCGGTTCACCGCGCCGACCGTCGCGGTCACGCCCGCGACCGCCGTGCCGCCCTCGGCGGCTTCGGCCAGCGCCTCGTTGACGTTGCGCACTCCGGCTTGACGCTCGACGCGGGCGAGGAGTCCCGCCGCCCGCTCGGCAATCACGCTCACACTCTCGTGGCGCGCCCCGGCGACCACCCCGGCGATCCGCGCCGCGACGGCGTCCGGCAGGTGCTTGCGTAACACGGCGGCCGCCCGCGGCTCCGCCGCCAGCACGACGTGATGAGCGTCGTAACGGTCGGTCCAGGCGCTGATGGCGGCCGCCACCGCCTCAAAGTGCTGCTCGCGGTGCTCGAGCAGGTGACGCTGGTAACGGGACTCGGCGAGCGCGGCCCAGCCTCCGGTCTTGTGGCGGGCCGGCACCTCGGCCTGCAGGACGGTCTCGTCGCTCACGCCGGTGGCGTCGAGGGCGATGAGCCGCGCGCTCGCCCCGTCGACGAACACGACGAGCGACGGTGGCGTGTCGTCGAGGATGCCGGCCAGCGGCCGCACGTAGGGCCGGGCATCGACGACGAACGTGTCGTCGAACGCCACCCGTAGCGGGAACAGCTCGCGCAGGTTGGCGCTGCCGCAGGCGAACAGCACGGCACCGTTGGCGCCCTCGAAGGCCGCGCGCTCGACGAGCGTCTTGCCCTGACGCTCGATCCAGTCGAGGTCGTCACCGTCGGCCCAGCGGCGCCCACGCGCTTCGGCCAGAGCATTCTTCACGAAGATGCGTGCCCGCTCGCGCTGGTGCTCGTCCACCCACTCGGTGTTCAGGTAGACGCTGACGACGGGCGATCCGGCCG
This sequence comes from Candidatus Rokubacteria bacterium 13_1_40CM_68_15, assembly GCA_001917585.1. Classification (GTDB taxonomy): domain Bacteria; phylum Methylomirabilota; class Methylomirabilia; order Rokubacteriales; family CSP1-6; genus 40CM-68-15. The sequence continues at coordinate 6,101 of MNEG01000107.1, forward strand.
ACTCGAACCGTGCCAGCTCGCGCAAGCGTGTGCGGAGGTCCACGGCGCTCACGCCGAGCGGCGCTGACGGCTGGGCGTCTCGACCGGCCGCTCCGCCTCGGCTTCGAGCAGGCGCTTGGCGACGAAGTACTTCTTCGGACGCCGCCGGCGATCGCGCGCGCGGTCGATCTCCTGCAGCGCGCGCCGCTCGAGCGCTTCGAAGGCGAGGTCGAAGGCCTGACGCGGCGTGGCCGCAGTGTCCTCGACGTGCAGTGGCCGTCGCCGCGGCATGTCGACGGTGAGCGCGCAGCGGATGCCAGGTCCCCCCTTGGGCCCGTTCTCGTCGGTGAAACCGACGCGTACGGTGATGGGGGGTTGTCGGAGATGGCGACTGAGGGCGTCGAGCTTCTTGCCGATCAGGCGCCGAAGTACCACGTCTCCCAGACCCTCGACGACGATCGCCATGTTGTCTCCGCCCTCGTAGACTGGAGGTCGAGCAAGCCACGTGCCGCCCGCCCCCGGCCGTATTTTTGGAAAGAGTGCAACCTCAGCGCATCGTGAGCAGCTCCAGCGTACGCGCGCAACGGTAGCACTCCGCACTCTTACGCGTGAAGCGCAGGGACGCCTGCAGGAGACGTGGCACCGCCGCATACACGTCCTCGAGCGCCACGTCGAAGGCGAAGGGCAGGCAGGCGTCACACAACGCCTCCGGCATCATCTCCTCCACCAGCGCCTCGATGCCGACGTCGAGCGGGAGACGTCGGTGGTCGGCGTCGTCCATGGAGCCCCCCGCGGAGCCGCAGCGTGCGCCCGTGCGAGCGCGCCGGCAAGGCGCGACGCGTTATGCGACTCGCATCAGCGCCGACGGATGGCGAATCAGCGCGGCGGTTCGAGATCGAAGCCGAGACGCTGCAAAGCGCCGCAGGGATCGGTCGCGTAATCCACGCGAACCATCGTCGCTCGCTGCGCCACTTCGCGCACCCGGTACGCGCACGCCACGGATTGCCACGCGCGGGCTTGTCGCCGCTGCTCGTAGCCCCACGAGATGGGAACCAGCACGAGCGCGATGAGCGAGATCGCTACCAGCGCCTTGATGAGGGATTCGACTTCCGGTTTGAACATTCGCATGGCGATCGTGCTCAGAGCAAGCGGCATGCCGAACGGGAAATTGCGGAGTTGGCTTCGACGTCGAGAAGAGATTTTCCGAAAGTCGTACCACAAGTCGCTGCGCTAGGCGGCCCGCTTCCCGTTCCACGTTCGCCGCACTCGCTCGATGGCGGCGACCGCCAGGGCTACCTCGGCCGCCGTCTTCGCCGCTTCCGGCGCGCCGGCGGCGACGCGACGCAACGGCGTCCGGCCGAGGAGGAATCCGCCGACGGCGGCCAGCGCGGCGACCACGTAACGCGGGCGTAACGGTGGCACACCGACGTTGGTGTCGGTGGCCGGCTTCAAGGCGTGTTCGCGCCGGCGCGCGTAAACGTGCGCGAACTCCGCGCCGAGGAACAGGATCTGCGCCGAGTAATACACCCAGACCAGGACGATCACGAGGGAGCCGGCCGCGCCGTAGGCGGAGGTCATGCCGCTCTTGCCCAGGTAGAGCCCGATGATGAACTTGCCCGCGGAGAACAGCAGCGAGGCGACGGCGGCGCCCAGCCAGACGTCGCGCCAGGCGATCTTCGCGTCCGGCAAGATCTTGAAGATCATCGCGAAGAGGGCGGTGATGACGGCGAAGGAGACCACGAAGTTCACGCCATGGAGGAGTGACGGCGAGACATACCGGCCGGTCATCGAGCCGACGGCAGCGAGCGCCGCGCTGATCACCAGCGACACCAGCAGCAGGAAGCCGATCCCGATCACCAGCGTGAACGAGAAAAAGCGGTCCTTCAACATGCCGAGAAGCCCCCGGGTCTTGGGCTTGACCTCCCAGATGGTGTTCAGGGCGTCCTGGAGCTCCACGAAGGCCCCGGTGGCGCCGAAGATCAAGGCGGCAAGACCCATGATCGTGGCGACCACCCCGCCCGACCGATCGGCCGCGGCATTCTCGATCATGGCCCGGATCGCACCGGCACCCTCGGGCCCGACCAGGCCGCGGATCTCGTCCATGAGGCGGCCCTCGGCCATGCGCTCGCCGAAGAAGATCCCGGCCACACCGATGGCGATCACGAGCACGGGGGCCAGCGAGAAAACCGTGTAGTAGGCGAGGGCGGCGCCCATCCGGGGCGCCCGATCCTCACTCCACTCGCTGAACGTCTCCTTGACGAAGTCCCAGACGCGCATGGCTCTCCGGTTGGCTGAGCAGTGCAAGGGCCGCGCCCACCACTTTTTCGGGTGCCACGCCCCGCAGGCAGGCCTGATGGCCGAGGGGGCAGACGCGGCCGGTACTCGTTCCCCTCGCCTGCGGGAAATGAGCGCGCGCCTTCGCCGAGAGGAATCACGCTGATGAAAGCGCCTGCGCCGCGTTACAACCAGGTCGCGTGACGTTTCTGTACTTCTTACAGCGCCCCGGCGCATCATCGCTTGCGCCAGGGCCAGGGCTCCGCTAGGCTGACGGTTCTCGTGTTGATTTCCTATCTCGTCGCCATCGCCTGCGTACTCGCCGCCACAGCAATCCGTATCGCTCTCAACCCGCTCTGGGACGTGCATCTGCCGTTTTTCACCTTCTTCCCTGCGGTGATCGCGGCCGCGTGGTTCGGTGGGTTCGCGCCTGGCATCGTGGCCAGCCTGCTCTCCGCCGCTGTCGTCGATTTCTTGTGGCTCCACCCCATCAACCAGTTCGGCGTCAGCGCCCCGGCGGAGAGCCTGGCGCTGACCCTCTTCGTGGTCGTCGGTGCCGGCGTTTCCATCCTTTCGGAGCTGCTTCACCGCTCGCGCCAGCGCCTGGCGGTGGCGCAACGCGAGCGCCTGAACCTCGCCCAGGAGCGACTGGCGCTCGTCGACTCGACCGGCCAGGCCATCTTCGGGGTGGACCTCGACGGCCGTTGCATCTTCGCCAACCGGGCCTGCGCCGAGATGCTCGGGGGTAGCCCCTCCGGTCTGCTCGGGCGTGACATGCGTGAGCTGGCGCCGGACCATCCGAGCGAGCGGTCGCCCTCATTGCGAGAGCAGCTCGTCTCCCGGAGCGACGGCACCTCCTTCCTCGCCCAGTCCTGGGCTCATCCGGTCGTCGTCGAGGGACGCGTGACCGGCACCGTGGTCGCGCTCACGGATCTCACCGAGCGGCGCCGCACCGAGCAGGAGCGCCTGGAGATCGCCGCGCGCCAACGCCTCGCGGTGGAGACGGGGCGGCTGGGCCTGTGGGAGTACGACGTCGCCGCCGATCGGGCGACGTGGTCGGAGCGCATGGATCGCATCCTGGGACCCGTCGAACGGCCGATCACACGCGCCGCGTTCCTGGCGCTCGTCGATCCGCGCGATCGCCACCGGATCGATATCGCCATCCGGCGCGCGCTCACCATCAGCGACGCCGCCGAGTACGAGATCGAGTATCGCGTGCGGTCAGGCCAGGACGCCGAGCCGCGCTGGTTGGCCGCGCGGGCGACCACCCTCCGCGATCAGACAGGCCGTCCCCTGCGCATGATCGGCACGATGATGGACATCACCGAACGCAAGCGCATCGAGGAGGAGCTGCGCCGGCTCCTCGAGGCCGAGCATGCCGCCCGTGAGCAGGCCGAGGCCGCGGCGGCGACGCTGCGGAAGCTCCAGCTCATCACCGACCACGCCCTCTCCCAGCTCGGTGTGCGCGAGCTGCTGACCGAGCTGATGCGCCGGATCCGCGAGGTCCTGGCCTGTGACACCGCGACGGTGCTGCTGTGGGACGAGGCCCGGCGCGGGCTGCGGCCCGTGGAATCGGATGGTCTGCGCGAAGAGATCTTCGAGGATCTCTGCATCCCCCTGGGCGCCGGCATCGCCGGGCGCATCGCCGAGACCAAGGCTGGTCTCATCCTCAACGACCTCAGCGACGTCGACATCGTGAGTCCCTTCCTGCGCAAGCGCGTGCGCTCGCTGATCGGGGTGCCGCTCCGCTCGGGTCAGCAACTCGTGGGCGTGATCCACGTCGGCAACGCAACCCCGCGGGTCTTCGCCGACGCCGACCTGGAACTCCTCCGGCGCGTCGCCGACCGGGCGGTCCTCGCCATCGATCGCGCTCACCTGGCCGAGAGCGAACGCCACGCGCGGGACGAGGCCGAGCGGGCCAATCGCTCCAAGGACGAGTTCCTGGCCGTGCTCTCGCACGAGCTGCGTACCCCGCTGACCGCGATGCTGGGCTGGGTCAAGCTGCTGCGCACCGGCCGCGTGGGCCCGGCCCAGACCGAGCGGGCGCTCGAGAGCATCGAGCGCAACACGCGGCTGCAGGCCCGACTCATCGAGGACCTGCTCGATCTCTCTCGGGCCGTCACCGGCAAGCTCCTCCTCGACCTGCGCCCGATGGCCCTCGGCGCCGTCGTCCAGGATGCGGCCGAGTCGTTCGCCAGCGCAGCCGCCGAGAAGGGCGTGAAGCTCGCCATCGCGATCGGTCCCGTCACCGTGCGCGGCGATGCGCTCCGCCTCGGCCAGGTGGTGACGAATCTCGTCGGCAACGCCGTGAAGTTCACGCCGGCGGGGGGCGACATCTCGGTGCGCCTCGAGCCCACGGGGAATGACGCGCGCCTCACGGTGCGCGATACCGGCCTCGGCATCGATCCGGATCTGCTTCCCCACATCTTCGACCGCTTCCGGCAGGCCGACGGTGGCGGTAGCCGACGTCAGGCCGGACTCGGCCTCGGTCTCGCGATCGTCCGCAACCTCGTCGAGCTGCACGGTGGCACCGTGCGCGCCGAGAGTGATGGCGCCGGCCAGGGCGCGACGTTCACGGTGACGCTGCCGGTGGCCGCCGAGACGGCGTCCATTGAGACCGGCTCCGAGACTCCAGAGAGCGCAGTCGATCGATTCCGGCTCGACGGCGCCCGCGTGCTGCTCGTGGACGACGACGCGGATTCGCTCGAGCTGCTATCGACGGTTCTGCGCCAGCACGGCGCCGACGTCACCGCCGTGGCGGACGTGACGGCGGCGCTCGACGGCCTGTCGGCGAGGAAGTTCGACGTGTTGATCAGCGACCTGTCGATGCCGGGCCGCAGCGGCTTCGATCTGATCCGCGAAGTCCGTCAGGCTCTGCCCCCACCGGCGTCACGGATCCCGGCGGTGGCGGTGACGGCGCTGACGCGTCCGGAGGACCGCCAGCGCGCGCTCGGCGCCGGCTTCGACGCCTTCCTGACCAAGCCCGTGGACCCCAGCGCGTTCGTGCGTGTCGCCATGTCGGTGGCGGTCCGCCCGGACGCCGCCTAACCTCGCCCGACGAACCCCCGGACGTCGTCGCACAGCGACACGGGATCGACCGGCTTGCGGATGAGCCCATCGAAGCCGGCACGTAGAATTTCGTCGTAGCCGTAGCGGCGGGCGTGCGCGGTGACCGCGATGACGGGCAACTCGCCGGTCGCTCCTCCTTGAAGTGACCGGACCTGATCGACCAGCCAGAACCCATCCTCCTGCGGCATGGCGAGATCACTGAGCACGATGTCTGGACCGTACCGGACGACGGCCTGCAACCCTTCACGAGCGGAGTTGGACACCACGACGGCGGCGCCGCACATCTCCAGCGCAACGCGCATCATGTCGAGCGTGTCGACATGGTCGTCCACGACGAGTACACGCAGTCCGGACAGGTCCACGCTCAGGCAGGCGCTGCGCAGGGGATCGACATCGGCGGACAAGAATCACGCGACGAAATTGCGGACGCAACCGCAGAATCCGGTGGCGAAAACTTTTACCTATACAACACTCAGGCGACGGAGCCCTCGCCGGCTTCCCGGGCGGGCGGGCGCAGACGATGGTCCGCGAGCTTGTAGAGAAGCGAGCGATAGCTGATGCCCAGAAGCTGGGCGGCGTGCAGGCGATTCCAGCCGGAACGCTCCAGCGCGGCCAGCAGCACCGCCCGCTCGGCTTCGCGCGCGGCCGCCCGCGAGATCTCCTTGAGCCCGCGCACCTCGGCGTCGGTGGAGCGCACCGCGGCCGAGCCATCGACGATGACCCGTCCCGTGACGCGGGCTCGGAGCTCGTCGGCCACGTGATCGTCGCTGCCGAGCACGGCGATCCGGCGCATCATGTTCTCGAGCTCGCGCACGTTGCCCGGCCAGTCGTAGCCCCGGAAGAGCTCGAGCGTCGCGGCGCTCACGGCCACTGCGTGGCCGTACTCCGTGACGAAGCGCCGCTGGAAATACTCGACGAGACCGGGGATGTGCTCGAGCCGCTCACGCAAGGGCGGAACCCGGATCTCCACGACGTTCAGCCGGTAGTACAGGTCCTGACGGAACTCGCCCGCCTCCATCGCCGATTCGAGATCTCGGTTGGTCGCGGCGATTACACGGACGTCGCAACGGATTGGCTGCGCGCCGCCGATACGAAAGAACTCGCCGTCCTGGAGCACGTGAAGGAGCTTGGGCTGGAGCTCGAGTGGGAGCTCGGTCACCTCGTCGAGGAGGAGCGTCCCGCCATCGGCCTGTTCGAAGCGGCCTCGCTTGCGCGCTTCGGCGCCCGTGAACGCGCCGCGCTCGTAGCCGAACAGCTCGGCCTCGAGCAGCTCGGACGGAAGCGCCGCGCAGTTGATCTTGACGAAGGGCCGGTTCCGCCGCAGCGACGATTCGTGGATGTCGCGGGCGACCAGCTCCTTGCCCACCCCGGTCTCTCCCCGCAGGACGACCGTCGCTCCAGTCGGCGCCACCTTGCCAACGATATCGCGGACCGGACGCATCGGCCCGCTCTCGTAGAGCGGTGCCGGTGGCCCCGCACCTCGCCGTGACGCCAGGGAGCCGAGTAAGGCTCCGACGCCGGGTACCCACTGCAGCACGAACAACGCGTCGTCGTGATGCTCGAAGAGTAAACGGGCGAAGCGGCGCGAGATGAGCATCGCGGGAACCACCAGGGCCACCGCTCCTGCACCCAGCCAGGTCGTTCGCCAAAGCCTCATTCGCCGAAGCCTCATTTGCCGAAACCTCATGGCGGGCGGAGACGTTGCACGAGTGATGCCGGCGACTCAGCTCCCGGACGGCGTGGCGAACTGGTGGCGCGTGCCGACGGGGTCGCCCGGCAGCGGTGCGGCGGCGCTGGGGATCAGTCAGGCGCGCGCGCCATGAACGTCGGCGCGCGGATGGATCAGGCGGCCTCGTCCACGTCGCCCGCGGTCAGAGCGTCCAGGCGGGCGCATCCGGCGTAGTAGGCGTCGTCAGCCGACGGGTAATCGTGGCGTCCCGCGCCCGACTCCACCAGGGTATTGGTCCGCGCGTGACGGATCTCCCACGACCACGAGCAATCTTGCAGGTTCAGGCGTATGTCAACGGTCAGATCGGCGCTCATGGCGGCCTTCTGGGTGCAATTGCTCGGCCATCGGTGCAATGCAATGCACTCCCAGCGGCAGCCGCCGTCGCCGCCCTCGCCGGAATGGGACGTGCAACGGTTGCCCCGAAAGAACACCCGGCGAAAGGAGATAGGCCTCATGGATCCGGTCAAGCTGCTGAAGAAACAGCATCGCGAAGTGGAAGCGCTCTTCAAAAGAATCGGCAAGACGGAAGGGGCATCCGAGCGGCGCCGCCTCATGGAGGAGATCAGCGCCAAGCTCACTCTGCACACGAAGCTCGAAGAAGAGATCTTCTACCCTGCCCTCCGCGAAGTCCCGACGAAGAAAGCGGAAGAGATGGTGCTCGAGGCGTACGAGGAGCACCACGTGGTGAAGCTCGTTCTGGCCGAGCTGCCCGAAGTCGACCCCGAAGACGAGCGCTTCGAGGCGAAAATGACGGTGCTCGAGGAGCTGATCGAGCACCACGTGGAGGAAGAAGAGGACGAGATGTTCAAGCTCGCCGACAAGATCGACGACGACGAGCTGGAGGCGCTGGGCGAGCGCATGGCCCAGGAAGCCGAGCAGGCAGGAGCGTCCGTCCGCAACAAACGCGCGGCCTGATATACAGCCGACGGGGGTTACGGGTCACCCGTAGCCCCCGATGGTCGCAGCTTCTCAAAAGCTTGACGCTCCGCCCGATTCAGCGTGCTAGCGTGCTTTGATGGGCGGTCGCACGAGTCGCCGAGCTTCGGAGTATCCGGACAAGGTCGATCTCGGACGCCCCGGTTGAGAGCACTACCACTCGTCTCGCGCGTGATCTACTCGACGCCTCTGGTCCTGACACTCGTCGTCGCGTCGGCGATTCCGGTGAGGGGCGAGTCGAGCGTCGGGGTGACTGGTGGCATGACGCTCAGCGGTGACCAGGACGTGAAGATCGTTCAGCCCCGCGTGGGCAACACGGAATCGAGGGACGTGATCGCTGCGATCGGGCCCCTCGGCGGCACGACAGCGTCACTCTGGTTGAGCCACTTCGGGCTTCAAGTCGATGGGCTCTACTGGGGAACATCGACGCCGGGCGTGCTCCCCGGGTCGTTGAAGACGGTGCGAGTGAGACAGGATCGCGGCGCGGTCCTGGGGAGTTTCACCGGGCGCGTCTTCCTGGATGAGCCCGGTGAAAAGTTCGCCTACGGCGGGCTGGGATGCGGCCTCGTAGCGATCGGCGTCCATCCGGGTCAGACGAACGTCGTGCCTGGCGTCGGGGCGCTTCTTGGAGTAGCTTTCCCGATCACGTCGCACTTGCGCGTGCGAGCGGAGGCCCGGTACTTGCTCACTCATGACAACATCGACCCGAAGGGAGCCCGAGGGCTCAGTACCGAGGTATCCGGCAGCCGCGGCCCCAATCCCGGGCGAGCCGTGTTCGGGCCGCATTTCGACACGGAGTTCGTTCCGCTCCTCATCGGCCTGGATTACGTGTTCCAACCCTGACGTGGATCGACCTCCTCGAGGAGGAGACGGCATGCGGAACAGATCGCTTTCGATCGCAGTGTCGTTGATCGGCGCCCTGCTGACCGCGGGGTGCTCGACGTTCGGCCCTGGTTTCGAGCCAGTCGCGAAGATTCCGAAAGGCATGGCGGTGATCTACATCTATCGAGCCCCGGAGTTCGGGGGCGAAGCCTTGAGCTATGACGTCAAGGCCCACGACACGGTCGTCACGACCCTGCGCAACGGCGGGTACTATCCGTATGTCGTCACGCCTGGCCAGGTGGAGCTGTGGGCTCGCACGGCGTCGCGCCAGTCGTCCTACCGGCACACGAGTCCGACGCCGGAGCGGGCGGACGTCGATCTCCTGCGGCTCAAGCACATCGACGATGCGGCGAAGTCCGCCGTGACGATCGACGTCAAGGCGGGCCAGGTCTACTACGTCAAGGGCGAGGCCGGCATCAGGTACTTCGTCGGGCGGCCGCGTCTGCGAATGGTCTCCCGCGAGCAGGGCGAGAGCGAGATCAAGCAGTGCAAGCTGATCCCCGAGGAGACGCACCAGGCACGGGAGTGACTCGAAACGCCTGAGCTGGAGCGGCCCACCCGAACCTGACCGGCGACGTCAGGCCCACATCACCAAGCCCATCGATCCGGGCGAGCCTGCGGACGCCGTCGCGGCGCCGATTACTTGGGCCACTCGACGGGCGTCAGCTCGATCCGCCAGACCGGGCCGTTCAGGTACATCGCGCCCTGAAACCGCGCGAAGGCCGGCACGTCACCGGCCATCAACCAGTAACGAAGCTCGGGCGGATCCTTGCCGACCACGGATGCGATCACGCCGGTCAACCCGCCGATCTCCAGCTTGACGAGGTAGCGCCACGCCGTCTTGGTGATCGGGCCGACGCGTAGCGTGTCCTCACCTTCGTGAACCAGCTCCATCTTGATGAGTCGGGGCTTGGGTGTGAAGACGGCCATTCGGCCGGAGACGCCAGCTCCCGGAGCGGAATTCTTGAGCAACACCAGCGTCATACCGTTGTAGAGGTCGGCCGGCATGTCGAACGGGCCGCTCGCCTCCTTGACCTCGTCGCCCCTCTTGTCCTGGATTCGCGCCTGGAAGCGGCTGCGGCGGCGATCGAACGAAATCTCGCTCGTCGGGAACGACGGACCGCGCTGCACGTGCCGAAAGGCTTCGAGCCGGAACACCTTGTTCTGGGAGTAGGTGACGTGCTCGTCCCAGAGTGAGCCATCCGCGAAGTTCAGCGTCAGGTGGCCGTGAACGAATCCCCCGCTGAAGCGTTGGGCCATCTCGCCGTGCGCGAGCGCTTTTCCGTCCACGGTGCGCAGGACCAGAAAGCCCCGCGTGTTGCCTTCGACCATCCGAACGTTGAGTGGAGCCGCCTCGAGCAACGTGCTCCAGCACAGCGTCACCATGACGAGCGTGGCCCAAACGGTCTTCATGGTGAAATTCCTTGCTCGTCTCGGTGCCATCGGTCTTGTTACGACATCAGCAACGGGCATGCCGTCGATGGCGGATCGGACACGGCCGTGAAGTGTGAAGAGGAGTGGCGGGCTACGAAACGCTCAGGGCCCTACGGAGTATCCCGTAAGGCCCTGAGGAGTTGGAGCGGCCGACCGGATTCGAACCGGCGACGTCCAGCTTGGGAAGCTGGCATTCTGCCACTGAATTACGGCCGCCCGGCGCTGCCTATTCTACTACCGACCGTCCCTCCGCTACTTGCCGTCCTTGAGCGACATGTCGTAGGCCTTGATCAGCTCGTCGCTGCGGGCCTTCCAGTTGAGACGCTTGGACGCGCCGTAGAGGTCGAGCTGCTGGTAGAGCGGCACGGCGGCGGCGTCCTCGACCCAGAGCTTGTTGATCTGCTGGTACTCGGCCAGCCGCTTCTTCTCGTCCATGATCGTCTGCGCCTCGTCGAAGAGGCGATCGAGGTCGGGGTTGCTGTAGGTCGTGAGATTGGCGCCGGTCCGGAACAGCGGGCCGTAGATCGTCTCGGCGTCGATCGTCGGTGTCCCCCAGCCGATGAGCCACACCGGCCCGCCCTTGTGCTTGTAAGTCAGATTGTTGAGGTAGGCGACGAACTCGTAGGTGCGCAGCGTCGTCTTGATTCCGGACTTGGCGAGCTGCCCGCTCACCGCCTCCGCCACTTCCTTGTCGCGCACGTAGCGCCCCTGCGGCCCGTTCAGCGTGATCTCGACCCCGTTGGGAAAGCCGGCGTCGGCGAGCAGCTTCTTGGCCTTCGCCACGTCCTGCTTCACGGGCTTGAGCGACGGATCGAACCCGAAGTGGAGCGGCGTGAGCATCGTGGCCACCCGCATCGCCTTGCCGTCGAGCACCGTCTTGATGATCTCGTCCACGTCGACGGCGTACGTGATGGCTTGCCGGACGCGCTTGTCGACCGTGACGCCCTTGTACGGGCCGATCAGCTTGTGCTGCTCGTCGTACTCCGCCGTCTGGAACATCAGCTGGATGGTCCGGATGGATGGCGCCGTGGACAGGAAGAGCCGCGGATGATTGGAGATCGGGTTCGCGAGGTGCGGCGGGATGTTCACGGCGACGTCCACCTCGCCGTT
>MNEG01000101.1 GCA_001917585.1 Candidatus Rokubacteria bacterium 13_1_40CM_68_15
AAGCGGCGCTTCTTGACGTACTCCTTGATGAACGACGCCCATTCGAGGATCCGGATGTCCACCCCGACACCGACCTCGCGCAGCGAGGCCTGGATGAGCTCGGCGATCTTCTTGCGCTCGTCGTTGCCCTGGTTGGTGATGAGCGTGAAGGTGAACGGCTTGCCGTCTTTGACGAGCAGACCGTCGCCGTTCTTCTCGGTCCAGCCCGCTTCGGCCAGGAGCTGGCGCGCCCGCTCGAGGTCGTGCGGGTACCTCTTGACGTTCGGGTTGTAGACCCACGTGCCCGGCTTGTAGGGACCGGTCGCTTCCCGGCCGAGGCCGAGCCGCACGCCCTCGATCAATTCTTGCTTGCTGATGGCATGGGCGAACGCCTGGCGCACGCGCTTGTCGGCGAAGCGCGGATCCTTCAGATTGAAGCCGAAGTAGGTGTAGCCATTGCTCGGATAGCGGAACTTCTGGTACGCCCGCTTGAAGGCGGGATAATCCGTTTGCCGCTTGTACTGCAGGGCCGTGAGCGTGCTGCTGCTGTCGATCCCCTTGGCCTTGAGCTCGAGAAAAATCGTGGCCTGGCTCGGGATGATCCGGTACACGAGCCGCGACAGATACGGGCCGCTGTCGTAGTAATCACGGTTCGCCGTCAGCACCACCTTCTCGCCGGTCCGCCACTCCTTGAAGCGATAGGGCCCGGTGCCCACGGGGCTCTCGCGATTTTGCGGAGCCTCGCGCAGCCGACCCTCGACGACATACCGTTCCAGCAGGTGGCGGGGCAGCATCGTAGTGCTCCAGCTCTGGAGGGCCTTGGCGTAGGGCCGCGGATAGCGCACGTGGACGGTGTGGGCGTCGACCGCCTCGATCGACTCGACGGCCTTGAAGTCCTCCTTGTACGCCGTCGGCGTCTTGGGGTGGATCATCGTCTGATACGTGAACACGACGTCGTCGGCCGTGAAGGGTTGGCCGTCGTGCCACTTCGCGTTCTTCTTGAGCCGGAACGTCACGTCGCGGCAGTCACGGCTGACCGTCCAGGACTCCGCCAGATCGCCGACGAGCCGCAGGCTCTCGTCACGCTTGACCAGACCGCTGTAGATCAGGTTACCGATCGTGTGCGACGCAGAGTCACTCGTGATGTTCGGGATCAGGCCCTGAATGTCGCCGAGCAGTGCTTCGATCAGCGTGTCGCCGTAGACCGGCCGCGCCGACCGCCGGGCCGCGCCGTCGTCGGGAGCGCCACCGCCCACCTCCGAGCTGCAGGCGACCGCCGTCAGCGCGAGCACGATCAGGACGAGGCGAAGGAACACCACCCTAGCGGTTCGTCGCGGGCGGCGTGGCGGGCGCGGCGGGCGCAGCGGGTGCCGGAGGCGTCGCCGGCGTCACCGGTGCCGGCGCGGGCGCGGTGGCGGCCGGGGCCGGCTCGCGGATGACCGAGCTGCTCCGCTCCCCGCCGAGCAGCGCGAGGCTGAACGACGTGATGGTGAAGACGATCGCGATCACGGTGGTGATCTTGCCGAGCACCGTCGGTGTGCCCATCGAGCCGAAGACCGCCTGACTGCCGGCGCCGCCGAAGGCGGAGCCGATGTCAGCGCCCTTGCCCGCCTGCAGCAGGACGACCCCGATGATGGCGAAGCAGGCGAGGACGTGGATGATGATGAGGAGCGTGTACATCATTCCCCTTTCCCGGTCGCGCCCGCGCGCGCCGTCTTCTTGGCGATGGCGATGAACCCGCCCGGGTTGAGGCTGGCGCCCCCCACGAGCACACCGTCGATCTCGGGTTCGGCGGCGAGTGCGTCGGCATTCTCCGCCTTCACGCTGCCACCGTAAAGAATCCGGATGGCGCCGGCCGCGTCCTTCGACGAAAGCTCGGAGAGAAGACCGCGAAGATAGCCGTGGACCTCGGCCGCCTGGGCCGGCGTGGCGTTGATACCGGTCCCGATCGCCCACACCGGCTCGTAGGCGAGGACGATCCTGGCGATGGCGTCGGGCGTAAGGCCGGCCAGACCCGCACGTAGCTGGCCTTCGATCGTCGTGAACGTGAGGCCTTGACGCCGCTCGTCGGCCGTCTCGCCGACGCAGAGGATCGGGGTGACGCCGTGCACGAGCGCGGCCTGGACCTTGCGATTGATCTGGTCGTCCGTCTCGCACATCTCACGACGCCGCTCGGAGTGCCCGGCCAGCACGTACCGGCAGCCCACCTCGACGAGCATGGGCAGGGAGATCTCGCCGGTGTGGGCCCCCGCCGCCTCCCAGTGACAATTCTGAGCGCCGAGTCGCAGCGGACTGCCGCTGAGCACCTCGTTGACCGCGGCCAGCGCCGTGAACGGTGGGCAGATCACGACGTCGACCCCACGCGGCCGTTTGAGCCCATCGCGAATCGCCGTCGCCAGTGCCCGGCCTTCGGCGATGGTCCCCTGCATCTTCCAGTTGCCGACGCAGAGCGGCGTCCGCATCAGCGCGCCTCGGTCAGGGGCACGACGGGATCAGGCCGGGCCAACTGGCAAGCCAGGCAAGGCCCGAGGGAGGAGCCGACCGGAGCGTACGCAGTTGTACGTGAGGAGCGGCGACGACCGAGAACGACGCCTGGCGAAGTCAGTTGGCCCAGCCGCATCAGCGCGCCTCCGTCAGGGCTTCCACGCCCGGCAGCGTCCGGCCCTCGAGAAATTCGAGGAAGGCGCCGCCCGCCGTTGAAATGTAGCCGATGCGGTCGGCCACGCGGGCGAGATTCACGGCAGCCACCGTGTCGCCTCCCCCGATGACCGAAAAGGCGCGGCTCTCGGCGACGGCGCGGGCCAGCTCGATCGTCCCGGCGGCGAACGCCGGCTTCTCGAAGACGCCCATGGGGCCGTTCCACACGATCGTGCGCGCCTCCTTCACCGCCGCAGCGAAGCGCGTCACCGTGAGCGGCCCGATGTCGAGGCCCATCATCGTCGGCGGAATCTCGCGCACGCTGACGGCGCGGCCGGCCGGACTGTCGGGGCCATCGGCTACGATCGTGTCCACCGGCAGGACCACCGGGATACCGCGGCGGCGCGCCGATTCCAAGACGCGGCGCGCCGTCTCGATGCGGTCGGGTTCCACGAGCGAGCGCCCGATGTCGTGGCCGAGCGCGCGCAGGAACGTGAAGGCCATGCCGCCGCCGATGACGAGCGCGTCGACGCGCGAGAGAAGATTCTCGACGAGGGCGACCTTGTCCCCAACCTTGGCGCCGCCGAGCACGGCCATCAGTGGCCGGTCGGGCGCTTCGAGGATGCGCGTCAGGGCCGCGAGCTCGCGCTGCATGAGCAGCCCGGCCGCCGCCGGCTGCAGATGGCGAGTGATGGCTTCGATGGAGGCGTGGGCGCGATGGGCGGCCGCAAAGGCGTCGTTCACGTAGCAATCGGCGAGGCCGGCCAGCGCGCGCGCGAATGCATCGTCGTTAGCCTCCTCCTCCTTGTGGAAGCGAAGGTTCTCTAGGAGGAGCACCTGGCCCGGCTTGAGTGCACGCGCCTGTTCGCTCACCTGGTCGCCGACGCAATCGGGGGCGAGCGGCACGGGTAGCGCCAGCAACGCGGCGAGGTGCTCGGCCACCGGTCGCAGCGAAAACTCCGGCGTCGGCTTGCCCTTGGGCCGTCCGAGGTGGGAGGCGAGAACCACGGCCGCCCCGGCGCCGAGCGCGTACTGGATCGTGGGCACCACCCCGCGCAGGCGGGTGTCGTCCGTCACCGCACCGTTATCGATCGGCGCGTTCAAGTCGGCCCGCAGGAAGACGCGCTTGCCAGGAAGGTCGAGCTGCTCGATCGTGAGCTTCGCCACCGCGTCCGGAACGCCGTCAGAGCGTCTTCGCGATGAAGCGGACGAGGTCGCGCACCCGCGATGAGTAGCCCCATTCGTTGTCGTACCAGGCGAGGACCTTGATCAAGTTGCCGTCGACGAGGGCCGTCGACGGTAGATCGACGATCGACGAGTGCGGGTTGCCGTTGAAATCGATCGAGACCAGCTCCTCGTCGGTGGCGTCGAGGATGCCGCGCAACTTGCCGGCCGCCGCCTCCCGGAAGGCGTCGTTGATCTGCTGGACACTGGCCGTCTTGCCGAGCTCGGCCGTGAGGTCGACCACCGAGACGTTCGGCGTGGGCACGCGAATGGCGATGCCGTCGAGCTTGCCCTTGAGGTGCGGAAGGACGAGGCCGACGGCGGTGGCCGCGCCGGTGGTGGTCGGGATCATGCTGACGGCGCCGGCGCGCGCGCGCCTGAGGTCCTTGTGCGGGAAATCGTGAATGGGTTGATCGTTCGTGTACGAGTGCACCGTGGAGCAGAAGCCGCGCTTCAGCCCGAACGTGTCGTCGAGCACCTTCACGGTGGTGGCCAGGCAATTGGTGGTGCAGGAGGCATTGGAGATGATCCGATGCTTCTTGCCGTCGTACGCCTGCTCGTTGACGCCGAGCACGACGGTGACGTCAGGGTCCTTGGCCGGCGCCGTGATGATGACCTTCTTGGCGCCTGCCTGCAGGTGCTTGGAGGCAGTGGCCGTGTCGCGGAAGATGCCGGTCGACTCCACGACGACGTCGACGCCGAGCTCCTTCCAGGGCAGGCTGGCCGGGTCCTTCAGCGCGGTCACCCGCACCTCGCGGCCGTTGACGAAGATCGCCCCGTCCTTGGCGTTGACCTCCGCCGGGAGGTTGCCGTGTACGGAGTCGTGTTTGAGCAGGTGGGCGAGCGTCTTGGCGTCGGCCAGGTCGTTGACGCCCACGACCTCGATGTCCTTGTCGTTCAGAGCCGTCCGAAAGAAGACGCGCCCGATTCGGCCAAAGCCGTTGACGCCGACTCGAATGCTCATGGAAGGGCTCCTTGTGGAAACACGGGGCGTTACTCGGTCGGATTATATCAAACCACCCGCGCCACGCTGAGCACCCCGACCGCCCGCGCGCCGGCCGCCCGCAGCGCGCGGCAGCATTCTGCGGCGGTGGCGCCGGTGGTCAAGACGTCATCGACGACGACGACGTGGCGCCCGGCTACGCTGGCGGCGGCGACGAAGGCGTCACGGACGTTGGCGCGGCGCTCCTCGGCGCCGAGGTCACTCTGACTCGCGGTGGGCCGTACACGCGTCAGCCAGCCCGGCTTCACGCAGCAACCCAGGCTGGCGGCCAGGCGGTCGGCGATCAGCCGCGCCTGATTGAACCCGCGCTCGCGTTCACGGGCACGGCCCAGCGGAACCGGCACCAGCGCCTCCACGTCGGCCGTCAGGCTGGCGCCACACTGCTCGACTACCAGATCGGCCAGCGGACGAGCGAGCGCGCGCCGCGCGTCGAACTTGAATGCGTGCAGCGCGTCGCGGAGCGGGCCCTCGTATCGGGCGGCCGCCCGCGCGTAGTCCCAGATCGGCGGCTCGATCCGGCACGGGCCGCACAGGCCGGCTGATCCGAGGGCGCGCGGCTCGAGGGTCGCGAACGGTACGCCGCAGACAGCACAGTACGGCGGGTCGATCCGCGGAATCGCGAGCCAGCACGCGGCACAGAGTGGATCGCGTCGGCCTGACCCCAGCGTTGCCGAGCAGACGGGACAGAGCGCGGGGTAGAGGAGATCGAGCGCAGCGGTGGCCCAGGCCTTCACGCGGCGTTCGCGGTGTCAGCGACCGGGCGCGGGACGGACGGTGTTCCAGCGGCGGCAGCGCGGACAACGATCCTGCCACGCCGGCGACGGCGCGCCGCAGGCCGTACAGCAGTGGGGCCAGTCGAACGCGTCGCCCAGGCGCAACGCCCGCCGATACTCGGCGAAGGCTTCGCGTGTCTCACCACGACGCTCGAAGACTGCCCCGAGGAAGGCGTGGACGACCGGGAGATCGGGCGCGCGCACCTCGATCTTCTCGAACTGATCGGCGGCCTCGTCCAGCATCTCGAGCTCGAAGTAGACCCGGCCAAGGGCGACGGCGAGGGCGAGATCGTCGGGCGCACGGTCCACGGCGGCCCGGTAGAGCGCGATCATGCGGCTCGGTCGCCCTTCCTGGCGATACACGCGTTCGAGCCGCGCCAGCACGGCCAGCGTTGGATTCTGCTCGGCCGTTCGCTCCCACGTCTTGATCGCTTCACGGGCGTCGCCGGCCGTCTCGAGGGCGTCCCCCAGAGCGAGCGCCGCAGGGACGAATCCGGGCTCGGCGCGGAGTGCGTTCTTGAAGTGGCCGACGGCGGACGCCGAGCGACCGCCCTTCACGTCGGCGCGACCGAGCTCGTAGTGAATCGTGGCCAGCCAGGCGGTCTCCGCCCTCCGCTCGGCGCCGGCGACGATCCCGATCAGACGTTCCTCGACGCCCAGCGCCTCGAGCCAGGCCTCCATCTCCACCGTGAGATCGCGCAGACCGCGCAGCGCGCGGACGTCGTTCTTCCGGCGCTCGACGGCCTGGCGATAGAGCCGCCGCGCCTCTTCGCGCCGTCCTGCACGCCGGGCGTCCTCGGCCGCGCCGACCAGCGCGGAGGCCTCGGGATCGTCGCTGGGCGTCAGCGGCAGCGCGCCAAGGACCCGGCCGAGGACACGACCGATGAAGCTCAGGGTGCGAAGGGACGCGATCAGTGACGGCATGACGGCAACGGGTAGGCAGGCGGAGTGGCGACCGCGAGCAGATGGGGCGGGATCAACCCGCCGTCATGCGCTCCTCTTCCTCCACCAGCCGCTGACAATCGATGCAATAACGCGCGAAGGGCAGCGCATCGAGCCGCTTGTCGGCAATCGGCTCGCTGCAGCGCTCGCAGGTGCCGAACGATCCGTCCTCGATCTTCTGGAGCGCGGTCACGACCTCGCGCAGTAACCGGCGATCGCCGTTGCCGAGCTCGAAAAAGAATTCTCGCGTGTAGGCCGTGTTGGCCTGATCGCCGAGATCCTTGATCGAATCGTCTTCCTGGTCCTTGCCATAGAGCGCCGTGCGCCCGACTTCCTGGACCAACTGGTACTGCTTGTCGAGCAGGCGCTTTTTGAAACCCGCCAGCCGATCTTTTTTCATCAAGGCCTCCGTGACTCGCAACGCGCTTCGTTACGCTAGCATCATCGTGCGAAGCGTGCAACTGCCTTGACGCGTTTTTCATCCTTCCAGCACCAGTGCCGGAGCGTCACCCCACAGTCGTTCGAGGGCGTAGTACGCGCGCGTGTCTTCCAGGAAGACGTGCATGAGGACGTCGCCGTAGTCGAGCAGAATCCAGCCGCTCTCGGGCGCGCCCTCGGCGTGGAGCGGCCGGATCTCGTGCTCCTTGAGGGCCTGCCGGATGGCATCGACGATCGTCGTGAGATGCGGGCTCGACTTGCCGCTGCAGACCAGGAAGTAATCGCTGACACTTGAGACGGCGTGGACGTCGAGGACGACGAGGTCCCCCGCCTTCTTGGCCAGCGCCGCCTGCGCGGCCAGCCGGACCTTGCGCTCGCCGTTCAGTCGCGCCGTCACGCGGCCTCGTAGAGGCGGTGCGCGCGGATGTACTCCATCACGGTGTCGGGAAGACGGAAGGCCAGGGAGCGCCCCTCGCGAGCGCGCCGCCGCAGGTCGGAGGCCGAGAGAGGAAGCGACGTCACGTGGGCGATGAGGACCGCGCGGGCCGGGCCCGTCCCGCCCGCGGTCACGGCGAAGCCGTCGGCGCCGATCTCCCGGAGGACTTTCTGGGCGGCGGTGCTGTCGGGGTCGAAGGCACTGCCGGTCCGGGGCACCACGACGAGTTGCGCCAGCTCGGCGATCCGGCGGGGCGCGCGCCATGACAAGAGGTCGAGAAACGTCTCGGAGCCGATGAGAAGGAGGAGCTGATCGCCGGACGCGGCCAGCGTCTCCAGCGTGTCGACCGTGTATGACGGCCCTGGCCGACGCAGCTCGAGATCGCTGACGGCAAACCGCGGATGACCGGCCGTGGCCAGCCGGACCATGGCGTGACGGTCGGCGGCCGGCGCAACGGCGCTGGCTGGCTTGTGGGGTGGCTGTCCGGCCGGTACGAAGAGCACGCGATCGAGTGCCAGCATCTCGAGCATCTCGTCGGCGAGCAGCAGGTGACCGTAGTGGATGGGGTTGAACGAGCCTCCGAAGACCGCGACCCGGGCCACGCTACTCGCGGACCTGACCGTCGCCGTGGACGACGTACTTGGTGGTCGTCAGCTCCTGGACGCCGACGGGGCCACGCGCATGCAGGCGCGACGTCGAGATGCCCATCTCGGCACCCATGCCGAACTGACCGCCATCGACGAAGCGCGTGGAGGCATTGACCATCACGGCCGCGGCGTCCACCTCGCGCGTGAAGCGCCGCGCATGGGCGAGCGTGTTCGTCACGATGGCCTCGGCCAGGCCCGAGCCATGGCGCCGGATGTGCGCGATCGCCTCGTCGAGATCGTCGACCACGCGGATGGCGAGGATCAGGTCGAGGTACTCCTCGTCCCAGTCGCGCGCCGTGGCTGGCTTGGCCCGGGGCAGGAGCGCCAGGGTACGCGGGCAGCCGCGCAGTTCGACGCCGGCGTCGGCGAGGCGAGCGCCGACGAGCGGCAAGAAGTGCGGCGCCGTCGTCCCGTGAACGAGCAGCGTCTCCAGCGCGTTGCACACGCTCGGGCGCTGGACCTTCGCGTTCATCACGATGGCAGCCGCCATCTCGAGGTCGGCGTCGGCATCCACGAAGACGTGGACGAGCCCGCGGTCGTGCTTCAGGACGGGCACGCGCGAATGCTCGCCCACCCAGCGCACGAACTCCTCGCCACCCCGCGGGATGATCAGATCGACGAGATCGGTCTGCTCGAGCATCGCGGCGACGGCCGCGCGTTCGGTCGTGTCGACGAACTGGATGGCGTCGGACGGTCCGCCCGCCTTCTCCAGCGCCTTGGCCAGGATGGCGGCGATCATCGCATTGGATTCGAGCGCCTCGCTGCCACCGCGCAGGATCACCGCGTTGCCGGACTTCACGCAGAGGCCGGCGGCGTCGGCGGTGACGTTGGGCCGGGACTCGTAGATGAAGCCGATGACACCGAGAGGCACCCGGACGCGGCTGATCTCGAGGCCGTTGGGCCGGCGCCACGACTCGACCACGGTGCCTACCGGATCGGGCAAGGCTGCGATCTGACGCAGGCCGGTGGCCATCTCCTCGATGCGCGAATCCGTCAGCGTGAGGCGATCGAGAAACGCGCGCGTGACGCCCTGGGCACGGGCCCGGTCGAGGTCGCCGCGATTAGCCTCGAGGAGCGCGGCGGCCTTCTCCTCCAGGCCGCGCGCCATCTGGACCAGTGCGTCGTTCTTCGTCTTCGTCGGCGTCAGCGCCAGCGCGCCCGCGGCGGCGCGGGCGGCTCGGGCCTTGGCATCCACGAGACGTCGGGGGTCCATACGCGTCGACTCCATCCTATCGGATCACAGGATCACGAGGTTGTCGCGATGAACGACCTCGTCGAAGCTCCGGTAGCCCAGGCGCTCCTCGATCTCACGGGTCTTGGCTCCCCGGATCTTCCGGCATTCCTCGGCGTCGAAGTTGACCAGGCCTCGCGCGAACTCCTTGCCGTCCGGGGTCACGATGGCCACGATCTCACCGGCGGAAAATTCGCCGTCGACGTCCATCATCCCCGAGGGCAGGAGGCTCTTGTTCTGCTCGCCGAGCGCGCGACGGGCTCCCGCATCGACGGTGAGCCGGCCCTGGGGAGGGACGGCGAAGGCGATCCAGCGCTTGCGGGCGGTGAGGCGCTCGGCCTTCGGCGCGAAATACGTGCCGACGGGCTCACCGGCGAGCAGTCGGGCGACGGCGCCGGGCTGGCGGCCGCTGGCGATCACCATCGGGATGCCGGAGGCCGCGGCCTTCTGGCCGGCCGTGAGCTTGGTGGCCATCCCGCCGACCGAGATGCGGTCGGCCCGGTCCCACACCAGGCGCATGACGTCGTCGGTGATCGCCTCGACCGTGTCGAGCTTGTGCGCCGCCGAGTCCCGCCGCGGATCGCCGGTGTAGAGGCCATCGACGTCGGTGAGCAGGACGAGCAGATCGGCGTCGATGAGCGAGGCGACCAGCGCGCTCAGCGTGTCGTTGTCGCCAACCTTGATTTCCTCCACGGCGACGGTGTCGTTCTCGTTCACCACCGGCAGCACCCCGAACCGGAGCAGGGCCTGCAGCGTGTTTCGCGCGTTGAGATAGCGCGCGCGGTCCGCGATGTCCTCGGCCGTGAGGAGCACCTGGCCGACGGCGATGCCATGGCGCTTGAACGCGGCCTCGTAGTGCCACATGAGGGCCGACTGGCCCACCGCCGCGGCGGCCTGCTTCTCGGGAATCGATTGCGGTCGTTCGCTCAGCGCCAACCGGGCCATGCCCGTGACGATCGCGCCCGAGGAGACGAGGACGACCTCACGCCCATCACGGGCGGCGGCGATCTCGTCGGCCAGCGCATCGATGCGGCCCTGATCGGCGCCGGCCGCCGGCGTCGTGATGAGGCCGCTGCCCACCTTCACCACCAGCCGGCGACACGAGGCTAGCTGGCGGCGCGCACCCATCCAGTGCCCTCCAGCGCGGCGGCCACGGCGTTCATGAGCTCGGTCAGGCCGCTCCCCGTCGCCGCCGAGATCGGTATCACGGGTAGCCCCCGGCTCGCACAGAACCGCTCGATCGCCTGGCGCCGTGGCGCCGCCTCCGGCAAGTCGATCTTGTTGGGGACGATGATCTGCGGCCGCGCGGCCAGGCTTTCCGAGTACCGCGCCAGCTCCTCGTCGATCACGCGCAGGTCGTCGAGCGGATCACGGCCCGTCTGGGGATCGAGGTCGAGCATGTGCAGGAGAAGGCGCGTCCGCTCGGTGTGCCGCAGGAACTGATGTCCCAGGCCCTTGCCCTCGGCGGCGCCGGGAATGAGTCCGGGCAGGTCCGCGATGACGAACGAGCTATGGACGTCCACCCGCACGATGCCGAGCTGGGGCGTCCGCGTGGTGAATGGGTAGTCGGCGATTTTCGGCCGCGCCGCGCTGACGCGCGAGAGAAGCGTCGACTTGCCGGCATTGGGGAAGCCGATCACGCCGACGTCGGCGAGGAGCTTCAGCTCGAGTCGCAGCCAGCGTCCGTCTCCGGCGCGCCCCAGGTCCGCCTTGCGGGGCGCGCGATTGGTGGCCGACGCGAAGCGGGCGTTGCCACGGCCACCGCGGGCGCCGGCCTGGACGAGAATTCGCTGACCGGGAGCGGCGAGATCGCCGAGCGTCTCGGCGGTGGCGCGGTCGGTCACCATTGTGCCGACCGGCACGCGCAGCGTCAGGTCGTCGCCGCCCGCGCCATGGCGATTGGCACCCTTCCCGTGCTGGCCGCGCTCCGCCTGGTAATGGCGGTTGTAATGGTAGTCGAGCAGCGTGGTCAGGGCAGGATCGGCTTCGAGCCAGACACTGCCGCCGTGGCCACCGTCGCCGCCATCAGGGCCGCCGTAAGGGACGTACTTCTCCCGGCGGAAGCTGACGCAGCCGGCGCCACCGTCACCGCCTTTGACGAAGATCTCGATCTCGTCAACGAACACGAGGGCTGGTCAGGAGCGCGCGAAGGCGCGCCCCGGTCAGGACAAGGAGGCGACGACGCTGATGAAGCGCGCGTCCCCGCGCCGCTCGAACTGGACGACGCCGGAAACCTTCGCGAACAGCGTGTCGTCGGAACCGCGCCCGACGTTGAGGCCAGGCTTGAAGCGGGTGCCGCGCTGACGGACGAGGATGCTGCCCCCGCTGACCAACTGCCCGGCGAAGCGCTTGACGCCGAGCATCTGCGGGTTGGAGTCGCGGCCGTTCCGGGAGCTACCGACGCCTTTCTTGTGAGCCATGCCTTCCTAGACCTCGATCTTGGTGATGCGGACGCGGGTGGCCGCCTGCCGGTGACCGACGTGTCGCCGGTAGTTCTTGCGCCGCTTGAACTTCACGACGAGCACCTTGCGGCCCCGCCCCTGCCCGACGACCTCGCCGGACACTCGTGCCGACTTGAGCCGATCCGGTCCCACGATGACCTCGCCGTCGCGCGTGACGAGCAGGACGGAATTGAACTCCACCGCCGCGCCCTTGTCACCGGCCAGCTTCTCGACGGCGATGACCTGACCGGGCGCCACGCGGTACTGCTTGCCCCCTGTTGCGATGACCGCTTCCATGACCGTCAGACCTCTCTCAACGTTAATGGCGACAAGCGTTTATCTGACCACACGCCGGTTGAGCCCGTCAACTGTTGTAGCGGCGGCGCTCGGCCGGCTCGAGCCGCAGGTGGCCTGTTCTAGGAGCACGGGGCTCCGCACGCCGGGTCAACGTTCAGGTACGGGCAGCACCGTCATTCATGTATTCGGATAGCCGCTTACGGAGGAACAGACGCGACCGGTGCACGCGCGACTTCACTGCGGGCAGACTGATCCCGAGGGTGTCGGCGATGTCGGGATTGGACAGGCCTTCGACGTCGTGCAGGACAAGCGCCGTCCGATAGTCCGACGGCAGCTCGGCGATGGCGGAATCCAGCACCTTCCGCAGTTCACCCTGGAGGGCGCGGTCGTCGACGCGCACCGACCAGTCGTCCATCGGCTCGAAGTGAATCCCGCCGGAGTCGAGCGCCGGCAGCACGTCGTCGAGGGCGATTTCTCGTCCCTTTCCCCGGCGAGCCCGTAGCTTCATGTAGGCCGCGTTCGCTGCGATGCGGTAGAGCCAGGACCCGAAGGCCGACTCGCCCTTGAACGTGTTGATCTTCCGACCGACCGTCCACAGCGCGTCCTGGACCACTTCCTCGGCATCCTCCCGCGAACCTGTGATCCGCACCGCCAAGCGGTAGACGCGGTCGGCGTACGTTTCGACGAGCCGGTCCATGGCGCCCGCGTCGTCACGACGCAGAGCGGCGACGAGGTCGGCATCGGTGTCCACGCGAGCCCGGTTCGCCACGCTCATGGCCGCGCCCGCTCGTAGATCGCCAGGTACCGCTTGAGCTCGCCCACGCACTTCTCCATGACCCCGATGTCTTTGCTCACCTTCGTCATGAGGATGGAACCCTCGAGCGAGGCCACCAGGAATTGCGCCACGACCTCGACACGGCAATCGATCCCGACGTCTGAAGACTCCGGCGAGCCGTTCGCGAAAGCCTTCGTGGACGTCGGACATCTCTGAGGCCAGATTGCCCAGCGGGCATCCGCCCACGCAGTCCCGCTCGCGCTGGGCCTCGACCACACGGTCGAGGAAGCAGCGGATCTGAGCGATCGGATGGCCGCCCGGATCCGCAAAGCAGGGATCGAGAGTGCGCTCCACGAAGGAGGTCACGATGTCGTCGAGGATGGCGTACCCCAGGTCTTCCTTGCTCTTGAAGTAGTGATAGAAGGACCCCTTACCGACACCGCTGGCACCCAGGAGATCGTCGAGAGAGGTCGCGTTGTAGCCTTTGATGAGCATCAGGCGCTTCGCGGCAGTCAAGATCGCGCCCCGCGTCGAACGCCCTTCGCGTGCCCTGACCAGAGTATTAGTAGTATGTGTCATTCTGTACCGACCAGTCGGTACAGAATGTAGCCGACGCCGGGACACCAGTCAAGCCTGTGATGAGGCTTCATTCACCCAGAAGACACCGATGGCTCGCAGGCGTTTAGTCGCGACGGACCAGGGGCTCGAGCGGTTAGAACAGAGGGGCGGCGACGCGGAGGGCGGCCATCACCAAGGGCTTCGGATAGACCCCCAGGATGACGACGCCGAGAGCGCAGAGCAGCACCGCGAGCGCGAGCATCGGCTCCAGAGGCACGCGGGTGGTCGCCGGCGGCGCTTCGATGTACATCCGCTTGGCGACGATCAGGTAGTAGAACAGCGCCACGACGGTGAGGAGTGCGCCGAGGAGCACCAGCCAGTACAGCCCGGCGGTGGCGGCGGCCCAGAAGACGTAGAGCTTGGCCCAGAAGCCGGCAACGAACGGAATGCCGCCGAGGGACAGCAGGAAGAGCAGCATCGCCAGCGCCAGGAGCGGTGACCGCTGGGCGAGCCCACGAAAGGCGGCCAGATGCTCCGAGCCTTCCGAGCGGGCGACGGCTTCGACGACCAGAAACGCACCCATGTTCCCGAAGACATAGGCAACCAGATAGAACAGGACCATCGCCGTCCCCGAGGCCGACGTCGCAGCGAAGCCGACCAGCATGTAGCCGATGTGGGCGATGCCCGAGTACGCGAGCAAGCGTTTGGCGTTCTGCTGGGGCAACGCCATGAGGTTGCCGGCGACGATGGTGAGCGTCGCCAGCCCGGCGGCCACGGGCACCCAAAAGCTCACCGCCGTGCCCATGCCCTCGAAGTACACCCGGAACAGAGCGACGAAGCCGGCGGCCTTCGGCGTGACGCTCAGCCACGCCACGAAGGGGGTCGGCGCCGCCTCGTAGGTGTCGGGCACCCACATGTGAAACGGGAATGCGGCGATCTTGAACCCGAACCCACCGAACACGGCGAGCAGGCCGAGGATGAGCAGGCCATCCCCGTCCGGCATGGCCTTGGCGACGCCGGCGAGACTGGTGGTGCGCACGGCTCCGTAGACGAACGACAACCCGTAGGCCATCACCGCGGATGACACGCTGCCCACGAGGAAGAACTTCAGCGCCGCTTCCACCGCACCCGCCTCGCGCTTGGCGAATCCGGCCAGGATGTAGAGGGGGATCGACATCAGCTCGAAGGCGACGAAGAGCAGCACGAGATCGCGCGCCGAGGCGAGGACGAGCATCCCGAGCAGCGACGCCAGCACGAGGATGTGGTACTCGCCCGCGCGACGCAGGAACGGGCGCCCCGGAAGGGAGAGCCCGCCGAGCAGCCCGATGAATGTCGCGGCCAGGAACAGCCGCTTGGCGAAGAGGGCCAGGCCGTCCTGGACGAAAGCACCGCCGAGTTGCGCGGGCGCCGGGGAGAGCGGCAACGCGAGCAGCGTGAGCGCCAGCGTGCCGGCGGCAGCGAGCCAGCCCACCCAGCGCCGGTCGTCGCCGCGCGCGACGAGTGTCGCGATGAAGACCAGGAGCATGAGCGCCCCGACCCCGATTTCGAGCGCGAAGGCGATCATGGCGCGACGATCCGTGCCACCAGGGGCACGGTGGCGGTGTCGACGGGGCCGAGGGCCAGGCCAGGGACGAGGCCGAAAAGGATGATCACAGCCACCAGGATCACGAGCGCCACCCACTCGGGGCCGCGCGCGTCCTCCAGGTGAGCGAAGTGCGGCGACGGCGGACCCCAGAAGATCTGCTTGATGACGCGCAATACGTAGATCGCGGTGAGAAACGTTCCGGCGACCGCCGGCAACAGCCACCAGGGATGCAGCGACCGCCAGGCACCCATGAACGTCAGCAGCTCGGCGACGAAGCCGGCGGTGGCGGGCAAGCCCAGCGACGAGAGGCCGGCGATGGTGAAGGCCGTCGCGATCCCGGGCATGACCCGCCCGAACCCGCCCATCTTTCCGATCTCGCGCGAGTGGGCCTTCTCGTAGACGAGGCCGACCAGGGCAAAGCAGAGTCCGGTCATCACGCCGTGGGCGAACATCTGGAACACGGACCCGTTCAGACCCGCCTCGGTGAGCGTTGCCGCACCCAGCATGACGATGCCCATGTGGGAGACCGACGAGTACGCGATGACGTACTTGAGATCGGTCTGCGCCATCGCCGATAACGCGCCATAGACGATGTTGATGCAGGCGATCACCCCGACCAGCCAGGCGAGATCGGCGGCGCCTGCCGGCAGAAGCCCCATGCCCACCCGCACCACGCCGTAAGCACCGAGCTTCATGAGCACGCCAGCGTGGAGCATCGAGACCGCCGTCGGCGCCGAGGCGTGGCCGTCGGGCGACCACGTGTGCAGCGGCCAGATGCCGGCGAGGATGCCGAACCCGACGTAGAAGGCCAGGAACACCCAGCGCTGGAGGCCGCGGTCGAACGCGACGCCTTCGAGGTCGAGGAACGAGAACGAGCCGATGCCGGAGGATGTGTACAGGGCAAAGATCCCGACCAGGATGAACGCCGAGCCGAAGAGGAGGTACAGCGTCAGCTTCATCGCCGCGTATTCTTTCGTCCCGACGCCCGTCTCGCGGTACGCCCAGGCAAAGATGCCGCGCGGCCGGACCTCGCCGGTCGATCCCCAGATCCCGATCAGCAGATACATCGGCAGTACGGCGAGCTCGTAGAACAGGAAGAGGACGAAGAGGTCGAGTGAGACGAACACGCCGAAGACGCCGGTGACGAGGGCCAGCAACAGCGCGTAGAACTCCTGGCTGCGACTGGCAACCGTCCACGAGGCGAAGACGCCCGCGAAAATGATGATGGCGGTCAGCAGCACCATCAAGAGACTCATGCCATCGACGGCCACCTCGTAGTTGATCCCCAGTGGCGGCACCAGCGGCAGCTTCTCGTAGAACTGGAAGCCGGCCGCCTGACGGTCATAGGCGACGTAAAGCCAGAGCGCCAGCACCGCCGAGACACCGGTGGTGATGGCCGCGATGAGACGGACGGCTTGGGGACGGTGGCGCGCCGTGAACATGATCAGCAGCGCGCCCACGAACGGTGCCCACGTGATGAGCGACAGCACGGGCAACCCGCCGGTCATGAGGGCGAACTCCGCGAGCCCGGTTCGAACTGAGGGTGTGCGAAGCCGCAGCGTGCTCGGCACGCGAGGCGAGCCTGCGTGAATCGTGCGAAGCCCGAGCGTGCTCGGCGCGCGAGGAGAGCCTGCGTGAATCGGTGAGCGCGCGGGGCGGCTGGCTTCATTGCGTCGACGGCCTCCAGCCCCGCGAACCGACGAAGGGCCACGCCGCAGCGCTCCCCTGGCTTCATCGCCAGAACTGGGCCCAGACGAAGAGGAGGAGCACACCGAAGGCCACGCCATAGACGTAGTCCTGGGGCTGGCCGCTCTGCATGCGGCGGAGCACGTCGCCGCCGCGGAGCGTCCACGCGCTGAGCACGTTGAGCACGCCGTCGACGATATAGCGGTCGACCCATCCGACGAGGCGCGAGAAACTCAGGATGAACGCACGGTAGAGACCGGCGTAGAGCGCGTCGAGACCGTACCGCCGCCGCGCCAGGTAGTCGATCGGTCCGAACATCGCGGCCAGCGCGGCCGCGCTCACGATCCGGACCTGATAGGTCGCCCACGCCAGCACGAAGCCGGCTCCCGCGAGCCCGAGCGACAGCGGCACCAGCCAGCCCGGGCCATGCTCGCCCTCGGCGGGGTGGACGACGAAGCGCAGCCCGATGCCGATGGTGAGGCCCGCCAGGATCCAGAGCGGGACGGCCATCAGCGGCGGCGCCTCGTGCGGATGGACGTGGACGTCGTGGGGTCGCCCGAAGAACGCGATGAACACCACGCGGAACATGTAGAACGCGGTGAGGAACGCCGTGAGGGCCAGCATCACGAACGCGCCCGGCAGGTGGCCGTGGAGCACGCCGGCCAGCACCGCCTCCTTCGAGAAGAAGCCGGCGAAGGGCCAGACGCCCGCGAGCGCCAGCGTGCCGATGAGGAAGACGGTCGCCGTCCGCGGCAGTATCCGGAAGAGACCACCCATGCGGAAGATGTCATTGGTTCCGACTGCGTGGATCACCGCGCCGGCGGCCAGGAACAGCAGCGCCTTGAAGACGCCGTGGGTGCCCAGGTGGAAGAAGGCAGCCGCGGAGGCGCCGGCCCCGGCGGCCGCCATCATGTAACCGAGCTGCGAGGCCGTGGAATAAGCGAGGACTCTCTTGATGTCGGCCTCGACGCAGGCCATGGTCGCCGCCAGCAGCGCCGTGAAGGCGCCCACCCAGACGATGAGCGTCAGCACTCCGGGCACGAGCTCGAACAGCGGCATCGTGCGCGTGACCATGAACACACCGGCGGTGACCATCGTCGCGGCGTGGATGAGCGCCGAGACCGGTGTCGGGCCTTCCATCGCATCCGGCAGCCAGACGTGGAGCGGGAACTGGGCCGACTTGCCGACCGCTCCGAGATAGATCAAGAACATCGTCAGGCTGAGACCGGCCAATGGGATCTGTCCGGTCCGGGCCATCTCGAAGAGGGCCGAGAACTCGAACGTCCCCGTCGCCGCCCATAGCAGCACGATCCCCAGGATGAAGCCGACGTCGCCGAGCTTGGTGATCCAGAACGCCTTCACCGCCGCCCGCGCCGCCGACGGTCGGTCGTACCAGTACCCGATGAGCAGGTACGAACAGAGGCCGACCAGCTCCCAGAACACGAACATCTGCACGAAGGTCGGCGCCAGCACCAGCCCCAGCATCGAGAACGCGAAGAGCGACTGGTAGGCGTAGTAGCGACCGAGCGACGGCGGAGCCTCGTCCTCGAGGTAGGCCAGCGAGTAGACCTGCACCAGCAGCGAAACGAGCGTGACCAGGACCAGCATCGCGCCGCTGAGCTCGTCGACCAGGACGCCGACGGTCACCATGGGCTCTTCGTCAGCGGGGATCCACCCCCACAGGGCCTCGGCGCCCTGCGGCGAGCGCCAGACCACGAGGGCGGCCAGGAATGCGCACGCGATGGCTCCGATCGAGACCCACCCGGCCACGCGTCCGGCCCGACGCAGCGGACGCACGAGCGCGATGGCGGCGAAGCTCGCGAACGGCAGGCCCAGAACGGTCAGCGCCAGCGCGGTGGGCATCACGTCAGCCTCGGAGCAGGTTGAGATGGTCGGCGTCCACGGTCCGCCGCACCCGGAAGATCGCGATGACGATGGCCAGCCCCACGCCGACCTCGGCCACCGTGATGGCGATGACGAAGAGCGTGAAGACCAGCCCGGCCAGGTCCGCCTCGAAGCGCGCGAAGGCGACGAGGTTGATGTTGACCGCGTTCAGCATCAGCTCGATGCCGAGCAGGATGCCGATGGCATTGCGCCGCGTCAGCACGCCGAAGAGTCCGATGGTGAAGACGAGCGCAGCCAGAATGAGGTAGGCGGACAGCCCGGGAGCCGCCATCAGTCCTCGGTCCGCGCGAAATAGACGGCGCCCAGCAGCGCCGCCACCAGGAGCACACCGAGCAGCTCGAACGTGACCGCGAACGGGCCGACGATGGCGCGGGCGATATCGAGGGTACGGTCGGCCGAGGCTGGCGCCGCCGCCGTCGCGTTGCTTCGCATGATGAAGCCGGCCACCCCCACGAAGACCGCGAACGACATCACGGCGCCGTTGACGACGTGGCGATTCGTCTGCGTGAGGCGCTGGCCGGTCAGACGCTCGGTCAGCATGATCGCGAATACCATCACCGTGACGATCCCGCCCGCATAGAGCAGGAGCTGCACGGCGAAGAGGAAGGCGGCGTCGAGCAGCAGGAAGACGACCGCGGTCGCGACGAGAGCAGCGGCGAGGTAGAGGACGGCGTGGAAGAGGTTGGGGGTGAGCACGACGGCCAGGCTGGAGGCCACCAGCGCCAGCGCCACCGCCCAGAACATCACCGTCGCGAAGATCACTCCTTTCCTTCCTTGCCCTCGGCCCGGGCGGCCTTCGGGGGCGCCTGCATGTCACGCAGCTTGTTGCCGGTGGCCCACGACGCGGGAAAGGCGCATCCGAGCGCGTGGAGGCGGTCCTTGTCGAACAGCAGCTCGCGCCGGTCGCTCGTCGCGACGTCGAAGGTCTTGAGCATGATGATGGCGTCGGTCGGACACACCTGGACGCACAGTTCGCAGAACTCGCAGGCATAGAGCTCGAGGGTGAACGTCTTGGCGAAGTTCCGCTTCTCGGCCTTGAGCATCTCGACCTTGATGACCTGCGGCGGACAGATGTATTCGCACAGCCGGCACCCGATGCAGGCTTCCTGGCCGGTGTCCTTCTCGTAGACGAGCGCCAACACGCCCCGGAAGCGGTCGGGGTACGGGCGCGGCGTGTCCGGATACATCACGGTGACCGGTCTGCGGAAGAGGTTGCGGAATGTCACGCCCATCGCGCGGCTCACGGACCGGGTGAGCATTCCGAGCTCGCCCCAGAAGCCCGTCGCCACCCTGCCGTTAGAGGCCACGCCCACCTCCAGCGGCGACTACGAAGCCCGTCGCCAGCAACAGCACCACCGTCGCCGGCAGAAGGAGCTTCCAGGAGATGGCGAGGATCTGGTCCACGCGGATGCGGACGAAGCTCCAGCGAACCCAGGTCAAGATCAGGAACACGAACACGGCCTTGAGCAGGAACCAGATCGGCCCCAGCCACGCCGGCCCCGGCCCCAGCCAGCCGCCCAGAAAGAGGAGCGCACCGAGAAACGACGTCCCCAGCATGTGGGCGTACTCGCCGAGCTGGATCAAGGCGAACTTCATCCCGCTGTACTCGACCCGGAAGCCGGCGATCAGCTCGGACTCCGCTTCGAGAATGTCGAAGGGGACGCGGTTCTCCGCGGCCAGCGCGGCGATCAGGTAGGCGACGAACGCCAGCTGCCCGATGACCGGATAGAGCACGAACCAGCCGGCCAGGCCGTGCTGCGCGCCCACGATCGCCGACATCTGCATGGAGCCCGTGAGAAGCACCGGCACCAGCGCGGCGAAGATGAAGGGCAGGTCGTAGGAGATGATCTGGTTGACGGCCCGCATGGCGCTGAGAAGCGCGTACTTGTTGTTGGAGCCCCAGCCCCCCATGAAGAGGCCGACGATCTCGAGCGCCGAGACGGCCAGGAAGAACAGCACCCCGATGTTGAGGTCGGCCACGCCGAGACCGGGCGCGAAGGGAATCGTCGCGAAGACGAGCATGCAGGGCACGAGGAAGACGAGCGGCGCCAGGTTGTAGACCGCGCGGTCGGCCGGCGCCGGCACGATGTCTTCCTTGATCATCAGCTTCACGGCGTCGGCGATCGGCTGCAGCCAGCCATGCGGCCAGCCGACGTAATACGGGCCGATCCGCGACTGCATGCGCGCCGCGAACTTGCGCTCCAACAGTGTGATGTAGGTCACCACGCCGACGATCGCGTTCAGCAGGATGAATGCGGCGATGAACATCGACACTGCCGGCGGTACGCTCACCGATCGACCTCGCCGAACACCGGGTCCACCGAGCCCATGATGGCGACGACGTCGGCGACCTTGTGGCCGGGGATGATGTGGGGCAGGATCGCGAGATTCGAGAAGGATGCGCCCCGCCACTTCATGCGGTACGGCTTGGGCCCGCCGTCGCTGATCACGTAGCAGCCGACCTCGCCGCGCGCGCCTTCGACGCGCGCGTAGCCCTCGCCCTTGGGAACGCGCACCTGTCCGACCGACTTCACCCCGGGCCGCGACGAGATCGCGCCCTCGGGCAAGCCGTCGAGCGCCTGACGCACGATCTTGATCGACTCTCGGAACTCCTGCATCCGCACGCGGTAACGCGCATAGCAATCGCCGGCCGTCTCGACGGGCACCTTGAAGTCGAAGTCGCCGTACGACGAATAGGGCTCGGCGCGGCGGACGTCGTATTCGACCCCGGAGCCGCGGATGAGCGGACCGGAGAGGCCGACGTCCTCGGCCAGCTCGCGCGAGACGACGCCGACGCCCTGGGTGCGGATGAGGAAGAACGCGTTGTCCTCCAGCATCGCCTCGTACTCGCCGATACGCTGCTCGATGACGTCCACCGTGCGGCGCGCCTTTTCCGCCCAGCCGGCCGGCAGGTCGTAGCGCGTGCCGCCGATCTGGTGGAAGCCGTACAGGAGCCGGGCGCCCGTCAACGCCTCGAAGAGGTCGAGGATCGCCTCGCGCTCGCGCATGCAATAGAGGAAGACGGTGGCGCCGCCCCCCAGGGCACCGCCCATGTCGAGGCACCAGGTGCCGAGCCACAGGCAGTGGGATGCAACCCGTTGCAGCTCGGCCACGAGCACGCGGAGGTATTGCGCCCGCTTGGGCACCTCGAACTTCCCCACCTTCTCGACGGCGCTCACGTAGGCCAGCTCCGACGTCATGGCCGCGACGTAGTCGGTCTTGGAGGCGATCGATGGATACTGCACGTAGGTCAGCGTCTCACCGAGCTTCTCATGGCAGCGGTGGAGATACCCGATGACGGCATCCACGGCGACGACCGTTTCGCCCTCGAGAACCAGGAGTGCGCGGAAGACGCCGTGAGCGGACGGGTGCTGCGGCCCCATGTTCATGATGAGGCGCTCGTTGCCCCCGTATCCGATCTCGACGACCTTCCGCGCTTCGGGATCCATACCGGCTCAGGCCATCGGTGACGCCGGCGTCGGCAGAAGGGCGATGGCCTGCATGTGAGCGAGGAGCGGCGCGCTGGCGCCGATGAACTTCTGCCATTCCGGATCCTGGCCGAGCTTGGCTCGTGAGGTCATGCGCTCGTTCAGGTCGCGATAGACCCACAGGTGGACGACCTCGTTCAGCTGGCCGAGCTCGGTCTGCCAGAGGCCGACCCGTCGCATGTACTTCTCGCGCGTCGGCATCACGGCCTTGAACAGCTCGAGCCATTCGCCGGCCCTGCCGACCTGGGTGCGGTACCAGCGCAGCTCGTAGATGTTGCCGGTGTCCTTGGGAGGCTGGAGCGGCAGGACTGCGGAGAGGATCTTCGTCTCCTGCGCCAGCAGGAGCGGCCGGATCTGCGGGATGTAGCCCTTGGTCCACTCGTCATTCTTGGCAAGCTCGGCCCGCAGTCGGTTGCGCTCCTCGAGATCGGCGTAGCCCCACAGATGGACGTACTGGTTGATGGTCCCAAACTCGGTCGTCCATCCGCCCTCGAACTTGCCGTACTTGTCGCCGCGGACCTTGCGTCCGACTTCCGCGTTGAGCTTGAGGTACTGCGCCTGCTTGCCCGGGATGAACGTATAGGTGCGCAACTCGTAGATCATCGGCGACTCCTCTGCGGCACGGCGTCAGCGGTAGGGAGCATGCGGGGTGTCGATCGCGTAGTCCTTACGCAGCGGATACCCTTCCCAGTCCTGCGGCAGAAGGATGCGGCGCAGGTCGGGATGGTCGTCGAACACGACCCCGAACATGTCGTAGCACTCTCGCTCCATCCAGTCGGCGCCGCGATAGACGGGCACGAGGCTCGGGCATCGGGTTGCACCGGCACCCAGGCGCGTCCGGAGGAACAGCACGAGGCCGCTCTCGAGGTTCTCGACCCGACAGACCACCTCGAGGCCTTCCGCCTTCCAGTCCACCGCGGACAGCCAGTTGAAGTATCGACAGCCGAGCGTACTCTTGGCCCACGCGCCGGCCTCTCTCCATTGGTCGACGGGCAGTGCGACGGTGACGGTGGCGCCGTCCACGACCGGCTCGACGCCAAACTTCTCCCGGATCCCGGACACTGCGTCGGCGGGGTTCACGCGGAGCTCACCCCTCCTGCGTGGGGGTGGACTTCCGGCCCGACTTCTGGAACTCGGCGACCTGGTCCTGAAGCTTGAGCAGGCCGTACATGAGTGAATCCGGCGTGGGTGGGCAGCCCGGCACGTAGACGTCGACGGGGACGACGCGGTCGACACCCTTGACGACGTGATAGCCGTGGCGGAACGGCCCCCCCGAGTTGGCGCACGACCCCATCGACACCACCCACTTCGGATCGGGCATCTGGTCGTAGATGCGCTTGAGCATCGGTGCCATCTTGATCGTGACGGTGCCCGAGACGATCATCAAATCTGAGTGGCGTGGGGACGCCCACGGCACCATGCCGAAGCGCTCGACGTCGAAGCGCGAGGCGAACGTGGCCATCATCTCGATCGCGCAGCAGGCGAGCCCGAAGGTCACCGGCCAGATCGAGGAGCTCCGCGCCCAGTTGAAGATCTTCTCGGTGGTGGTGACCACGATCCATCCGCCCGGCATGTGGTGGATCGCGTCGGCAATGGATGCCAGGGTCTCCGACGTCTTGTCCCCGTCCGTTCGCACCTGGCGGTACTTCTCCCACTCCTGAAGGTCTTTGATGTCCCCCCAGACCGGAGCCGGCACCTGGGGGACGGGCGGCTTTACTTCCACTCCAGCACTCCCTCCCGATACGCGTAGATCCAGCCCAGTCCGACGATCCCGATGAAGGCCGCCATGACCCAAAAGGCGCTCAGGCCGAGCGGTTTCAGCACGAGCGCCCAGGGAAAGAGAAAGACGGCCAGGGTGTCGAAGATGATGAAGAGCAATGCCACCAGGTAGAACCCCACCGGGAACCGCACCCACGCCGGGCCGATCGGTTCAGCCCCGCATTCGTAGTTCGCCAGCTTGACCACGTCGGGACGGGAAGGCCGAGCCAGTCGGGCAACTGCGAGGGATACCACGCCGAAGGCGACGATCAAGACGGCAAAGATCAGAACCGGCAGATATGCGGACAAACGCTTCCTCCGTTTAAAATCAGCCCGAGAGCGAAGTATATCATGTGGTCTGACCACGACCAGAGAGCAGCGACGACTGCCGATTACCTGCGGGATGCTGCTGGTGGAAGAAGACCTCGATTACCCTATCATGCACGGAATTGCTGCTCGGGACGTGCACAAGCCGGGCTCGCTTCGGCGTTCTGACCGTTCGTCCTGGCCTTCCATAGGTCAGGCACGGAGATTGCCTGTGAGGAGAGTGAGATGAGTCCTGGAGGTCATCTGGTGACGACGGTCGCCGCGTGCGCGGCATCCGTCGTTCTCACGCGAGACCTCCCGCTGGCCGACACCGTTGCCCTTGCCGGCGGCATCGCCACAGGCGGCTTCCTGATCGATGTGGACCACGCGATCGACTACGTTTTCGTCGAGCGTCAGCGCGACTTGCGCCCAGGCGCCTTCCTCAATTATTACGTGGAAGGCCGCATGCGGCGCACGGTCCTCGCCCTCCACTCCTATGAGCTGTTCGCCGTCCTGATCGCCGCCATGTTGTGGCTGAACTCGCTGCCGTTGACCGGATACGTCCTCGGGGCGCTGATGCACCTGACGCTCGACCTCATGTTCAACGCCGAGCTGACACCCCGCAGCATCGCCGCCTTCTACAGCTTCACGTATCGTGCGGCGCACCGGTTCGAAGCTGTCGCGCTTCTCGGTCGGCCCGAGCTGAGGCCGCCGTCGGGATTCTGGGCCACGTTCTTCAGTGGGGCCCAGCCGACCCGCGCCACTCCCGTCACCGCGGTCGCCGAGACAACGCCTCCCGCATAGCCCGGCCGCCGGGCGCGTGCTAAACTCGGCTTCGCGCATGCGGGTGCTGGTCGTCGAGGACGAGCCGGATGTCAGCGCCGTCTTTCGCGACTTCCTGATCGAGCTTGGTCACGAGGCGGTTCCTGTCCGCAGCGCCGAGGCGGCCCTGGTAACCCTCGAGCGCGAGCGACCGGATGCGATCATCCTCGACATCCACCTCCCTGGGCTGAGCGGCCTCGATTTCCTCCAGCTCGCGCCGGTTCGTGACTCGGGTCTGCCAATCATCGCCGTGTCGGGCGTGGCCACCGAGAGTCAGGCCCGCGAGTGCTTGCGCCTCGGCGCATTCGACTTCCTCGGTAAGCCGGTGGCCTTCGATCGCCTGGGCGAGGTGCTGGCAACCCTGGAGCCGCACGCGCTGCACCGGCAGCTGTCGCTCGTGGGCCGAAGTCCGGAGCGCCGGCGCGCGGCACGCATCGAGGTGGTCTTCCCCATCCGGATCCTGCAATTCCATGGTGCCGAGTGGCAAGGATGGGCTCACGACCTGAGTCCTTTCGGGGTCAAGGTCAAGGGTGATGCGACCTTGCAGCCGGGCGAGGCGGTGAAGCTCTCGTTCACGCTCCCCGACGGCGGACCGCCTGTACGCGTCAGCTCGCTGGTGTTGAGAACGGACCGGGGCGGGCAAGCCTTCTACTTCGTGAATCTCACCGCGCAGGACTTCGAACGACTCGGGGAGTTCACCCGCCGGCACCTGACCCTGTGATGGCGGCCAGTGCCGCGTCCGGCTCGTTCTTCTCGAGCCGGGTGATCACGTCGGCGGCCAGCGCGGTTGCCTTGGCTTCCTGCTCGGGTCCCTGCAGCACGAGCCGCCGGTAGGCGGCGGTCAGCTCCGTCGCGACCGTCACTCGTCCGCCTTGCAGCGTCTCCAGTGATCCGGCCTGGAGCGCCCGCTGGATCAGATCGTCGAAGAGACCGGTCATGCGGCGCCGGACCTCGCCGTAGCCCTTCACCAGCTGGGCGGCCCGCGCCACCTCGCAGGCGAGCGCGGTGTTCCACTCCGCGCAGCGCCGCACGGCCGTGAGCCAGCGCTCCATGCGCTCGTGCTCCCGCTGCGCGCGGTAGGAGATGGGGCGCAGTGGCCGAAGCCGGGCCAGGAGCCACAGCCTCAGGAAGCCGAGGATCGTGGTGGTCTTCACGTGCTGGCCGACCGTCGGCCGCCCGCGCGGCCATCGGCGCTCGGCCCAGCGAGCGAACGGCGCCACCAGGCGGTACGGAAGCACCCCGTAGAGCTCGTCGAGGTCGGGCCTGAGGAAGTCGGTCACCACGATCTCGGCGTCCTTGACCCGCGCCTCGCGCCGGATGCGCTCGAAGCGGCCGGCGCGCGTCTTCAGATCGGCGACTCGAATCGCATCCTCGTACGTCATCCACACCGCGAGATGGCGCGCCACGATCTCGGCCAGCGTGGAATCACGGTCGCCGCCCACGAACGGGGCGAGGCGCTCGAGGTAGAGGACGGCGTACTTCTCGTCCTGGTAATCGATGAGCCGCGACAGCGCCTCGCCGACCAGCGGCCGCAGCGCGTCGGGAAAAACGGCGAGCGACTCGGCCAGCGCGGGCGGCGCGCGGAACGGACGCTTGGCCGACGGCCGCGGCGCCTCGGCGCGCTGGCGGCCCAGCGTGAGTCCGACGTCGAAGCCGCGCAGATTGGCCTCGACCTGGATCGCTTTCCTCTCGATGGCCTCGCGGAACGCGTCAGGCCGGACGGGCAACGCGTCGCTGGCGGCCAGGGCGCCGAGGAGCACCGCGTTGACCTCGGAGCCGTGCTCGCGCGCCACGGCGAGCGCGTCGAATGCCACGAGACTGCGTGAGAAGGCGCGCGCGGCGGCTTCGAGCTCGCCCGGCGGATGGATCGCGCGTCCGGTGGCCATCTTCTCGTGGATGGAGAAGAGGCGGTGGGTCGACGCCACGATCGTCGTGCGCTCGGGCGACGGAAACCCGAGCTCGATGGCGCGGCCGACTTCGAGAAACTCGGGAGCGAGCAGGACGTCGAGCGCTCCCGGGACGGGATAGAGCGAAAAGATCGGCGGCTCTTGCGTGTCGCCCGCGTAGATCTCGACGTAGTACGTGGTCGATCCCGTGCGCTGAGCGACCCCGGGAATCGACGTGCCGTGGGCGGCGTGGCCCGCGATGAGGCCGGCGTCCACGAGCCATTCGGCGAGCACGCCCCCGCCCTGACCGCCGACCGCGGGGATCAGGATGGAGAGCAGCCGGCCTTCGGTCACGCCGTGGCCAGGCGCGTGATCACGGCGAGGCGGAAACGCGCGAGCAGCCGTCGCCACCTCGAGGGATTCTGGACGACCCGTACCTCGTAGAACGAGGGACAGAGCACGGCGGCATGCGCGACCTCGCCGCAGACGCCGCAGCCCACACACGTCTCGTCCACGTGGGCGATCGGATCGTCCTTGAGCGGATCGGGGCTCTCGGCGAGCGTCAGCGACGGGCAGCCGTTGAGCCGGATGCAGGAGTGATCCCCGGTGCAGACGTCGGGATCGACGCCGAAGCGCGGCTGCACGACTTCGGCACCGGCGGCGGCGCGTTGCCGGCGTAGCGGTCGCTCACGCCGCTGGCGCTCGAGCTGGCATTCGCCGCGCGCCACGATCACCTTCAGGCCCTCGTAGCGCGTGGTCAGTGCCTCGCGCAGCGTGCCGAGCATCTCGGCGATCCGGTAGGAGTTCACCGTGCGGATCCAGCGCACGCCCACGCCGCGCAGCGCTTCCGGGATCGTCATGCCGGTGGGCTCCCCCCGCGGATTGGTCCCGGTGGAAGGCACGTGGTGCTGGCCGGTGGCAGCCGCGTAATTGTTGTCGAGGATGACGAGCACCGAGTCCTGCTTGTTGAACATGGCGTTGGCCACGCCGTTGCCGAGCCCGTTGTGCCAGAAGCCACCGTCGCCCATCACCGAGATCACGCGCTTGCCGAAATTCGGCGCCACCGCGCTGGACGACGCCAGCCCCATGCCGTAGCCGAGCACGGAATTGCCGACGTTGAACGGCGCCTGCGTGGAGAACGTACTGCAGCCGATGTCGTGGGCGACGTGCGTATCCCCGATCGCGGGCTCCTGCGCGCGCAGGATCTTCATGGCGCTGAACACCGGCCGCTCGGGGCACCCCGTGCAAAACGTCGGCGGCCGCTTGGCGATCGGACGTGGCAGGACCGCGCGCACACTGTCCTGGTGGCCGGTTAGCCGTCGATAGCGCTCCGCGATGAGCGAGGCGCTGAGCGCGCGCGGCTCGGCGCTGGTCAGGAAGCGCATGAGGCCGCGGATGACGAGCTGAGGCACGTACTCCCCGTGCGGGGACAGCACGTCCTTGCCGTGGATCTCGACGTCGAGCCGTGCATCGTGGGCCAGCGCCTTCAGCTCCTGCTCGATGTAGTTCGGCATCCCCTCTTCGACGACGAGCACGTGCCGCTTGCCGCGCAGGAACCCGATCAGCTCCTCGGGCACGGTCGGATGCAGCACGTTGAGCACGAGCAGGGGCACCGGCGTATGGCCGTGGGCGTCGGCCAGGCCGAGCACGTGGAGCCCGCGCAGCGTCGTGTTCCAGAGCCCGCCTTGCATGACGATGCCGAGGTGCTCTTCCTCGCCGCGGTGATGCTCGTTCAGGCAGCGCTCCGCGATGTAGCGGCGCGCGGCCGGCAACCGCTGCTCGAATTTCTGCGCCTCCATCGCGTAGGTGAACGGCGGCAGATTGATGCGCTCGATGCTGAAGCTCGGGCGCTGGAGCGGCGACAGCATGCTGATGGCCGGGCGCACGTTGTCGCGGCACGGAAGCTCGCCGCGCATGTGGCAGGCCCGGATGCGGATACAGAAGAAGACCGGCTCGTGACACGCCTCGGAGAGGCCGAAACCCTCCTCCACGAACCGCGCGAAGGAAGGGAGACTGTTCTTTGGATCGATGAGAGGAACACTCGATTTGAGCGCCGCCGAGTGGGTGCGTTCCTGGAGGATGCTGGCGCCCTCTCCATAATCCTCGCCGATCACGATCAGCCCGCCACCGACCACACCCGCGGACGCGACGTGAGAGAGGGCATCGGAGGCGACGTTGGTGCCGACCACCGACTTCCAGGTGACGGCGCCCCGCATCGGATAGTTGATGGATGCCCCGAGCAGGGCGGCCGCCGCCGCCTCGCTGCCCGACTGCTCGAAGTAAATCCCCATCGGCTTGAGCAACGGCTCATTGGCGTCGGCCAAGACGTCGAGCAGATGGGAGATGGGGGCGCCTGGATAACCGCCGACGTAGCTCACGCCCGATTGAAGGAGCGCCTTGGTGATCGCGAGAATGCCCTCACCACGCAGAACTCCGCCCGCCCCGTAGCCGAGCTGCTTGACGTCCTCGGCGAAGGTCCGCTCGCCCATTCGGGCCTCATTCTGGCATAGGTGCCGGGAGTTTGCGATGTAGCGGGGAGCGGTTTCGCCGCGCGCGGGAAATCTGGGGCGTCGTTTCGCGTCCTGCCGCGAACGCAGGTCATGGTCCCGGGCGCACGGTGGTAGTATGACCCCCCATTCTCCAAGCGCGTGCCGGAGTGGAGGAACTGGCGATACTCGCGGGTCTCAAAAACCCGTGCCCGCAAGGGCGTGTGGGTTCGAATCCCACCTCCGGCACCAATTCCTTCTAAACCCTCGCCTTTCTTGACATCATTTCAACGTGCTTGTAGGGTGAGTCGTCGCGTGGGGCTGTAGCTCAGTTGGGAGAGCACAAGGCTGGCAGTCTTGGGGTCAGGGGTTCGACTCCCCTCAGCTCCACCAAGCTCTGACGCGGGGTTACGGATCGTTCCGTAGCCCCGCGTCCTGTCAACTGACGGAAACTCTGACGCTTTCGTGCGGGTTGACGGGAGTCGCTTGACAACCCCGGCTCCCGGGCCCCAAAGTTCTTTCATTATTTGATTATGCGTCGACCTGTTTCGCGATGATTTACCGACTCTTTACGTTCCCGAACTCCACGGTCACCGGTCTGCTCCAAGCGCTGCCGGACAATTATCAGTGCGTCACCCTTCGGGAAGGTGGCGACTCGGTGATCACGGGACCTGGTGTGGTGGTCGTCGCCACCTCCACAGAGCTCGAAGCCGCGCTCTTCGTCAGGCGGCAGCACCCCGCCATCGAGATCGTGACGCTCACGGAATCGGAGACGCCGTCGGCACCGGGCGAGGTCATCTACGCCGCGCTGGCTCCGAGCTTGCCGATCGCCGTCATCACCCAGGCACTGGCCAACGCCTACGTGCAGGCGCAGCTCCGGGAGGAGCAGGAGCGCACGAAGAGCCACCTCGCGCGGCTGACCACGGAGTTCCAGGACCTGAACGCGATCGGCATCCGGCTGTCGGCGGAGCGCGATACCGCCAAGCTCCTCGATCTGATCGTGGCGAAGGCTCGCGAGATCACCTACGCGGACGCTGGCTCCCTGTACCTCGTCGAGCCCGGGGACAGCGGCGAGCCGATGCTGCGCTTCACCATCGTCCAGAACGACAGCATCCCGACGCCGTTCAAGGGCTACGGGATCGAAGTCAGCTCCAGCAGCATCGCCGGCCACGTGGCGCTCAGCGGCCAGCCCCTCAATCTCGACGACGTCTATGCGCTTCCGCCGGGATCGCTGTTCGCCCCCGACCGGACGCACGACCGCCAGATCGGGTACCGCACGAAGTCCATGCTCGTCGTGCCGCTCAAGACGCCCGACGGTCGCGTGATCGGCGTGCTGCAGCTCATCAACTGCAAGCGTGACCGCGCGCAGCGCTTCACCAGCCGGGACGAGATCGAGCGTGACGTGCGGTCGTTCCCGGCGCGCTTCGAAGACCTCGCCTGCTCCCTCGCCTCGCAGGCCGCCGTCGCGGTCGAGAACAGCCGGCTCTACGCCGAGCTGCAGGCAGCGATGGCTCGGCTGGAGGCATCGCAGCACAGCACCATCCAGGCCGAGCGCCTGCGCGCGCTGGGCGAGATGGCGGGCGGGCTCGCCAACGATTTCAACAACACGCTGGCCGCGATCCTCGGCCGCGCTCAGCTCTTGCTGACGCAGAGCGATGACACCGAAGTCCAGCGGCAGCTCCGGGTCATCGAGCAGGCGGCGCTGGACGGCGCCCGGACGATGCGACGCATGCTCGAGTTCAGCCGCACGCGGGGGCGCCGGCCGTTCCAGCCGGTGGACTTCAACCAGGTCGTGACCGACGCGATGGAGCTGACCCGGGGCCAGTGGCGCGACGACGCGCGGGCGCGCGGCATCGCCTATGACGTCCGCATCGAAAAAGCGCCGGCG
This sequence comes from Candidatus Rokubacteria bacterium 13_1_40CM_68_15, assembly GCA_001917585.1. Taxonomy (GTDB): domain Bacteria; phylum Methylomirabilota; class Methylomirabilia; order Rokubacteriales; family CSP1-6; genus 40CM-68-15. Next base: position 31,192 of record MNEG01000101.1, read on the forward strand.
GCGGCCGTCCTCGGAGACCGGTACGAGCTGGGCGAAGCCCTGACGAACGTGATCGTCAACGCGCTCGATGCGATGCCGTCAGGCGGACGGCTGACGGTCCGGACCACGATCGACGCCAATCACGTCGTGGCGTCGGTCATCGACTCCGGCTTCGGGATGACCGAGGCGACGCGCGCCAAGATCTTCGAGCCGTTCTTCACCACCAAGACGGACAAGGGCAGCGGGCTCGGACTGAGCGTCACCTACGGCATCGTGTCGCGTCACGGGGGCACGGTCGACGTGGAGAGCAACCCCGGCGAGGGCACCAGCGTGACGATCTGCCTGCCCGCCGCGCCCGAGGTGCCGGCGCCGGCGAAGACCGTGGCGGCGGGATCACGGATCCTCCTCATCGGCGAAGACGCCAACGGTGACGGAGAAACGCACGTGAGCGGACTCCTGGCCGACGCGCTGTCCGCGGAGGGTCACCACGTCGTCGAATGCGCCGATGGCGACCGCGCCCTGGCCGTGTTCGACGAACAGGGCTTCGATCTCGTCATCACGGAGCTCGAGACGCCCGGTGTCTCGGGCTGGGACGTGGCCCGAATCGTCAAGACCGCGCGTCCGGAAACGTCCGTCGTGCTCGTGACGGGTTGGGGTGACCGGGTCGACATCGACGCCGCCAAGCGGCGCGGCGTGGATCTCGTGGTGACGAAGCCCTTCGCCGTTGACGAGATGGTCACGATCACCCGTCGCGCGCTGTCCGCCCGCCGCCAGTCACCTTTGCGCTGACCCACTCCCGCAGGCGCTCGCCGAGCGATCGCACGTCGCAGGGCAGGCGGTGGCGGAACTTCGCCGCGAACCGGGCGTTGGCGGCCCGCCGATCGGCGAGGTCGCGCCGTTCGACGTCGCGCCGCGCGAAGTCGGTCGTGCGTGTCCCGCCGCCGCGGTGGTGGAAGGGAGCGTGCACGACGTAGCAGCGGCGCCCGCGCTCCCGCACGGCCAGCGAGAGGTCCTTGTCGTAGCAGTGGTAGAACCCGTACCGTTCGTCGATTCCGCCGATCGCCTCCATCAGGGCTCGAGGCAGGAGCATGCAGACACCGTCCACGACGGCGACTTCCTCGGACGGTGCACGGACGGTCGGGGCGTCGGCCAGGGTGTGGACGATCGTGCGACCGACGTACGTGCCGTCACGGCGAACGCGCTTGACCCCGTACAGGCCGGTGAGGCCGGTGTCGCTCGCTCTGAAGGGCGCGAGCAGTCGCTCGAGCCATGTCGGCTCGAGCATCTCCGTGTCGTTGTGGAGCAGGCAGATGAACTCGGTGTCGGCCAGCCGCCACGCGCGGTTGTACGTGGCGAGGACGGACTGGTTGGTCGCATTGCGCTCGAAGCGCAACGGGTAGGGATAGGGACAGCGTCCGAAGAACTCGGCCGTGCCGTCGGTGGAGCCGTTGTCGATCACGACCAGGGCAAAGGGCTCGCGGCTCGCCCGCAGGCTGTCCAGGCACGCGCGCGTCAGGGCGAGCTGATTGAAGACGGACATGACGAGCGTGACGCGCACGGCGTCAGCGCGCGAAGAAGGCGGCGAACACTTCCAGAATATAGTCCAGCATGGCCGGCGTGAGCCCGGGGTAGACCCCGAGGAAGAACGTCTCGTTCATCACGGTGTCGGAGCTGGTGAGCTCACCCACGACCCGATGGCGAATGTCACGGAACCCGGGCTGGCGCAGCACGTTGCCGGAGAACACCAGGCGCGTCTCGATCCGCCGTGACTCGAGAAACCGCACGAGCTCGAGCCGCGACAGACCGCCGCGGACGGTGATGGGGAAGCCGAACCAGGCCGGATCGGCGGCCGGTAGCGAGCGGGGCAGCAGCAGCCGGTCCTCGAAGCCTCGGAGGCCCTCGTACAATCGCCGGAAGTTGGCCCGGCGGCGGGCGCAGAAGTCGGGCACTTTCTCGAGCTGGGCCAGCCCGATGGCGGCCTGCATGTCGGTGACCTTCAGGTTGTAGCCGAGATTCGAGTAGATGTACTTGTGATCGTAGCCGGCCGGCAGATCGCCGAGCTGCCACTCGAAGCGCTTGCCGCACGTGTTCGATTGGCCGGGAGCGCACCAGCAGTCGCGTCCCCAGTCCCGCATCGACTGGGCCGCGCGATTGAGCCCGCTGCGGTTGACGATCACGCCGCCGCCCTCGCCCATCGTCATGTGGTGCGCCGGGAAGAACGAGAGCGACGCCATGTGGCCGAACGTCCCGACCAGGCGGCCATCCCACGTCGAGCCGAGCGCGTCGCAGCTGTCCTCGAGGAGGAAGAGGCCGTGGCGCTCGGCCAGCGGCACGAGGCGACCGAGATCGAACGGATTGCCGAGCGTGTGGGGGAGCATCAGCGCGCGCGTTCGCGGCCCGATCGCCGCGGCCACCGCCTCCGGGTCCACGTTGTAGGTTCCGAGCTCGCAGTCGACGAAGACGGGCACGAGCCCGTTCTGCACGATCGGCGTCAGCGTGGTGGGAAACGTGACGGCGGGGGTGATGACCTCGTCACCGGGCAGGAGCCGGCCCTCCACCATGCGCGACGTCAGGGCCGACACCATCACGAGGTTGGCCGACGAGCCCGAGTTCACGAGTAGGAAGTCGGCGGCGCCGAAGAACTTCCGCATCTCCTTCTCGAAGCTCTGCCCGTACGGCCCGGCCGTCAGCCAGAAGTCGAGCGCCGACTCGACGAGATTGGTCAGCTCACGATCGTCGTAGACGCGGCCGGCGTAGTTGATCTTCGTCGTCCCCGGCACGAACGGCGCGGGGGCGTGGGCAACCGCATAGTACTCGCGGACGAGGTCGAGGATCTGGCGGCGGAGCGCGTCCGCGCGGTCCATCACCCGTGGCGGAGGTCCCAGCGATACGGGATCTTCGGCGTGGCCGGGTCGAGCCGTTCGATCTCGGCCGGGTCGTGGGGCTCGGTGGCGCAGTTGGCCACGATGGCGGGCACCGCGCCCACGCCCTTGAAGCCGTTCCAGACGCCGGGCGGGATCGTGACGAGCGCGTAGTGGCCCTCGCCCACGAACAGCTCCATCAGCACTCCCCGCGTGGCCGAGTCGCCGCGGTCGTCGTAGAGAACGAGCTTCACCGTCCCGACCACCACGGCGTAGTTGAGCGTCATGCGCCGGTGGAGGTGCCAGCCCTTGACGACACCGGGATAGATCATCGAAAAGTAGATCTCGCCGAACTTCTCGAAGTGCGGGTCGTCGGCGCGCAGCATGTGCATGATCATGCCGCGCTCGTCGGGAATGCGCCGCAGCGGGCGGACGCCAACACCCGCGATGGCCGGCCGCTCGGTCACCGTGCCTCCGCCAGGAACGCGCGATACCACGCGATCGTGCGGGCGAGGCCGGCGTCGAGGGCGAGGCGCGGCGTCCACCCGAGGAGCTTGCGGGCGCGGCTCGCGTTCAGGTACTGGTCGCGGATTTCTCCCGACGCCTCGTTGCGGATGTCCGGCCGCAAGTCCGTCCGGCCGAGCAGGCCCAGGACCCGCTCGACGATGTCGAGCACGCTTTGCGGCTGCTCGTAGGAGATGTTGAGCGCCTCACCGGCCACGTGGTCGCCCTCGGCCAGCGCCTCCGCCACCAGCAGGTAGGCGTCCACGGCGTCCTCGACGTAGAGATAGTCGCGGATGAGCCGGCCGTCGGAGCGGATCACCGGCCGCTCGCCGAAGAGGGCGGACCGGATCGTGCCGGGCACGATCCGATTCCAGTTGAGATCGCCGCCGCCGAACAGGTTGCCGCAGCGGGTGACGGCCACGCGCACGCCGAAGGTGGACCAGTAGGACCGGGCGATCAGGTCGGCCGCGCTCTTCGAGACGTCGTAGGGATGCCGGCCGACGAGCGGAGCCGTTTCGTCGTAGGGCAGCGTCTCGTGATCGCCGTACGCCTTGTCGCTGGAGGCCACCACGACCCGCCGCACGGTGGGCACGCGGCGGGCCGCCTCGAGGACGTTCCACGTGCCCTTCACGTTCGTCTCGAAGGTGGAGAGCGGCGCGCGGTTGGCGATCCCGACGATCGTCTGGGCCGCCAGGTGGAACACGCACTCGATCTCGTACTCAGCCAGCACCCGCTCGACGAAGAGATAATCGGCGACGTCGCCGGACGCCACGTCGATGCGCTCGACGATCCGCTCGCAGACGAGCCGGCTTCGGGGAACTCCGTCGCGGACGATGGCGACCACGTGGGCACCCCGTGCGAGCAGCGCCTCGACGACCCAGCCGCCGAGAAGGCCGGTAGCGCCGGTGACGAGGACCGGACGATCTCGCCAGACATCAGACGCCATCCGGCCACACCTTCCAGGGCGGCCGCGGGCGCTGCCACGCCTCGGTCAGATGCTGGAGGTCCCGCGGCGTGTCCATGCACTGCCAGTAGCCGTCGTGCGGATACATCTCGAGCTGACCGTCCTTGGCCAGCCGCTCGAGCGGGTCACGCTCGAGCACACAGCCATCGTCAGCGGAGAGGTATTCGAAAAACGCGCGCTCGAAGACGAAGAAGCCGCCGTTGATGAAGCCGTTCGAGACCGACGGCTTCTCGCTGAACTCGACGACGCGCGTGCCGCTCGACACCAGCTCACCGAAGCGCGAGGGCGGCCGCACGCCGGTGACGGTGCCGATACGGCCGTGGCTCTCGTGGAACGCCAGCAGCTTGCCAACGTCGATGTCGGCAACGCCGTCACCGTACGTCAGCATGAACCGCGGGCCGTCCACGTAGCGCTCGACCCGCTTGACGCGGGCGCCCGTCAAGGCGGACGTACCGGTGTCGACCAGCGTCACGGTCCAGGGCTCCACCGCCCTGCCCCCGTGCAGCGTGAGATGCGAAGGGGCGCCGAGGCGAACCGTCACGTCGCGGGTCATCGCTTCGTAGTTCAGGAAGTACTGGCGGATGGACTCGCCCTTGTAGCCGAGCGCGAGGACGAACTCGCTGAGTCCGTGGTGCGCGTAGATCTTCATGATGTGCCAGAGGAGCGGGCGGCCGCCGACCTCGATCATCGGCTTGGGGCGGAACTCCGTCTCGTCACGCAGCCGTGTGCCGAGACCGCCGCACAGGACGACGACTTTCATGCGCTCGAAGATAGCACAGGGCCTGCGCCGGCCCGGCGCTCCTACCCTCCGAGGTAGAGGCGCTTGACCTCGGGGTCGGCGAGAAGGCGCTGGCCGGCGCCTTCGAAGCGGTTGCGTCCCAGCTCGAGGACATAGCCGCGGTCGGCGATGGCCAGCGCGCGGGCGGCATTCTGCTCGACGAGCATGAGCGTGAACCCGGCGTCCTTCATCTCGACCAGCTTCTCGAAGATCAGCGTCACGAACTTCGGCGAGAGGCCGAGCGAGGGCTCGTCGAGCAAGATCAGCGTGGGCGACGTCATGAGCGCGCGGCCGATCGCCACCATCTGCTGCTCGCCGCCCGACATCGTCCCCGCCTTCTGGCGGCGGCGCTCGCGCAGGATCGGAAACAGCGTATAGACCTGCTCGAGCGCCTGGGTCACCCGCGTCCGGTCGCGGTCGATGTAGGCGCCCATTTCGAGGTTCTCGAGCACCGTCATCTGCGGAAAGACGATGCGGCCCTGAGGCACGTATGCGAGGCCGCGGCGCAGCACGAGGTCGGGCCGCAGCCCGGTGATGTCCTCGCCATTGAAGCGAATGGTGCCGCCGCGCGGGTGCAGGAAGCCGACGATGGTCTTGAAGGCGGTGGACTTGCCGGCGCCGTTGGGCCCGATGATGCTCACGATCTCGCCGGCGTCGACGTAGAGCGAGACCCCGTGGAGGATGTCGATCTTGCCGTAACCGGCGGTGACCGCGTCGGCGACGAGCAGCTTGGCCCCCGGCGTCACACGGCCTCCCCGATGTACAGCACGTGCGGGTACGGCAGCACGTCGACCATGAGGTGGCGGCGCACGCGGAAACCGCTGGCCTGAAGCGCCTCGGCGAGCCGCTCGGCGCTCCAGTAGTGCACGGGCGTGCGGGGCGCCATCGCCTTGTCGAGCGCCCAGGTGAACCAGCGCTTGGTCGCCGGGCGCGTGTCCACGTCCTTCACCAGGAGGACACCGCCCGGCGCGACCGCCCGGCGAAGCTGGGCAAGCAGCGGCACCACGGTCTCGGGCGGCACGTGGTGGACGATGTCGAGCATGTACGCCGCGCCGACCTCGCCGTCGCCCTTGAAGTGGCGGGCGTCGGCCACCTCGTAGGCGACGTTGTCGATCCCGAGGCGGGCCGCCGCCCGCCTCGCGAGCGCGATGCGTCGCGCGTTCACGTCGATGCCGCGCAAGAACCGGCGGGGGCCCGTGGCCGCATAGTAGAGCGAGAAAAGCCCGAAGCCGCAGCCCAGATCGAGCACGGGGCCTTCCGCCGGCAGGTACTGACCGATCTCGTCGAGGAAGCGCTGGCGCAGGATCCAGAAGCGCGCCCAGCAGTAGGCACGGACGACGGGGTCGTCGTAGGCGCCGATGATCTTACGAACCGTCGCGCTTCGCATGGATCACGTAGCCGTCGCCGGTGGCGTCGGGACGATAGGCACGCTCGAGCAGCTGCCGCAGCTCCGGAAACGTGTCGACGCGCTCGGCGCCGCGGGCGGGCCATCCACGCGCGAAGACCACGATGAGCCGCGGCGGCCGCGCACGCAGCGCGTCCACCAGCTCGGCGCGAAGGCCACGCACGACCGGCGTGGTCACATCGTGGAAGAAGTGGAAGTCATAAACGAAGCGCGAAGGCTCGGCCACGCCGAGGCGCAGGAGCGCGTGGATTCCGCCCTCGGTGGTGTCCAGGACCTGGACGGTGTCGCCGGGGCCGAGTCGCGGGCGCAGGTCGGCGACGACGGCGTTCACGCGTTGGGCCTTGTCGCTGATCCATCCGGCGCGGACGGCGGCCGCGGCTTCCGCGCCCTTGGTCTGCAGCATCACGGCCGCGATCAGCAGCGCGACGGCGACGGCCACCGCCGTCGGCCATCGACGCGTACGCCACGCCGCCGCGAGCTCCGCGAAGGCGAGCACCGAGGCGAACGCTGCCAGCGGATAGACGTGGTACTCCCACCCCTTGCCCTGTGAGACGTAGTGGACGAGGCCGTAGAGAACGCCGAGGCTGACGACGAGGTGCCGCATCGAGAACCGTCGCCCCGTGACGGCGCCGGCCACGCTCAGCACGACGGCGGCGCCCAACGGAATCCATACCTGCCAGCGATGAAACCCCCAGGCCGGGGGACGACCGAGCTTCCCGTAGAGGGGGAGGAGGTAATCGACGACGATGGCGCGCCACGCCGGGAGCGCGCCGATCGTCGCGAGCCAGAGCATCACCGCAGCCGGCGCGACCGCGACAGCGCTCGGAAACACGCCGGCGGCGAGCGCGCCGGCGCTCGACCGCCAGACCCGGACGGCCACGACGACGGCGAGGAGGCCCGCGAACACGATCGCGTGAGGCTTGAGCGTCACGCCGGCGCCGAGCGCGAGCCCACCCCAGGCGAGATCGACCACGCGCCGCCGCTCCAGCCACCGGGCGACACCCAGCGCCCCCACGAGCAGGAAGGGACAGAGCAGGAAGTCGCGCTGACCGGCCTGCCCGGCACCCCCGGCCAGATGATAAGCGGCGAAGACCAGGGCGCCGCCGACGGCCGCCACCGCACCCCATGGCGCGGCGAGGGCGGCAACGCATGCTCCACCCAGCCCCAGCCAGGCGAGGTCGAAGGCGCGCCAGGCGTGGTCGCCAGGGCCGAGGGCCCGCAGCACGGCGCCGTGCAGCACGTACACGCCGGGAAAGTTCATGTCGAACACGTCGCGGTACGGCACGGCACCGCCCGCGATGCGCCAGGCGATGTAATGCATGATCGGCGCGTCGTGGATCAGGGGCCAGCCTCGCGAGCGCCACGCCAGCAGGGCGACCACGACGGCGAACGCGACGACCGGAACACCGGCGAGCCTACCGACCGAAGTACGCTTCAATGACGCGCTCGTCGGCCTGGATGATGCCGGGCGGCCCCTCGGCAATCTTGTCGCCGTGGTCGAGGACGAACACAACCTCGCACAGCCCCATCACGACCTTCATGTCGTGCTCCACGAGCAGCACCGTCCTGCCCTCGTCGCGCAGCCGGCGAACGGCCTCGAGCAGGTCGTTGAGCAGGGTGCGGTTGACGCCGGCCGCCGGCTCGTCGAGGAGGACCAACGACGGGTCGCGCATCAGCACCCGGACGAACTCGACGAGCTTCTGCTGGCCGTAGGAGAGATTGCCGGCGTACTCGCCCGCCAGCTGCTCCAGCTTCACGAACGCAAGCAGCTCGCGTCCCCGGCGCTCGGCGGCGGCCCGATCGCCACGGGTCACCACCAGCAGGTTTTCCAGCGCCGAGAGCTCGGGAAAGACGCGCGTCACCTGGAACGTGCGGCCCACGCCCTTCACCGCGATCTGCCACGGCTTCAATCCATCGATGCGCTCGCCCTGGAAGAAGATCCGGCCGGCGTCGCGGCGCTCGACGCCGGTGATGCAGTTGAACAACGTCGTCTTCCCCGAGCCGTTCGGACCGATGAGGCCGTAGATCCGTCCCGGCTCGAGCCGCAGCGAGACGCCGTTGACCGCGGTGACGCCGCCGAAGCTCTTCTTGACCGCGTCGAGCTCGAGCGCGGCGGTCATCGATACGGTCCGCGGCACGCGTTGCGAGCCGAGCAACGCCCGAGCTGCCGCAGGCACGAGCGGTGCGAGGCGAGCGGTGAAATGATCGAAATCGTGAGTCGGCGCCGCATCACACGGTCCGCGGCAAGCGATACTTGATTTGCAGGATCCCCAGCACGCCGCGCGGCATGAGCAGCACGACGGCCACGATGATGGCGCCGAAGAGCAGCTGGTGGACGTAGGGGAAGCGCGCCCACACGACTTCCTGGGAGACGAAGAGGATGACGGCGCCCAGCACGGGTCCCCAGACCGTTCCCTTCCCGCCGAACAGCACCATCACGATCATGGTGATGGTGGTGGCCAGAGGAAAGACGCTGATCGGCTCGATGTAACCCTGGTCACGCGCGGCCAGCCCGCCCACGATGCCGGGCCCGACCGCGGAGAGCAGAAAGGCGTAGAGCTTGTGGCGGGCGGTATCGATCCCCATGGCCTCGGCTGCCACCTCGTCCTCGCGGATCGTCATGAGCCGGAGGCCGAAGCGCGAGGTGATGATCACGTAGGTCAGCGCGGTGACGGCGGCCGCGCACAGTCCCATCACGTAGTAGATCGGCACGCTGGCCTGGAGCGTGGGGAGCGAAAGCCCGGAGCCGCCACCGGTCAGGCCCTCGAAGTAGGACACGAGCGCACGCAGCACTTCGTTGAGACCGAGCATGGCAATGGCGAAGTAGGGGCCCTTGAGGCGCAAGCACGGGTAGCCGATCAGCAGGGCCAGCCCGCACGCGGCGACCCCGGCGGCGGCGCAGGCGAGCGGCCACGACCAGCCGGCGTTCGTGATGAGAATCGCGGCCGTGTAGGCGCCGGCGCCGAAGAACGCGACGTGGCCGAAGGACACGTATCCGGTCAGCCCCGAGATGAGATTCCACGAGCCGGCCAGCGCGATCCACATGAAGAGCTGCAGGAGCGCCCGCACGCCGTAGCCCGTGCCAAAGAACGGGTACACGGCCAGCGCAGCGGCGACCACCACGAGCCCGCCCTGGAACAGCCGTGCGGGACTCACGTCGAGCGGCCGCCCAGGATGCCCGTCGGGCGGATGAGCAGGACGAGGACGAGAAGCACGTAGGCCACGGCTTCCGAGAGCTGCGTGGTCAGGAAGAGCGACGCGAGCTGTTCGATCAGGCCCAGGAGCATGCCGCCCACGAGCGCGCCCGGATAGTTTCCGGCGCCGCCGAGAACGATCACGAGGAACGACTTGAAGGTCCAGATCTGGCCCATCTCGGGCTGGATGGCCACGATGACCGCGATGAGCGTGCCGCCGGCCGCGGCCAGCGCGGCCGCGAACCCGAAGGTGATGAGGTGGATGCGGCCCACGTTGATGCCGCACACCATCGCCACGTCCCGGCTCTGCGACGTGGCCCGGATGGCCTTGCCCAGCTTCGTGTTCCGGAGAAACAGGAACGCCGCGGCCGTGATGATTGCGGCGAAGGCGAACGCGACGATGCGCGGCTTCGACACCGCGACCGGCCCGATGACGAAGGACCCGGTCAGGAACTCGACGGCGCGAAGGTCGGACGTGAATGCCAGCTGGGCCAGGTTCACGAGGGCGATCGAGATGCCGAAGGTGAGGAGGAGCGAGGACAGCTCGGGCGCGTCCACCACCCGGAAGACCAGCGTCCGCTCCAGCAGCATGCCGAGCACGAAGAGCACGGCCATCGACGCCGGCAGCGTGAGGTACGGGTTCACCCCGAAGGCGCTGTACAGGAAGAACGTCACATAGGCGCCGAGCATCAGCATCGGGCCGTGCGCGATGTTGATCACCCTCATGACGCCGAAGATGAGGGCGAGGCCGAGCGCGACCATCGCGTACAGCGTGCCGGAGAGCAGGCCCGAGATCACGACCTGCGCGATCATCGCCGGCGTGATGACGACGTTCATGCGCGCAGTGGAAGCCGGGGAGTGGTCCCCGGGTCCTGTCGCGGCGGGCAGCCCCACGGCTGCGAACCCAGTGTGACGCCTCTCATCGGGCGGACGAATGAGCGCCGACGGGGATCGCGGCGGGGCACGGGCGTGGCGTCAGCCCGGGTGCCCGTGCCGCTTTCAAAAAAATCAGCGTTGATTCCAGGGCGGCGTCGGGAAGCGCGCCTTGGCGGCCGCCAGCTCGTCCGGCCACACGGTGAGCTTCTTTCCCTCGTACCACTGGAACAGCACCATCTTGTGGGCGACCTGGAAGCCATCCTGATCGACCTTGTACTCACCGAACATCGTCTTCATGTCGAGCTTCAGCAGCGTCTCGCGCACCTTGTCGGCGTCCAGCGAGCCCGCGCGCTTGACGCCCTCGGCGTAGATCATGCAGCCCGCATAACCGGCCGCCGAGTGATACGACGGCTCGTGGCCGAACTCCTTCTTGTACGAGTCGAAGAACTCCTTGTTCCCGGGATACGGCAGCGACGGCTCCCACTGCGTCGAGCCATAGATGTACTCGGCGTTCTGCTTGAGCGTGTCGTAGAACTCGGGAAGATCGCCGCCCACGGTCACGCCGAACATCTTGGGATTGACGTTCAGCTCCTTCATCTGCCGCGTGAGCGCGACGGCATCGTCGAAGTAGGTGCCGGCCGCGATGACGTCCGGATTGAGCGACTTGACCTTGGTGAGGAGCGCCGAGAAGTCGGTGTTGCCCTTGGGATAGGCCTCGGTGAAGACCACCTGGAGGCCCTTCTTCTTGGCCAGATCGGTTGCGCCGGCGGCGGCCGCCTTCGAGAAGAGCGTGTCCTCGTTGATGATCGCGACCGTCTTCAGCCCGCGCTTGGCCGCGATGTCGACGAGGCCCTCCAGGTACACCTCGGCCGGCGAGATGACCATGAAGATGTACTTGCGTCCCTTCCGGAAGATCGAGGTCGTCGCGGCCAGCGGCGACACCATCACCTTCTTGTACTTCTCGGTGACGTTGGCGGCCGCCTCGGTGACGGGGGACGAGTAGGGGCCCATGATCCCGTCCACCTTGTCCTCGGTGATGAGCTTCTCGTAGAGCCGCACGGCGGTGGCCGGCATCGACTGGTCGTCGTAGACGACCATCTCGACCTTGCGCCCGAGCAGGCCACCCTTGGCGTTCAGATCCCGCTCGCAGAGCTTGTAGCCCTCGTGCTGGTTCTTGCCGAGCTTGGCGTAGGTGCCGGTCAGCGACATCGAAGCGCCGATCCGTATCGGGCCCTGCGCGTCCACGACCACCGCGGTGGTCGCCAGCACGACGATGCCGGCGACGAACACACCAACTACTTTGAAAGTCATGAGGAGTCCTCCCGCGGGGGGCGATAAGGGCCGATCACGAATAGCATCCACCCCCCGACGTGTCAAGGTTACCTGCTCAAGGAAACGCGCGTGAAGTAAACTCGGTTCACGATGCCAGGCGCCCTCGCCGGCCTCTCCGTCCTCGACCTCACCAGCCAGCTCTCCGGGCCCTACTGCTCGATGATCCTGGCCGACCTGGGCGCCGACGTCGTCAAGGTCGAACGCCCCGGCCAGGGCGACGACTCCCGGGCCATGGGGCCGCACGTCGCCGGTGAATCCGCGCCGTTCATGACCTTCAACCGCAACAAGCGCTCCATCACGCTCGATCTCAAGACCGCCGACGGCTGCGCCATTGCCCGGCGGCTGGCCGCCCGCGCCGACGTCGTCCTCGAGAACTGGCGACCGGGCACCGCCGCCCGGCTCGGTCTCGGCTGGGACGACGTTCGCGCCCTCAACCGGCGGGCGATCTACTGCTCGATCTCGGGGTTCGGGCAGACGGGGCCCTACGCACAGCGCGGCGGGTTCGACCGAATCGCGCAGGGCATGTCGGGGATGATGTCCGTCAACGGCGCCGAAGACGGCCCTCCATTGCCGGTCCCGATTCCCGTCTCCGATATCGGCACCGGGATGTTCGCCGTGATCGGCATCCTCGCCGCCCTTCACGTGCGCGAGCAGACGGGCGCCGGTCAGCTGGTCGACACGTCACTGCTCGAGACGCCGATCGCATGGGCCGTGTACGAGGCGTCGTCGTACTTCGCGACCAATGAGGTGCCGCGCCGGCTCGGACCGGGCCACCGCACGGCCGCTCCCTATCAGGCGTTCCGCACCGCCGATGGCTGGATCAACCTGGGCGGTGGCTCGCCGTCGTTCTGGCCGATCATCTGTGGCGTGCTGGGCGTTCCGACGCTCGCCGACGACAAACGCTTCGCGACGCCTCCGCTCCGCGTGAAGAACCGGGCGGCGCTGGCCGAGCTGCTGGAAGCGCGGTTCGTCACCGCAGGGACGGGTCTTCGCCGATCCCCACGTGCGTCCCCGACAGATGGCCGTCGAGGTCGATCACCCGCGCGCAGGCCGGACGCGTGTGCTCGGGATTCCGGTGAAGCTCTCGACCACGCCGGGAAGTATCCGGAGACCAGCGCCCACGCTGGGACAACACACCGACGAGGTGCTGAGCGAGCTCGGCTACGACGCCGTCGCCATCAGCGATTTCCGGGCGAGGAAGATCGTCTAGTCCTTGAACTCCTGGTCGAGGATCTCGCGGATGAACCGGTCCAGCGAGACCGGATAGTAGCGGGGATCGGGCGACACGATCACGCCGGTATTGATGACCTCGCGCTGGCTCAGCTCCTCCAGCACCCGCTCCAGGACGCTCTCGGGGTCCCGCTCCTGCCGCCGGATGTTGAGGTCCTCCGACTCCAGGCTCACGCGGGAGGCGTAGCGAAAGCTGAAGAAGCGCGCCACCAGCGCGTGGTGCATCAGCTCACGCTCGCCGAACAGCTCGCCATAGGTGGGACCGTCGCGCCCGGGGCTGATGACGAGGCGCGGTGAGACCTTGATCCGGCCCCGCACCTCCACCGACCGGCTCGGCCGCGCGACCTCGGGGCCGACCAGGATGTACGGCAACACGTGGTACCCGGTGATGATCCCGCTGAGCGGCCGCCGTACCACGCGCGTCTCGTCGAAGACGTGGCGAAGCAGCTCGGGATCGTCCCAGGGCTCGCTCATGCCGTCCCAGTGTACGGCATGCCTCAGTCGGTCGTTGACTTCAGCGGAGCCACGGTGCGACGCTGCCGGCATGGATGACCGCGCGATCGACCGGGGCGGCGGCGGCGTCGAGTGGATCCACGTCTGCGAGCGCTGCGGCGAGCGGATGGAAGAGCAGAAGTGCAAGATCATCTGCGGGAATTGCGGATTCTATCGAGATTGTGCCGATCCGTAGACATAACGTGGTTCGATTGCCTCAGATCGCCTGCTGGCCGGCCTCCTCGAAGCAGAAGGATCGTGTCCTCATGTCCGGACGCACCATCTGGCCGAGTGGAGGAAACAGGGCAACGGTGTGATCTCGCCCCCGCTCGCCGCATCGATACTGGCCTATCGACGCCAGCGCTACAGCCAGGCCGAGATCATCCGTATCCTGGGCGTCAGTAAGAGCACGATATACCGCCACACACACCAGCATGTGGGGCACATCCGCGTCACTCAGCGGCAGGAAGCGGCCCGCCGAATCGGCGGCGTAGTCCGACCTCAACTCACCGGCACGTGCTGTGCAGCTGCCGAGGCCATGAGCTTGCCCGCCCCTGCGACCACGGATGCGCACTCGTTCTACCTTTGCGCCCTTCACTCGCTGCGCCACGCCAAGATCGACTTCCTGGTCGGCGGCGCCTATGCCCTCGAGCGCTACACGGGTATCGCGCGCGACACCAAGGACCTGGACGTCTTCGTACGCCCGGAGGATTGCGAGCGCGTGCTGGCGGCGTTCGCCGAGGCCGGCTTCGACACCGAGCTGACGTTTCCGCACTGGCTGGGCAAGGCACGGTCGGGCGGTGAGATGGTGGACGTGATCTTCAGCTCGGGGAATGGCTGCGCTCGCGTCGACGACGAGTGGTTTCGTCACGCGGTCGACGACCAGGTCCTGGATGTGCCCGTCCGGCTCATCCCGGTCGAGGAGATGATCTGGTCGAAGGCACTCATCATGGAGCGCGAGCGCTACGACGGGGCCGACGTGGTCCATCTCCTGCGTGCCCGCGGCGCCGACCTCGACTGGCCCCGCGTGCTGCGGCGGTTCGGGCCGAACTGGCGCGTCCTGCTTTCCCACCTGATCCTGTTCGGCTTCGTCTATCCCGGCCATCGCGACGTCATTCCCCAGGGCGTCATGCGCGAGCTCACGGCGCGCCTCGACCGTGAGACCAGGGCGCCCACGGTGGATGGAGACGATGCCCGACTCTGCCGGGGAACGCTGCTCTCGCGCGAGCAGTACCTGGTCGACGTCGAGCGCTGGGGCTACCGCGACGCGCGGCTCGGTCCCGAGGGGACGATGACCGAGGCCGACGTCGCGGCGTGGACGGCGGCCATCGAGGGCCGGCTGCCAACCAGCGCCCGGTGACGGAGCAGCCGGTGCGCCTCGCCGCGCTCGGAGATCTGCACTGTCCGCGGACGCCGCCCGACGTGCTCGGGCCGCTGCTCGGTCGCGCCGCTCAGGAGGCCGACGTCCTGCTTCTCTGTGGCGACCTCACCGATCGCGGCCTTCCCGATGAAGCGCGTGTCCTGGTCAAGATGCTGACGGCGTCGGTCCGCATCCCGATCATCGCCGTGCTCGGTAACCACGACTACGACGCGGGCGAGGCGTCCGTCATCCGCGGTCTGCTGAGCGAAGCCGGCGTGCGTGTTCTGGACGGCGAGCCGGTCGAGATCGCCGGGGTCGGGTTCGCCGGCGTCAAGGGCTTCTGTGGAGGGTTCGGCGACCGTGCGCTCCAGCCGTGGGGCGAGGAGATCATCAAGCGCTTCGTCCACGAAGCGGTGGACGAGGCGCTCAAGCTGGAATCGGCGCTGGCCAAGCTCCGCACGTCACGGCGGGTGGCCATCCTGCACTACGCGCCGGTCGAGAGCACGGTGAAGGGCGAGCCGCCCGAGCTCCTTCCCTTTCTCGGCTCGAGCCGGCTCGAAGAGCCCTTGACGCGCTACCCCGTGAACGTGATTTTCCACGGTCACGCCCACGGGGGCAGCCCAGAAGGCCGGACGCGGACCGACGTCCCGGTCTTCAACGTCGCGCTGCCACTCCTGCAGCGCATCTACCCCGATCGGCCGGCGATCAGGACCGTCGAGCTTCCGAGCTAGTCTCCGGCGCCCACGGCTCACGCCGGTCGCCCGTGCGCACCTTGGAACGCAGCTCGACGACGAGGCCACGAGCACGGCTCATCATGTCGCGGGAGGTGCCGTCCACCTTCTCGGTGGTCTGCCGCAGGTACGTGCGGGCCTTCTCGCGCACCATCTCGCGACGCCGTTGACCGTGCTCGCGGTCGAAGAAGTACATGAGCCCGGCGCCAGCCGCGGCGCCCGCCACGACCCACAGCGGATGAACGCCGCGGCGCGGCGCCGGCGTCATCTTCACCTCGGGAAGCCGCACCCACGGGGGCATGCGGACCGCCGGCATCTGCGTGCGCGGCAGGTTGTCGGCCATCTCCCGCACGCTGTCGGCCATCTCGCGCACCCGGCTGCCCACGCGCTCCACCGTCCACCGCCCCAGTCCTAGAGCCATGTCGTCTCCTCCGTTCGCTGTCACGCGGCGCGGTCAGTGCGCCGACCGGCCGCCCAGGCCTGGCCGCGCTCGTAGCCGCCACGGAACGCGTCCGTATTGTAGAGGTCAGGATATCGCTGCTTCAGCTCATTGACGACATCATCATAGGCGCGACCGCGCCGGTCTGCACCAAGGGCGCACTCGAAGCCCCGCCGATAGTCGGCCTCGACCCCGGCAAACGGTCGTCCGATGGACTCGTAATCGGCGGCCTCGGCATCGCGGACGCCGCTCCACCAACGGTCCCGAAATGCATCGAGGCTCTCGGCTCCAGCGGCGGCGAGCACGGCCCGCGCCGCCTCGGCGCGGGCATCGGCGTCGGCGAGCGCGATCACCACGCTGCGGCCGTGGCGAAGCGCGTCCTCGTACAGGTAGAGGTCGTCCCTCGGCACGCCTTCGGGCGCGTCATCGAACGCGTGACCGACCGCGGCGCCCAGCGCACCCAGGAGCACCGTGCCGAGCGCGCCCAGTGCGATGACGGGACCGAGGCCCGGCACCAGGAGTGTCGACACGACGGTACCGAGTTGCATACCGCCCGCGGCACCGGCGGCGGCTCCGGTGAGGGTGCCGAGCGCCTTGCCGATACCTGGAGGCTCGGACTCGCGCGTCGGAACTGCGGCGAGCCGCTCCTCGCCGCGCCCCGGTGTCAGCACGATGATGCGGCCGCGGTCGATGCCGGCCGACTTCAGCGCGGCGGCCGCCCCCTCGGCGTCCTCGCGCCTCGTGAAGATGCCGACTACTGGGTGCATATGTCGTCTCCTCTCGCCCCCGACTCGCTGTATGCGGAACCTGTGCCACGAAAGTCGGTGTGACACGCGCTGCGCTCCCCGCTGAAAAAACGACAAGCCATGCTATAAGAAGGCCGTTTTCGCCATGCCCGCTGCCGCTGTTCGGTCCCCCTTGCTGGCGGTCTGCGACGTCACGATGCGTTTCGGCGGCATCGTCGCCCTGGATCGCGTCTCGTTCGACATCGGCGAAGGCGAGATCGTCGGCCTCATCGGTCCGAATGGCGCCGGGAAGACGACCCTCTTCAACTGCGTCAGCCGGCTCTACACCCCCAACGAGGGCGCGGTCCTGCTGGCGGGCCGCTCGATCCTCGGGCTCGGTCCCCATCGCGTCGCCGCGCTCGGTGTCGGACGGACCTTCCAGAATCTCGCGCTGTTCTCGACGCTCACGGTCCTCCAGAACGTCATGGTCGGCATCCACGCGCGCACCCACAGCGGCTTCCTGGCGAACGCGCTGCGGCTGTCCGGCGTGCGCCGCGAAGAGCGCGAGATGCGCGACGCCGCCATGGAGCTGCTGGCCTTCCTCGAGCTCACCGCGGTGGCCCATCACCCCGCGGCGGGGCTGCCGTTCGGCACGCTGAAGCGCGTCGAGCTCGCACGCGCCATGGCTGGCCAGCCGCGGCTGCTCCTGCTCGATGAGCCGGCGGGCGGGCGTCGAGCACCACATGAGCCTCGTCATGCAGGTGTCCGACCGGGTCGTCGTCCTCGACTTCGGCCGCAAGATCGCCGAGGGCCCGCCGGCGACCGTGCAGAAGAACCCCGACGTGATCCGCGCGTATCTCGGCACCGATGGGTCCGCGGGCTGATGGCGCCGCTGCTCACCGCGTCCGATCTCCGCGCTCGATACGGCTGGACGCGCGTCCTCCACGGCGTGAGCTTCGACGTCGAGGAAGGCGGGATCACCACGATCCTCGGCGCCAACGGCGCTGGCAAGACGACGACGCTCAGGGCGGTCTCGGGACTGGTCAGCACGGAGGGCGCGGTCCACTTCGCCGGGCGACGCATCGACGGCCGGGCCCCCGAGGATCTGGTGCGGGCCGGCATCGCCCACGTGCCCGAAGGCCGCGGCACGTTCGTCGGCTTGACCGTGGAAGAGAACCTGCGCCTCGGCGCCTACGCGCGCCGCGAGCGCACCCGAGGCGCCGACGACTTCGAGCGCGTCTACCAGTACTTCCCCATCCTGCGCGAGCGGCGGCGGCAGGTCGCGGGCACGCTCTCCGGCGGGGAGCAGCAGATGCTGGCGATCGCGCGGGGTCTGATGCTGCGCCCCCGCCTGCTCTTGCTCGACGAGCCGTCGCTCGGGCTGGCGCCGCTCGTCGTGCGTGAGATCTTCCGCATCGTGCGCGCGGTCAACCGCGATCAGGGCGTGAGCGTCCTGCTCGTCGAGCAGAACGCCGCCATTGCCCTGGAGCTCGCGGATCACGCCTACGTGCTCGAGACCGGCCGCGTCGTGCTGGCCGGTTCGCCCGCCATCCTCAAGCAGGACGACGCCGTCCGCCGTTCCTACCTGGGGTACTAGGTGGACATCTTCCTGCAGCAGGTCGTGTCCGGTCTCGCCACCGGCGGGATCTACGCGAGCCTGGCGCTGGCCCTGGTCATGATCTACCAGGCCACCGACGTCGTGAACTTCGCTCAGGGCGAGATGGCGATGTTCTCCACGTACCTGGCGTGGTCGATGCTCAACGCCGGACTGCCGTACTGGGTGGCCTTCGCAGCCACGCTGGCGCTCGCCTTCGTGGGCGGCCTCCTCATCGAGCGGATCGTGATCCGCCCCGTCGAGAACGCCCCCGTGCTCGCCGTCGTGATCGTCTGCATCGGGCTCCTCGTCATCCTCAACAGCGTGGCCGGCTGGATCTACTCCTACATCCAGAAGCCGTTCCCCAGCCCCTTCCCGAACGCGCCGATCAAGCTCGGCAACGTCGTGTTCGGCGCGCACGACCTCGGCGCCATCGGCATCACGCTCGTCGTGCTGCTGTTCCTCTACGTCTTCTTTCGCTACACGACGCTAGGCCTGGCCATGCGCGCGGCTGCCCAGAACCCGGTGTCGAGCCGGCTGTGCGGGGTGCGCGTGGGCTGGATGCTCGCTATCGGCTGGGGCCTGGCCGCGCTGGTCGGCGCCGTCGCCGGCATCATGGTGGCCCCCATCGTCTTCCTCGATCCCAACATGATGGCGGGCATCCTGATCTACGCGTTCGCCTCAGCGACGCTCGGCGGCTTCACCAGTCCGGGCGGCGCGGTCGTGGGCGGGCTGCTCGTCGGCGTCATCGAGAACCTCGTCGGCACCTACGTGCGCTTCATCGGCACCGAGCTGAAGCTGACGGTGGCGCTCGCCATCATCGTCATCGTGCTGGTCGTCAAGCCGAGCGGGCTCTTCGGCCGCGTCGTCGTGCGGCGCGTATGAGCGCGCCTTCGCGGCCACTGGCGTTGACGGTGCTCCTCGTCCTCCTCGCGGTGACGGCGCTGCTGCCGTTCGTGCTCAGCAACTTCCGCCTGTTCCAGTTCACGCAGGTCTTCATCTACGCCATCGCGCTGCTCGGGCTCAACATGCTGACCGGCTACAACGGCCAGATCTCGCTCGGTCACGGGGCCTTCTACGCGCTGGGCGCCTACACCGCCGCCGTCATGATGGATCGCTGGAACGTGCCCTTTCTGCTGACGGTGCCGGCGGCCGGCGTCCTGTGTCTCGGCGCCGGCTTCCTCTTCGGGATCCCGGCGCTCCGGCTGGAAGGCCTCTATCTCGCGCTCGCGACGTTCTCGCTGGCGCTGGCGGTGCCGCAGATCCTGAAATACTTCGAGCACTGGACGGGCGGCTCCCAGGGCCTCGTGCTGACCAAGCCCGACGCGCCGCTCGGCCTGCGTCTGACGCCCGATCAGTGGCTCTACTTCGTCAGCCTGGCCGTGCTGGTCTTCCTCATGATCGTCGCCTGGAACCTCCTGCGCGGCCGCACGGGCCGCGCCCTCGTCGCCATCCGCGATCACCCCATCGCGGCCGAGGCCATGGGCGTGAACAGCGCGCTCTACAAGTCCCTCGCCTTCGGCGTCAGCGCCGGCTACACGGGCGTGGCGGGCGCGCTCAGTGCCGGCGCCATCGCCTTCGTCGCGCCCGACGCCTTCAACGTGTTCCTCTCCATCACGTTCCTGGTCGGCATCGTCATCGGCGGCCTGGCGTCGATCTCCGGCGCGATCCTCGGCGCCCTGTTCATCCAGTTCGTGCCGAACTGGGCTCAGGACATCTCGAAAGCCGCGCCTTGGGCCATCTACGGCGTGTTCCTGATCGTGTTCATGTACACGATGCCGCGCGGGATCGCGGGGACGGCGCAGGCGCTGTGGGGCCGCCTCGCCCGGGCAGATGTGAGATCATCGCCGGCCAAAGGAGGACTGCTATGAGATTTCGCACCGTCGCACTGTCGCTCACGGTGGTCGCGACCCTCGCGCTGGCCGCGTGGGCCGGCGCCGCCGATACCCCGGGCGTCACCGCCACCGAGGTCAAGATCGGACACACCAACCCGTACAGTGGCAACGCCTCCGCCTACGGCACCATCGGCAAGGTGATCACGGCCTACTTCAAGAAGGCCAACGAGGAAGGCGGCGTCAACGGCCGCAAGATCAACTTCGTGACGTACGACGACGCCTACAGCCCGCCCAAGACCGTCGAGATGGTCCGCAAGCTCGTCGAGCAGGACCAGGTCGCGTTCGTCTTCAACACCCTGGGCACGCCGACGAACAGCGCCATCCACAAGTACATGAACCAGCAGAAGGTCCCCCATCTCTTCCTGGCCACCGGTGCCACCAAGTGGGGCGACCCCGAACACTTCCCGTGGACCATGGGCTGGCAGCCGACCTACCAGACGGAAGGCAAGATCTACGCGCAATACATCCTGAACAACGTTCCCAACGCGAAGGTCGGCATCCTCTACCAGAACGACGATTACGGCAAGGACTACGTCAAGGGGCTGAAGGACGGGCTCGGCGACGCGGCCAAGAAGATCATCGTCATGGAGCAGACCTACGAGGCGACCGACGCCACCATCGACTCGCAGATCGTGAATCTCAAGAACAGTGGAGCGAACGTCTTCTACAATGTGACCATTCCGAAGTACGCGGTGCAGGCCATCAAGAAGACCCACGACATCGGCTGGAAGCCGCTCCATCTCCTCAACAACGTCTCGGCCTCCGTCGGGCAGGTGATGAAGCCGGTCGGGTCCGACGCGTCGCGCGGGATCCTCACCACGCAATACCTGAAGGACCCCACCGACCCCCAGTGGAAGAACGACAAGGGCTACCAGGATTGGCTCGCCTTCATGAAGAAGTACTACCCTGAGGGCAACGTCGAGGACGCGTTCAACGTGTACGGGTACTCCGCGGCCCAGACGATGGTCCAGGTCCTCAAGCAGTGCGGAAACGATCTCTCGCGCGAGAGCATCATGAAGCAGGCGGCCAGCCTGAAGGACTTCATGCTTCCGATGGCGCTGCCCGGGATCAAGGTCAACACCGGGCCGAAGGACTTCTACCCGATCGAGCAGGAGCAGCTCGCGAAGTTCGACGGGGAGCGTTGGGTGCTCTTCGGCGAGGTCTACGACGCGAGCAAAAAATAGCGCTTAGTACGGCCGGGCGCGGGAGAGCCCTCGTCGACCACGAGCCTCGCGGCGACGTACGCTGAGCGTTCTCCCATCAACGCCTCGATGCGAAGTAACGTCGGGGCGGGGAACGGGTCTCCGAGGGCTCCCCCGCAGCCTGCCATGCTGACCTCCACTCCTTCCGTCCGTCGAGATCCGTCCTTCGGGTTTGGGTTGGGGCGTTGTCAGGAGGCGGAGGGGAGGAGGCCGCGGGCGGACAGCCAGGAGACGATGGTGCCGCTGAGGCGGCGAATCAAGTCGGCCTCGTCGGGCTGGACGTGCTCGCTCGGAACCCAGATCAGCTCCTTCGGCGCCCGGGCCGCTTCGTAGAGCGCCAGTACGCTCGCACGCGGCACCAGCGAGTCGTCGGCCCCGTTGACCATCAGGAACGGCCGCGGCGCGATCCCGGCGACATAGCGCTCGGGCGCCAGCGGCGCCACCCCCAGCGCGAGGGCATGACCGAGCAGCCAGGCCCGCCACGGCGGATGCGGCGAGGGCTGATCGGGATGGGCGAGCGCGTGGCCGAGCAACGCTCCGATTCTTCCGCCGCCATAGAGGGCGACGACGGCAGCCGGGCGGGTGTCGATGCCGCCCGCGATGGCCACCGCCGGCGCGCCCAGGCTGGAGCCGACGAGGAACAGACGCGTCGGCGCCACGTCCTGACGCGACTCGAGATAGTCGAGCAGCAACAGGATGTCGGCGACGGTGTCGAACGCGGCCGGGCGCAGCCGGAAGGGCATCGTGATCGCGCGCCAGCCCTCCCATCCTCCGCGCTGAGCCGGTAACGGGTAGTCCGGCGACACGATCACGGCGTGACGCGCGATCGCGTCCAGGCCACGTACCCCCGCGACGCGCCGGCCCCGGTTCACGCCGCCGAGGAGCACGGCGGCCGGATGCGGCCCGGGGCCGCGCGGCACGCGCACGAGCGCCGTGACGGGTCTTCCCGTCGAGCGTCGCAGCGTCAACTGCGACATCGTCGAGATCGCGTCCTCGCCCGCGGGAGTCACCTCGGCGGCGATCAGGCGCCCTTTACGAGCCACGAGCGACGCCGGTGATCCCTGCCAGGCCGCGGCGCCGGCCAGCGCACCGGCAGCGACGGCGACCACGAGCAGGGCGACGACGAGCCGGCGGCGCGCCCGGGGATTCATCCGCGCCGCGCCGAGGTGTGAACGAGCCAGCGCCCGGGCCAGCCGTCGATCGCCTCGTCAGCGGCGAGCGTGCCGCGGCGCACGAGACGCTCGAGGGCGCCGGTGACCTCGGCCATCGGCAGCCGGAACAGCCGTGCCAGCACGCGCTCGTTGGTGAAGACGGCGCCGCCGACGAATCGCTCGATCAGGCGCTCGATCGCGCGCGGGCGGGCGAGGCGCCGGCCCTCGGCGACGGCGTCCGGAAGCCACGCCTCCAGCAGGTCCCAGCGATAGGAAAACGTCGGCTCGTAGCGCTCCTCGGTCTTCGCGATCCAGAGTCCCTGCTGAAGCTCGGCCATGGCCCGCTCGAAGTCCCGCGTCTTGCCGGGGTCGAGCATGAACGTGTTGGCGCGCAGCCCGTGCGTGTACTGCGGA